>JBBDZM010000009.1:97722-105332 GCA_040900165.1 Patescibacteria group bacterium | reverse complement strand
ATGATTATCTCGGAGAAAATCATAGATGATAACGAGCAAAATTTATTTTGTGAGTTTTCTGAGCGATCCGGAGGATCGCGATGATTATTGGTCAATTACATCAAGCTGTTCGCCAAGCATTTATTAAATCAATCGGTGGCCAGCCCCCAAAATTTACGATTGAGCCGGCTAAACGGGCGATTTTTGGTGACTTTTCTACTAACATTGCCATGGTTGCCGCTCAAGAGACCGAGCAAAATCCGGTAATGCTGGCCCAAAAAATTGTTCAAGAAATGTCGGCGAGCGAGGTGTTTAAAAGTGTTAGCGTTGCCACCCCCGGGTTTATAAATTTTACCGTCACCGACGAGTATCTGCTGGAGGTTGTCCGAACGATAATTAAGTCGCCAGATGCCTACGGCCGCAGCGATCTTGGTAAAGAAACTCGGGTATTGCTCGAGTTTGTCTCGGCCAACCCGACTGGGCCGTTGACACTGGCCAATGGTCGGGGGGCATTTGTTGGCGAGGCAATTGCCAGGGTTTTGGAGCTATACGGTTGTACGGTGATGCGGGAGTACTACAGCAACGATCGCGGTACCCAGATTGCCTCGCTGGGAAAGACCATTTTGGGTGATCCGGAGGGTGAGTATAAGGGAAAATATATCGACCAATTAAAAAAACGGGTGAAAGAAAAAGATGCTGTCGGCGCCGGGGAAAAGGCCGCCGTAATTATTTTAGAGGAGATGATTAAGCCAGTATTGAAACGCTGTGGGATTGATTTTCATCAATTCTTTTCGGAAAAATCCCTTTTCGCGACCGGCGTATTTAAGAAAAACCTCGACCTATTAAAAATTAAGGGGTTGGTTTACGAGGCCGACGGCGCTACCTGGCTAATGACTACCCGATTTGGCGACGAGAAAGATCGGGTCTTGATTCGTCAAGATGGTCAGGAAACCTATTTTGCCTCCGACATTGCCTACCACTCTTACAAAATTCAACGGGGTTATCATCGCTTAATTAATGTGTTGGGTGCCGATCATTTTACCTATAGCAAACAAATGGAGATGATTGTCGAAGGGATCTTGCGCGATCAATATACCTGGGGCGGTAAGCTCGATTGGGTAATTACCCAAATTGTCCGGTTAATCGATAACGGCGAGGAAATTAAGATGTCCAAACGGGCCGGGACCTATGTACCGCTGGACGAACTGTTGGATGACGTTGGTCTGGACGTTGCCAAATACTTTTTCCTTAGTCGCAGCGTCGACACCCACTTGGACTTTGATCTAAATCTTGCCAAATCTTCTTCCAGCCAAAACCCGGTATTTTATATTCAATATGCCTATGCGCGAATTAGCTCAATTTTCCGCCAGTTCTCCAAAAACGACGATTTTGTTATGCCGGAAAAGATTAAAATATCCCACCCAATTGAGCGTCGCTTACTACTAAGAATTATTCAGTTCCCAGACCTAGTCGAAGAAATTGCCGGCGATCTGCAGGTCCACAAACTAACCCACTACGCCCACGCCCTAGCAACCGATCTCCATGCTTTCTACGAACAGCTCCGGGTTCAGGGTGAGCCGACCGAAATCGCCCAGTCGCGCCTGGCAATTCTTAAGGCCACCAGCCTGACAATTAAAAAAACCCTTGATTTGGTTGGCATCTCCGCTCCGTCGAGAATGGTTCGCGACGACAAGGGCTAAAGAGCGATTTTATAGACGGCTTTTCCGGCGCTCAACCAAAGGTCGTTGGTAGTAACGGCCAAGTCGCCAATTAGATCCTTGGTCAGTAAGAATTTCTGCCAGACTAATTTGCCGCTATTATCGAAGGCTTGGAGAAGGTGGCCATTGGCGACAACGATAAGATTGCTATCAATGCTTGATACCCGACTACTTTGGGTGGAATTTGGTAGGGATTTTGGCTTAAAGACCACCTGATCACGCAGTATCCCGGCCAGCTTTTGGGTGGCGGTAATAACGTAGAACTCACCGTTAACGGTCCAAGCCCAAAGGGGTGGATTACTAATGGCCGCCAAACCAAAATACGGCGAATTGGTGGTAATGCTGTTAGTAAAATTTGGTTGCCGATAAACGGCGTTCTGACTCTGACTATATAGGTAAAGGTTTTGCTCGTACTTGGCGATTAATTTTTTACCGCTGGACAGCGCAGAGGGCAGGACCAGAGCGACCGGGCCATTGCTTTTGCCGGAGTAGTGCCAAATATTACCAATTTGGTCGCTAATCAACAGCGATTTATTACTAAAAGCAACGATTGATTGGGGGTTAACTATCTTAAATTGCTGATCGATCTTAATTAGTTGTCCGCTGGCGTTAATCTGCCAGAGCTGGCCAGTTTGATCAACAAGAAAGAGCAATTTATCTAATGGGCTAAGGCTGGCTACCATTTCAGGAAGCTCATTAACGTTGGTGTCTTTTAAGATTATCTCGATATTCTTTTGGGCGGCTATTTCGGTAATACCCGTCAATTGCTCGGCTGAAAGACTGTCAATTTTTTCATCAGTAATTAATGAGTTGAGAAAGTTAATTGTGTCATTACCGCTGGTCCCGGCGAACTGATCGGTTAAAGAAACTGGGGCCTGCTCGTCGCTAACTGCCGCCGAAAACCGAGATTTAAGCACTCCGCCAACGATAGCCAATCCAATTACAACCGCAGCAATAAGTAATGTTCGAGGCTTGATAACTTTTACTCGAGTCAGGAGCACTTTCGCTGACTGCTGAAAGTTGGTCGGAAGCGACAATTTTGGTAGAGCTAGACGCTTGAGCGATGGCGGTATTGTCGGCAGTTTCAGCTGGGGGAGGGCAATTTTCGGCAGAGTTGGCAGGGAAAATTTGGGTAATTTTATCGGATAGTGTTTTTCGCTTTCTTCCCAGTAGAGCGTTTGTTGGGCTGGACGATCTGGATCGTAGCGCATAATTAGGCAATTGAGTGCTTGCTCAGAGTTTTGAGCGCGACTTTGGATCTCTTGGCAAAGCAAATCAATTTCCCTCGGTTGCCAAAGTTCGTCGGGCTCGGCGGCCAAAAACTCGTAAATATTTTGATTGGCGATAATTAATGTGTCGTTGGCATCGACATCGCCGCTGGTGACGGCGGCAAATTGGTTACCGCCTTTCTCCGGCCCGGACGTGACATCGCTAAATTTGCCGGATCTAACTAGCAAGATTCGACTGGTTCCGATCGTCGAGAAATGGATTTGATTACTCTCTAAAATTGCGGCGGCCACGGAGATTGGCTGGCGGACTTTTTCTTGGGTTTTAACCACGGCTTTATTGAGCTCTTTGAGAGCCGCCTCAAATCTAATCAACGTCGATCGACTCTCCGAATGGTTAAATTCCCGCACTAGTATCTGCCAAAAAGTTGTGGCTGCCGAACGAGCGTGATGCCAACGCTCATCGATATCGATCGACAAGACTAATCCAACCGGATGGCTGTCTTTGGAGACGATCGCAAAGTAACTAGAGCTAACCGAGTTGAGCTGACGTTTGTGGGCAAAGCGAAAAAGGCGATAGGGGAACGTTGTGTCTGGGGTAAGTTTGTCTAATTCCATGTCGGGACAGTGAGATTTGAACTCACAACCTTCTCACACCCTTTTGGTCGGAGTGACTGGACTTGAACCAGCGACCCCATGACCCCCAGCCATGTGCTCTACCAACTGAGCTACACTCCGTAAAAGGTGAGGGACGCGCTTGCCTTCTGCGCCATGTCCCGAAGTTCGCTCCAAGCAAACAGGGGATAATTGTCTGGTGAGAATTGTTGGGGGAGTACAAGACTACAGCCAATATATCTATTTGCCCTCAAGTTTCAAGGGTAGTTAGAGCCCAATTAACAGTGCGGTTATTTGATTACTGGCCAGAACCAGGTAATCGAGTAGAAAAAACAAGACGACAAAGAAGACGCCGAAAAACAACAGCGGGTTAGAAGCCAGGGCAAAATAGGTTTGTTCGGGGATAAATAGCCGGAGCAGTCGCGATCCATCAAGCGGGGGGATCGGCAATAAATTGAAAAACATCAGAAAAATATTCAAATAAACTCCCAAAAAGACAATCGCCCCAACGATTCCCGGCAGATTAATATAGCGGTAAAACAGCGCTAAAATAACGGCCAAAATAAAATTACTCATTGGGCCTGCCAAGGCGGTCTGCAATCCGTACAGCTTGGGATTATCAAAGTTACGCTCATCGACCGGCACGGGTTTGCCCCAACCAAATACTGGTACTGATAGGCCAAATATCCGTAAAACTAATAAGCCAACTAATAATGTAGTGCCAATGGGATCCCAATGCCGGATCGGGTTGAGCGACATCCGGCCGTCCATCTTAGCGGTGGGGTCTCCAAATAAATTTGCAACAAAAGCGTGCGCGAATTCGTGGACGGTTAAACTGATTAATATTAAGACAATAACGGAGATGCCAGTAATTGCCGAGCTAAGAATTGTCGCTTGAACTTCCATGTCCCTAAGTATATAATTGTTCTACTTCTATTCAAGTACAAATACCGATGAAAAAAGTCTTATTTTGTGAAATTTGTGGAAAAACCACCCAAACTGGATACAACCGACCGAAGTCGCAGCATAAAACTAAGCGGCTAATTCAGCCAAACGTCCAAAAATGGAATGGGCTAATGATTTGCAGCCGTTGCCGTCGCACTATTGCCAGAGAGCTAGCTGGCAAAACTAACGTTGCGGCTTAGGGCGGTTATTTTTTAGCGAGAACTTTTTGCTCGAAGCAATTCCGGCAGAAAATTTCGGCGTCAGGGTTGCTCGGTTTGAACATGGCTTCGCCGATTTGCCCGCAGGATGAGCAGGTGATTTTGAAGTATTCGGCTTCGACTTTTTGACGGTTAGTTTTTCGGCAATCTTTACAACGAGTCGGTTTATTATTGAACCCTTTTTGGGCAAAGAAATCTTGCTCACCAGCCGTCCAGGTGAAATCTTTACCGCACTCTTTGCACTTGAGAACTTTGTCTTCGTACATCTCGGTAAACCTTAGCACGTTAGGGAGTTTCCAGCAATTGCTAAGGGCAAAGAATTATCTACAATAACTGCAGATGTTTAACATAAAACCTCGGCGGTCCTACGTGATTGAAGCCGACTCGCCGCTGGGCTCAAAAGACTTCCCGGAAGTGGTAATTTTTGACCAAATTATTATTAATGCCCCAGAAACGGAGCTAAAAACTCTCCGGCAGGTACTTTTGCAGTTTCAACAACAGCCCAGCGGGGAGCTGCGATTACTAGTAATTAACGGCGCCGATAATTTTAATGAATTATCACAAAATACCCTGCTAAAAATTATCGAAGAACCGCCTAGCCACGCGGCAATTATCTTGCAAGTACGGTCGGTGGAGTCGTTGCTGCCAACTCTGCGCTCTCGGCTCCAACGACTATCCGGACGGGCTAACCGGGTTTTTGATCCGGTTACCAATCTTGATGTTGGCCAACTTTATTTACTCGACAGACCGGGGGTGATCGAAGCGTTGGAGCAGGTATTAAAACAAATAGATTTATCGCAACCATCAGGAGTAAGGCGTCACCAATTCTTGAACAGGGCAGTTAGAAAACTCAAGCAAAACGTTAATACTAAACTAACTTTGGACTGGTTGGACTTGAACTGGAACCAAGAGTTAGGTATTGAGTAATAACAGTATGGTTATTCAGGTGATATTTTTTCTAGCTCTGGCTGCCTTTATCTTTTTGGTGGCGCGCCGCTATTCACCCAAGAACCCGGCGTTGGGCGGGCTTAGTCAATTGGGGAGAAAAACTGGTAGTCAATTGGGCGGGTGGTTGATGGGAATACTATCGAAACTTCGCCTGCCAAAGGTTGGTTTATCCCTCTCAAAAAAACCTTCACGCCAAAAACTAGCTGAAGGCGGTATCTCCCAAAACGATTTCTGGAAAGAGGATATTCACGCCAACAGACGGGAGCTATCATCGCACTTTGAAGAGGGCGAAGAACTATTTAAAAAAGGACGGCACAAAGACGCTGAGCAGTATTTTCTGAAAGCCGCCGCCAATAACCCCGGTGATGCTAAGATATATGCCCGATTAGGGTTACTTTACTTGGAGCTAAAGAACTACTCGGATGCGATCGAGGCACTAAAGATGGCGGTGAAACTCGAAAAATATAACCCAAGCCGGCACTATAATTTGGCGCTGGCCTATTGGGGTAATAAGGACACGCGCCGAGCGATTGCTAGTGTCCGCGAGGCGATTGGGCTGGACCCGGTTACACCGAAATATCGAAAATTGCTGGAGCAGTTGCTCAACGGTTAATACCCTAAATATCCTGGATTGTCAGGGGGATGTTTGGTAAAATTTGATAGCTGAAAGCCACCTTAGCTCAGCGGTAGAGCAACGCTTTTGTAAAGCGAAGGTCGTCGGTTCAATTCCGACAGGTGGCTCCAGGCTGGGTTAGCGAAGTGGTCAACCGCATCTGACTGTAAATCAGACGGCCTCGTGCCTTCGTAGGTTCGAATCCTACACCCAGCACTGCGCCGTCTTAGCTCAGTGGTAGAGCACGTCATTGGTAATGACGAGGTCTCGGGTTCAATCCCCGAAGACGGCTCGAAGAACGTCTAGGGGAATGAGCCGAAGGCGAGTATCCCCGTTCTCGGCTCAACAAATTAGAAATTTTGAGGTACAATACAAAACCATGGCAAAGAAAAATCGTGAACAAATCACTCTTGAGTGTAGCGAGTGCAAAGAGCGCAACTACTACACCGAAAAAAACAAAACCAATAATCCAGATCGAATTAATCTGAATAAGTTTTGCGATCGCTGTAAAAAAGTGACGCCCCACAAAGAGAGCAAGTAAGAGCGCAGTTAGTATATTTTATATATTGACTGTAGTTTACTAAACCACCATATTTAGGTTACACAGCTATGGGCTATCCTAAAAGTCTCATATTAAAGGTCCAACATGCTCGGCGCAGAGGATATTCCCTAAATGAAATATCGAAAGATTTAGGTATATCTAAGGCAACTGCATCTATCTGGTGTCGGGATGTCGAGCTTTCACAAATAGCTAAGGTACGTCTAAATGGGAGAAGGCGACTTGGTCGTTTAAGGGCGGCGTTAACGAAAAGGAATATGCGACTGGAAGCAGAGACGGTTATTGCTGAAGATGTCTACAGTAAACTAAAAACTATCAGGTTTGATAACACCCTACATAGGTTACTTGGTTCAATACTGTTTTGGGCTGAGGGTGGAAAATCATTAAGTGACAGCGTTGCTTTTATTAACTCTGATCCAGAGATGATAAAGGTGTTCTTAATAAATCTTAGGAAATCGTTTGTATTAGACGAAGGAAAGTTTCGCGCTCTAATCCATATCCACGAATATCACGATGACCAACAGTTAAAGGCGTATTGGTCAAAATTAACCGATATACCCGTAAAACAGTTTTCAAAAAGTTACTTGAAAACTAATTCTGGGCCGCGCAGGAAAAATAATTATATGGGTTGTCTTAGGATACGTTATTATGACGCAAGGATCGCATTGGAGCTGAGAACTTACTATAATATGTATTCAAAGTTGCTTAGGGACGTCGGTTAATGGTAAACCACGAGTCTCCAAAACTCGTACTGGGAGTTCGATTCTCCCCGTCCCTGCGAATGTAATG
>JBBDZM010000009.1:80542-97622 GCA_040900165.1 Patescibacteria group bacterium | reverse complement strand
AGCGTGACGGGAGATTCCGAAGGCTCTTGCCTGACGATTCTCCCCGTCCCTGCGAATGTAATGAGCGTGACGGGAGATTCCGAAGGCTCTTGCCTGACGATTCTCCCCGTCCCTGCGAGCAAACCATATCCCAACCTGTTAATTAAATAACCCACCCCCCTGGGTTATTTAGCTAACAGGTAGAGGTTAACGACAGCTGTCGTTGCCAAAATCAATAATTTTGTTTGAGCCAGTGGCGATAAATTCCCAGCCATAAGTACTCTCGCCAAGCGAAATTTTGAGCAGACCAAAATGCTGATTATCACGAAACTCACTGCCTGGTTGAATTTTAGCAAATCGATAATGGCTTTTCCCGCCGGTGCCAACAATGAATTCTCGTACTCCGGCCATCGACGGTTGTCCATCCACATTAAGCTTGCCGAAGCGCTCATAGAGATGCTCGTGACCAGCTAGAGCAATATCCACTCCACCGTCCACCAGTGCCCGCCAAATACTATCGATATCCTGATTATTGCCATGAACTGCCCCAGAGCTAAAACGGGGATGATGGAAAAAGGCTAGCTGACAAGTGGTCGATGTTGCGCTGAGCTGATCTTTCAGCCAGGTAACTTGAGCGGAGTTTGCCCCACAATCAACGTCCTGACAGTTACTGTTGAGCGACATTAACAGCCAGCCGCCGTATTCAATGGCGTAGTATCCCGTGTCAGGGGCAGCGATTGCGCCAAAATAGTTGAAATACCCAGTTGCGTCCTGGGTGTGGTAGTCGTGATTGCCGGGGCTAGGATAGATCCGGCTTTTCAATGTCTGCCAACTGGGGTTGAAGCACTGGGAAAATTCCTTAACAGTCCCATCTTTGTAGACGGTATCACCAAGGGTGAGGATTTTGCCATCGAAAGTTTTCGCTAAATCGGCAACTTGATCGTCGTTAGTCGATTGACAGTTACCGATATCGCCAACAGCCAATATCTGATGGGTGGCGTTGTCAAATTCCACCTTTTGCTGGGCTGAGGAATTGGGATCATTTGAATGATCATTGGTTAGGTTATTTGTGGACAAGCGGTCGTAGGCCAGCAACCCTGCTAGGATAATTACTACCGAGAATACAGCGATTAGGGGATTTTTCAAAGTGGTCATACAATAATAATGAAGTGATTGACGAGCATTGACAACCGGTTTTACGCCCAAGTACAGTAAATATTGAATTAGGAGGGAATTTGGAACACGAGCAACATCAGGCGCAGCCCGTAGAGGCTCCGCAAGATAAAATTTCATCTTTAACCGATGCCGCTAAAACGCTTAACAGTTTTGGCGTTATTGTCTTTTTTGTCATCGTTATCGAGATTATTTTGTTGTTCGGAATCAACCTCTATCAAAATGCTCGGTTTAAATCACTATCCAACAACCTAACCGATCTGCGCACAACGCTGAGTGGTCCCGAGTATCAAACAATCAACGATCAGGTTGAATCTGTTATATCCGGAACAGACCGGCTCCAGGTGGTTCTGGCAACGAAGGTTAAGTGGAGCAATTTTTATCAAATGCTCAATGCTGTCACACCCAAGGATGTTAAGTTGGATACGATCAACATCACTAGCGACGGAACATTCAAGGCCGACGGTAAAACCAAGAGCTTAACCAGCTTGGCGCAAGCACTAGTGGCTTGGAACGGTGGAGTAGCAACAACGCCGTCGCCGTTTACCGTTATTAAACTTAACTCTAACGGCTTTGTCTCGAGCGACGGGGGCCGACAAGTTAGTTTCACGATATCCGGGCAAGTAGACTTGGGGAGCGTGAGATGAAAAATATGAAGCGTTGGGGAATACTACTACTATTTGTGGCGATATTTGGTTGGTTTGCCGTTATTCGGCCGCAGATTAACGCCTTCTCGCAGAAAGCCCTGTCGGTCAAGGTTAAAAGCGAAGAGGTTAAATCGTACAAACAGCGAATTGCCGATTTAGACGCGATTAAAGCCCAAGGTGATTCGGTAACACGAACCCTGGAAGCGCTCTTTCTGGCGATGCCCAAATCCAGTCAGATTCCGGAAGTGCTAGTAATGATCGACGCCCTCGGGAGCCGCAGTGGTGTCACGCTCGATGCGGCCACCGTTGGTACTCCTTCGGCCGGCGAAGTACCAGTATCGCTTTCGTTCACCGGTAGCTTGGGTTCGGTAACTAAATTTCTTAACGCTATCCACAACAATGTCCGAACCGCCATCGTCAAAAACCAAGCGATTACCTCGGACGATAACGGACAAATGACAGTTAATATGCAATTAGGCCTAGTTTACCAGGGGGATTAGATGGGAAAATTTAAATTTGAATCGATGATCGGAATTGGCCTGCTGGTGATAGCAATTTTAGGATTTATCCTATCGGTTATTCTTAGTTTGCCAAAATCAGAGCAAGTCCAGGGTCGAGCCCAGACGCTGCCGGAAATTCCCCGGGACTTATTCTCTTCCGATAACGAGCTTACCCAGCAGATTCGCCGATTAGTCTCGCCAAGCAATATTCCGGTTAAAGCCAAGCAAAGCAATTTGGGTAGAAAAAATGTTTTCGAGAACTTTTAATGCATGGCGTTAAATGTTTCTCAGGCACCACCAGTTAGAGCATCGGGCAGACAGTTTGTTGAGTATTTGGTTACCAGAGGCAAGATCGCCTCGGGATTTCGCCCAATTCTCAAAAATCGCGATCTCCAGCAGATTAACCAATATCTAGCCGAAAAGAACCTTGTCAACCGGGCTGATTTACCGAAACTTTACGCCGATTACTACGGACTGCCGTTTATAAGTTTGGCGGGCAAAGAAATTAGTGGGGGCGCTACCAATCTAATACCCAGAGACGTTGCCCAGAAATTCCAAGTAGTTCCCTATCAACTCGACGGCAAAGACATCTATATTGCGATTGGCCGGCCATCGATGCTCCAAAGCTCCGCTCCCGGGGCGCTGCTCCGTCTGCGACAACAGAAGGGTTTGGATATTCATCTGTCAGTAGCCAGCGAAGCAGACGTTAGTTCGGCCATTGACCGAGCCTACAGAATCAATCAACCAGTAGCCTCCCCGCCGATTAATCAGCACTTAGTTAACGACAGCCATCGTTTTGAGCCAACGCCGCCAAGCAGTATGGTTAAATCGCTTAACAAAACAGACCTACTCAACGAGGTTGATCCCAGAGCTAAGGACGTAGATTTAACAACCTTGAAAATTCCTCACGAAGTTTTAGTCAGGATTCCCTACAACGTGGCCAAGAAATACCGGATCATTGTTTTTGGAACCAATTTAGCGCCTGCCCAGTACGAGCCACCGCTTATCCAGGTTGGTGCTGTTGATCCCAACGAAACTCAGACCAAAGAGATCCTGGCCTATATTGAGCAGAAGAACAAAGTTCTAATCGATCGCTATCGGATATCCGAAGCATCATTAATCTCGGCCCTTAAACAGTATCCCAATCAACCGGACGGGTTGCCGGCCGTAAAAACCGTCGATAGTAGCAGTAATACCCAGGCGCCAGTAATGAAACCTGGGGATAGACCAGCAAATATCCAAAGGGAAAAAACCATCGGTGGGCCACCGCCCCAACCAGCTAACAATAGCCAACCAATCAAAACGACACTGCCACCAGTTAACCCCGCCCCCACCCAACCACCGGCGCCGGGGCCAGTTGAATCTGGTTTAGTTCTGTCGGAAGCCGATATTACCAACAAATTAACCAACGAGGCCAAACCAATTCAGGGCGATGGCACCGGCGGCCAGCTCGACGATCAAGATCTCGACAAACTGCTTAACAAACCAATTAGCACCCCGGAAGAATTAGCGGAGGTAATGAAGCGCGGCGTTGTGCCGGAGATTATCTCGGCTTTATTGTTTCTCGGAATTCGGATGAAAGCCAGCGATGTTCATATCGAGGCGCAGAAGAAAAGCGTTCGGTTTCGTTACCGCATCGACGGGATTCTTCACGACGTTATCAGCGCCCCGCTGTTTATGCACGCACCGCTAATCTCTCGGATTAAGATTCTTTCAAAAATGAAAATTGACGAACAGCGGGTACCGCAGGACGGACGGTTCGATGTGGTAATCGATAAACGACAGGTAGATTTGCGTGTTTCAACCCTACCGACCGTTTTTGGTGAAAAAGTAGTCATGCGCCTTTTGGACAAATCGGCGGCGATTATGTCGTTGGAGCAGTTGGGCATTACCGAAGCCAATTTCGATACCCTAGTCTCTAGTATTGGCAAACCCTACGGCATTATCCTTTCAACCGGACCAACTGGCTCCGGAAAAACAACCACTCTTTACGCCGCGCTCAATCGAATTAGCAAACCGGGGATTAACATCATTACCCTGGAAGATCCGGTGGAGTACGAGCTGCCGGGAATTAACCAATCACAAGTTAAGCCCCAAATTGGCTTTACCTTTGCCGATGGATTGCGCTCGGTTTTGCGTCAAGACCCCAACGTTATCATGGTCGGGGAAATTCGCGATCTCGAGACGGCGGCGATGGCCACCCATGCTGCCCTGACTGGGCATCTAGTGCTCTCAACGCTCCACACCAACGATGCCTCGGGTGCCCTACCGCGCCTAATCAATATGGGCGTTGAGCCGTTTTTAATTACGTCATCGATTAACGCCGTTATTGGCCAGCGCTTAGTGCGCAAAGTTTGCGATCAATGCCGGGAGAAAACCGAAATCCCGCCAGCAATCAAAACCTTTATCAAAAACGAACTAGCCCAAGTTCCTTCCGGCCAGCTTAAAGACCTTAATTTGGAGCAGCTGGTTTTCTACAAGGGGCGGGGCTGCGCTAACTGCAGTAACGGTTATAACGGACGAATCGGGATTTTTGAAGTACTGGCGATGAATGAAGAAATCGAAGAATTGGCTGTCAAAAAATCGCCATCCAGCGAGATCAAAAAAGCCGCTGTTAAAAACGGGATGATCACGATGATCCAAGATGGATTTATTAAGGCCCTCAAGGGGATTACGACGGTTGACGAAGTAATGCGAGTAACGACGGCATCAATCAAGGATGCGCCGCAAGATGGGTAATATTTTTGGCAGAAATCAAAAGAGTCGATATATTGTAAAGATGACGGGGGGAATCCGATGGTAGAAGCAATGACAGCACAGATGAAACAGCTACTCGATTACGCAATCGAGAAAGGGGCGAGTGACTTACATATTTCAGTCAATCTGCCGCCGATGATTAGAATTGACGGCAAACTAATGCCGATTCCTGATGCCGGGGTGGTGACGCCGGAGGCAGCCCAGAGATTGTTGCAAAGTATTATGAACCAGGAGCAGTTGGAGCGTTTAGAGCAACGCCGGGAGCTGGATTTCTCGTTTGGCTACCAAAAGATGCGCTTTCGAACCAACGCTTTCTATCAAAAAGGCAATATGGGAGCGGCTTTGCGCCTTATCCCTATGGCGATCAAAAAAATGGAAGAGCTGGGTGTCCCGCCGATTCTCGAGAGATTCACCGAGCCAAGCCAAGGATTTGTGATTATCACCGGTCCAACCGGCCACGGTAAATCAACGACATTGGCGGCTCTAATTCAGTCGATTAACAGTAAGCGGGCCGAGCATATTATTACCATTGAAGATCCGATTGAATACGTATTTGAGCACGATAAGTCAATGATTGCCCAGCGGGAGGTCGGTTCCGATACCAATTCGTTCTCCCGAGCTCTGCGTTCGGCCCTGCGCGAAGACCCGAACGTTATTCTGGTTGGGGAGATGCGTGATCTGGAAACTATCGAAGCGGCTTTGACATTGGCGGAAACTGGTCACCTGGTCTTTACTACTCTCCACACTAACTCGGCCTCCCAAACGGCTGATCGAATTATCGATGTCTTTCCACCGCATCAGCAACAACAGGTGAGAATGCAGTTAGCCAATGTTTTACTTGGCGTCGTCTCGCAACGACTACTGCCAAAAGTTCAGGGCGGTCGGGTGTTAGCGACAGAAATAATGATTGCTAACTCGGCGGTGCGCAACACGATCCGCGAAGGAAAAACCCACCAGTTGCCAAATATTATCCAGACTTCGGCTTCCGAAGGAATGATTTCGCTCGACAAAGTTCTGGCGGAGCTAGTCTCCCGTGGGGAGATTACTATCGACACGGCGCTGTCTTGGGCAATCGACCCGAAGGCCTTTAAGATGATGGTCTATTGATGGCAGATTCACAATTCAAGATTCATGATTCAAGATTCATGATTCACGATTCAAGATATTTAGAATTTTGCTTTTATAGCTCCGGAGACTTTGATAATGGCTAAGAGCGGTGGGTTTAATCTTAATCGTCTGCTTGGTCGAGTCACTTTCCAGGAGAAATCCTTTGTTTCCCGACAGTTGGCAGTGATGCTTGACGCTGGTCTACCACTATCCCAAGCCGTTCGATCGTTATCTGAACAGACCGAAAACCCGGTTCTGGCCGAAGCCCTGGGGCAGATTCTGCGGGATTTAGAGAACGGCTACAAACTATCGGATGCCGCCAAAAAGCACCCGAAAATATTTAATAACGTTTTTATCTCGGTGGTGGCGGCTGGCGAATCGTCGGGAAAAATTGATGTGGCCCTGAGTTTGCTGGCCGATGAAATGGAGCGCGACTATAGTTTCCGGGGTCGGGTAATGGGAGCGATGCTTTACCCGGGGTTTATTATCGTGGCGATGTTTGTGGTTGGGTTGATTATGGTTACCAGAATCGTCCCGGCGCTGGAATCAGTCTTCAACGAGGCAAATGTTGAGCTCCCCTGGACGACTAAAACCGTCGTCTTCGTTACTAACAGCATTATTAACTACTGGTATGTCTATATTGCCGTAACGGCGCTAATTGTATTTTGGCTGGTTCGTTATCTCTCCACTGCCGAAGGCAAACGATCGTTTAATAACTTTATTCTGCGTGTCCCGGCGATTGGACAGCTTTTCACCAACCTAGAGATGGCGCGGATGACCAGAATCCTTGGAATAATGATGCAAGCCGGTGTGCCGATTATCCAAGCGCTCGATTCAGTATCGCAAGTGATGGATAGCGTTATTTACCGGGAGATACTGCAAGTTGTGGCCAGAAACGTTGAGCGTGGCGCGCCGATTTCCCAAACTTTGGCCAAATTCGATCAGATTCCCAATACCGTTACCGAAATGGTCGCTGCTGGCGAAAAAACCGGAAAATTGGAGCAAGTTTTGAGCAAATTAGCCGATTTCTACGAAGTTCAGACTAATCAGGCAATTAAAAACCTCGCCGCCCTGATTGAGCCAGTGGTCTTTGTGATCGTCGGACTCGGCGTGGCGTTTATCGTTTTCTCAATAATTGTCCCAATCTACAACCTCTCCGCCGCATTCTAAGAACAGATAAAAGATAAAAAATAATATATATGGTGTCGCGAAGCGACTCAATATCTATTATGTATTATCTTATATCTATTATTTGTTTTAATTTTTTCTTGACATTGTTTCTTGGTTCCGCTGTTATATAGGTAGTGGCTTTCACCGATCTTACAATTGTGAGGGGCGGTCGACGAAAGTCGTCTTCATCAAAACAAAAAAAATGAATGGAGGGTAATATGAATTTGAAAGCAAGAAAAGGGTTTACACTTATTGAGCTTTTGGTTGTTATTGCCATCATCGGTATCTTGGCCGCTTTGATTATTGTGTCGCTTGCTGGCGCACGAGGTAAAGCCCAAGACACCCAACGTAAGAATAACGCTCGAAACTTGGATACGGCTCTGGCCCAGTACTTCTTGGATCAGAACCCACAAGTTTATCCAATCCATGATACGGCTGGCGGAACAACGATTGTTGCGACAACCGTTCCATCAGGGTTGACAGCCTACCTAACCGGTGGGGCAGCGTTTAACTCGTCGTTAGCTCACAAATATATAAGTACCGCGACTGGTGATAGCTATGCACAGGCTTGGGAACTTGAGAGCGACACGGAGTCAACGGTTTCAACTGGAAACGGTGTTTACGGCGTAACAGGAGCTACTTTTGCCGTCACCGCAGGTAATTCACTAGTGTTAACTGGCATAGGTACGGCAGTTGGTAACGCTTTCGTTACCTACGGTCCTCAGTAGTCTTTGACTAGCTAGTCAAGAAAAGAACAACCCCCTCCCGGGGTTTTTCTTTTTGGTAATAATGGAGGTAGTATATAAGTATGTTATCTGGAGGGGTAATCGCCAGCTTTGTCTTTGGGCTAGTTTATGGTTCGTTTTTGAATGTCGTCATCCTGCGCTGGGACGACTGGGCGTCGATTATTAACTCTCGATCCCGTTGCCCTAACTGCAAGACCCAACTCAAGTGGTACGACCTGGTGCCGGTACTAAGTTATGCATCACTGGCCGGTCGTTGCCGTTACTGTCAAAAACCGGTTTCTTGGCAGTATCCGGCAGTAGAGATAAGTACGGCCGTCTTAGTGGCCGCTGGCTTCAGTTTATTTTTCCCGGTCACAGGGGATTTAACAATGACAGTCTTGGCGTTTAGCGCCTTCCTACTGGCAACTGGCCTAGCTATATCAGTATTTTTTCACGATCTCTACGAGATGCTGGTGCCGGACATGATGGCTTATCTACTACTATTTAGCGCCATTGTTCTGGGGGTGTTTCTCTACGGCTGGCAGTCGACGCTCTACGGACTATTAGTGGCGGTCATCCCGATCTCACTGCTAGTTTACCCGACAAAGGGGACTTGGATGGGGGAGGGGGACGTTAAAATTGCGGCGGCTCTCGGGGCGATGGTTGGTTTTCCGAACGCCATTAGCTTTATCGCCCTAGCGTTTCTGATTGGTGGTGGCTACGGTATCTTGGCGCTACTGTTTAAACGGGTAAAAATGCGCACCGCTGTGCCGTTTGCGCCGTTTCTGATAATTGCTGCCTTTATGACATTTTTCTATGGGGCGCAGATAATTAATTGGTATGTGGGGATTACCGGCTATGCATCGTTCTAGAGCATTTACATTAATAGAATTGCTGGTGACGATTGCGATTATCGGCTTATTAATTGCTCTATTGGTGCCCAATATCGACCGATCGCTCAATAAGAACCAGATTACTAACGACGTCGACCTATTTAGCTCCAAGCTTGAGGAAGTCCGGCTGTTATCTGGCTCCACCCAACAACTGGACGAAGCGAGTAACACTGTCGGTACATCTGACGAAGTTGGCTACTACGCTATCGTTATCCCGGCCGATACGTCGAATTACTTTGGCGTCGTCAAAATTGGCCGCCCATTAACCGATCCGGCCATTGCTTGCTCACCAGATTCGGCAATTACCCAGCTAACGAGCGGTAGCGGGGAGTGCGTGGTTGAGAAAATAAAATTAAGCAAAAGCATCGAGATGATTGGGGCGGGGTTGAATCAGTTTATCGCCTTTCGGGTTCCCACCCAAAAGCTGTTCGCTCTCCAACAGGCCGGTGGTATTTGGGTAGAAGCAGCGCCCCAATTTGACTACCCAACCCCGGTATTTACCCTAAGATATCCGGGGATTAGTGCTCTAGTGAGCCTAGAGGATTACACAGCACGTGTTAAAGTAGAGTATGTCCCAGATGAAAACTAGTAAGGCCTTCACCCTTATTGAAGTACTCGTTGCCAGCAGTATTTTGTTTATTGTTTCGGCGGCAGTTGTGGGACTAAGCAACTCAATTATTCAGGGTACAGCGATTACAGCCGACCAAGCATCGGCTAATAGTTTGGCTACCGAAGCGATCGAGCTGACCACCAAAATTCGCAACGATACAGTTAAAGGCGGTGGTTTTAATACTCCGGGTAGCGAAGGGAAATTTATTTGGTTTGCGCCGGCAGAAGATCCGATTGAGTACGGCTGGTACCAATTGGGCGAAGATCCGGTTACCCCCAACAAATGGTCGCTAAATTACGACGGAGCAGATTTTGGTAACGTTATCGACACAACCACGGCCGATTTTGATCCCACCCTGGCCGAAACAATCACCGTTGGCCAAGTTACTTATTACCGGTTCACTTGCATCGAAGCCCTAGCCGCCGAAGCCGACCAGCAGGACGGTTTGCTTAACTGCAACACTATTAAGGATGGGAATGACTATAATGCCGTAATTGACGGTACGAGAGATCTCCCGAGCGAGTGCTACAGCGGCGATAATATTTGGGAGGAAGATATTTACTGTAAATTTACCAAGCCCAGCTTAAACTATAACCGGGTTGTTCAAGACAAGTTGATCCCCGATGGCAACGCCGTCAAAGTGCGCAGTATTGTTATATGGCAAGATAAGGACATCTACCGATCCAGTGAGATAGCGACTATTTTAACTAACTGGCAGTTGCTAACCCAGTGAGATGGCCGGTTTTATTCAAAAAAAACGATCATTCACCCAGCACCATGGTAATGCGATACGAAAGCTAAAAAACCGATTGGTCATACCGAAAAATGGT
This sequence comes from Patescibacteria group bacterium, assembly GCA_040900165.1. Lineage (GTDB taxonomy): Bacteria > Patescibacteriota > UBA1384 > 2-12-FULL-50-11 > 2-12-FULL-50-11 > BOKZ01. Next base: position 87,231 of record JBBDZM010000009.1, on the reverse strand, counting down.
GCTGGGTTTACTCTAATTGAGCTATTAGTTTCCGTGGCGATATTCTCTGGTATTGTCGTTCTTACTTTGGGGGCGTTTGCTCGCAGTGCCGACTCATCTTTCAGAAGTACGGCCGTTCGCGAACGGACCGAAGCGGCTCGGACAATTATTGATCGGATTAGCAACGACCTGCATTACGTCTATCTGGATAAACCGTTTATTAGCACTACCAACGATTGCTCGAACGGTGCAACATCGTTGGGGATTAACTTTGCGCCTAGTTGCGTTACGTTGCTGTTAAAATATCCGGAAGCATCCAATAGCGAGCTGGTTCTAAGGAAATATATTTTAGCAACCGTCGACGGACGCACCGCCTTAAAACTCGAGGAAGCTAAAGACTGCTCAATCGGTGCCCAACCACAACTACTAATTACCTGCAACCCTAATCGTACCGGAATCCTTAGCGACATTATTAGCGATAAATTCAGCGTTGATGATGCGCCAATTTTCGGCGGAGTAGACCCCTACACGGCCAGTCAAACCAACGTGGCGCCGCTGCTAAGTATCGATCTAACAATTAAACCAACGCAGTTTAGTGGCCCTTGCTCAACCGATCCGGCTAGTTGTTATAGCATTAATTCATCATTTGTTCCTGGGGGATAGATGCGATACGCTAAAAATATGCGATTACGAGGGGAAAAACGGGGTAGTGCTCTAATTATGGTGATGTTGGTAGTGGCCGGTATCACAACGATTATTTTTTCTACTCAACGGATCGCCCTAGTTCAGTTTAGTCAGTCGGTGCGTGAGGAGGATAACCTAGCGGCCTACTACGCCGCCAAAGCCGGTATCGAGGATGGCTTAGCGAGATATCGTTTTGATAGAAATACTCAAACGACTCCCGATAAGAAATTCCGTTTCAACCTGACTAAGGCCACTTATCCGCCAAGCGTTGAAAATTTTGAGATCGACTCCGATACGGGAATCGAAGATGGCATCAACGACGATTATGACCCAAACTATCAGTACTACGACTCGGTTATAAACTTCAAAACCACCAGTATCAACGTCAACGATGGAATATTTGATTTTAGCGGATCCAACGACCGACTGGAGAAAGACTCGGTAATCAATTTAACCGGATTTTCTCAAACAACATCCGTATACTACCTGCGGTATGGCTTCCGCTTCGCTTCAACCTGCGACCCCGCCGATTTGGATAAAGCATTTGTCAGTTTGCAGCAGATTAAGATATCCAGTGACGGTAGCAATATTGTCTCCCAGGATATCGCCGCCTACGCCAATCCAACTGTCAGCGATTATATTTACGACTCCGCCGCCATCGCTAATATGCAGATAAATAACCCGGGCAACTCAACCGTTAGCTCGATACGAGTCAGAGCATATTATTGCAACGTTGAGTTTGCCTTTGTAACAACGACTGGCATTACTGACACTGGAGATTCAAGGACTATCGGCCCAGAGTTCGACGGCCTAACCACCGAGATCCTATCAACCGGCTACTTCGGCAGTGCTAAGCGCACCCTGATCGCCCAAGTTAATCGGCAGACGGGCGGACTAATTGGTATATTCGACTTTATCCTTTACTCCGGCGGAAACACTGGCACAATCAGGCGTGGGTTCTAGCTGGCTTAACCGTTTAGCTTGCGATATATTGGCCAGACATGACTAAGTTTACTATCCATACCGACGGCGCTTCTCGCGGTAATCCGGGCGACGCGGCAATCGCGTATGTAATAGTGGCTAGTGAACCACTAAGTACGCCCCTTGGGCATACTATCAAACAGGATAATAACCTAACCGAGTACTGCCAAAGGATTGGTCAAACCACCAATAACCAGGCCGAGTATCGGGCGTTGGATATTGCTCTTGATAAGTTGTTGGAGATGTCTATAGCTGAGTCGTCCCTAGAGTTCTATGCTGACAGCGAGCTAATGATTAAACAATTAATGGGCGAATACCGGGTGAAAGACCCGGCGCTTCGGCCGCTATTTGACAGTATTAAATCAAAGCTGGAGCGACTAACCGACTCGGGAAATATTTATACCCTTAGTGCCATCCGCCGACAGTTCAACAAGCGAGCCGACGAGTTAGCCAACTACGCTTTGGACAATCACCGGAGTTGATGCGAAAACTTTTCAGCCTACCAATTGATTGGTTTGTGTTAGCGTTACCGCTAATTACTATCGTTATTGGTATCGTGACAATTTTCACAATTACCTATCAGGAGCACGATTACCGCTTAGTAATCGATCAGGGAGTGTTTGCGCTTTTAGGGCTAGTAGCGCTGGTTTATTTTATGTTTAGTGATTACCGATTATTACAGTCTTACTCATATATAATATATGCTATTGGGATAATCTTGTTGGTACCGTTACTGCCAATGATCGCGGTAAACTTGTCGTTTGTACCGCAAGTTTTCGGCGCTCACCGTTGGCTTGATTTTGGCTTTTTCCAGCTCCAACCATCAGAAATTTTTAAAGCTATCGCGGCAATTATCGCGGCCAAAATATTAGCGCCAGTAATCGGTCAGATAAATATTCGGAAAATATTAATGTATCTAATCTTTGCTGCCGTGCCCTTAATAATGGTAGTTGTCCAGCCGGATCTCGGCACAACGACAATAATCTTGACGATTTTTATCGCTGTATTTATCGGCGCTAAACCGAGTTGGCGGGTATTAGTGGGGATGGTTATCGCTATGGTAATTGGGTTGGGATTGTTATTATCAAACTTACACAATTTACAGCCCTACCAGCAGCAACGAATTGAGACATTTTTAAACCCAGCATCCGACCCACTGGGCGAGGGCTACAATGTTATCCAATCATTAATTGCTGTTGGCAGTGGGGGATTAAGTGGGCAAGGATTTGGCCAGGGCTCACAAACTGTCTTAAACTTTTTGCCAGTCCCACACGCCGACTTTATCTACGCCGGTTATGCCGAAGCCACGGGGTTTATTGGTTCATCAATTCTCTTAATCCTCTATGTAATCTTGGTATTTAGGGCGATTACAATTGCCCGGGACTCTACTGACCCGTTTGGGCAGTTGTTAGCACTTGGCATTGCCACCAAGTTTTTCTTTCAAACGGCTGTCCACATTGGGATGAACGTGGGTTTACTGCCAGTTACCGGCATCCCATTGCCGTTTATGTCCTACGGCGGTACGGCGCTGATTGTTGATATGGCGCTAATCGGAATATTGGAAAGCATTGCGATTCGCCATAAAAAGATTGTGTTTGGCTAAATCTCGTTGACGTAACAGGTATTTTTTCGTACAATATTCTCTGTTCCAATTAATTATTTGTTACACAAATGAATAAAGAAGCGACAAAAACAGTAATGGTGATCGAACTAGGTGGCAAGCAATTCGTAGCTGAGCCAGGCAGTCGTATTATTGTTAACCAACTGGACTCCCAAGATGGCGAGACTATTGTCACCAAAGATCTTCTTTCCGGCAAAGAAGTTAAGCTCAAAGTTCTTAAAAGCTTTCTCGGTGATAAGGTTCACGGTCTAAAATTTAAAAATAAAGTCCGCTATACGCGCCGTTACGGCCATCGCCAGCAGTTAACCCAACTAGAAGTTATGGGCGAGACGGCAAAGATTGCTCCAACAAAATTAAAAGAAGTTACGGCTAAACCAAAAACGTCAGTTAAAAAAACGGTTACCAAAAAAACAGTTGTCAAAAAAACAGTTAAGGCCGGTAAAAAATAATGGCGATCAATCTTGGACAGAATTATTTTCGGACAGTCTACGAAGAGGGTAAGAAAGTCGTTTGGCCAACCCGTCAAATGGTTATCAAACACACCGGCATGGTTATAGTTGTTGTCGCCATATCCGCAGCAGTATTTACCGGTATCGATTACGGCTTCCAGCAGTTAGTATTAATTAGTATTACTAGATAAAAATGACAGATAAAAAGACCGATAAAAAGACCGAAGAAATCACAGACTCCACCGAAGCCGCTCGACAGAGCGGCGAAGCCGGTTGGTATGTGATTCATACTTACGCGGGCTATGAAGACCAAGTCGCTGACAACATTAAACAGCGAACAGAGAATCTAAAACTTAAGGATTTTATTTTCGATGTCGTCGTACCCAAAGAAAAGCAAGTCGAGATCCGCAACGGCAAGCGTCGGATCGTCGAAAAACGCAGTTTTCCCGGCTATGTTTTTGTCCATATGATCGTTACCGACGAATCGTGGTACGTTGTTCGCAATACCCCCAGCGTTACAGGATTCCTTGGCAGCGGCGTTCGGCCAACGCCAATCCCCCAATCAGAAGTCGATGCCATCAAAGCCAAAATGGCTAAAGACGAGCCAGAGCACACCGTTGATATAAAAATCGACGATTTAGTCCGAATCAACGACGGCCCGCTCAAGGGTTACGAAGGAAAAATTACCGAAGTCGATCCGGTCAAGGGTAAGATTAAAGTCTCGGTCTCAATGTTTGGCCGAGAAACACCAGTGAATCTAGACTTTTTACAAGTAAAGAAAATATAAGATGAAAATACCAACCCCCAAAAACCAAACAACTAACAAACTACAAATAACAATCATTGGGACTTGGGAATTGGGCGTTGGAACTTCCCTGAAAGGGTAAAATGGCAAAAAAAATTAAAACAATCGTTAAATTACAACTTCCCGCCGGTAAGGCCACACCAGCGCCGCCAGTTGGTACTGCTTTGGGTCCCCACGGCGTAAACCTGATGGAGTTCGTCGGCCAATTTAACGAGCAAACCCGGCCAATGGGCGATACAGTTGTGCCGATTGAGCTAACTATCTATGAAGACCGATCATTTAGCTTTATTACTAAAACCACTCCTGCCGCCAACCAGCTATTAAAAGCTGCCGGTTTAGACAAGGGTTCGCAGACCCCCCGCAAAGAGAAAGTCGGTAAAGTTACCAAAGCCCAAATTATGGCGATTGCCGAAAACAAAATGAGCGATCTTAATGCCCGATCCGTTGAGCAGGCATCAAAGATTATCGAAGGAACTGCCCGGTCGATGGGTATCGAGGTTACTGGGTAAGTCAGCTGCTTCATCCCTCGTAGCGATACTGCTCGTAGTTAAGTAATTTTTTAAAGCCGCCCTGGGAAGAGCGGCTCCGTGCTGTTTCTAACTAGAGAATGTGCACTCGCCATTGTTGTTCCTGTCCTTTTTCAAGGGACAGTGACCAGCCTTTTTACAACAGGCCAGGTTTCCCTATTCGGAGATCAACCAGCTCAAGTGCTTAACGAGGACCCGGTAGGGCCGCTATTCCAGCTTGCTGGTGCTTATCGTAGGTTGTCACGTCCTTCATCAACAACTTTGACTGGGAGTATTCTAGCACATTAAAAAAACCGCTGGTTTTCACCAACGGTTTTTTGTTCCTTCCTGCTCTCACTACCTGCTTATGCAATTTTTCCCGACCGGCTTTTTTGGGGCCAGGGGTAGCGTAGCAGAAAGGTATTAAGACTCAGTATTAATCAGTCCTAATAGCTGCCTACTCGCAAGCTGGAGAAAAATACCATAATCTGGATATAAATGTCAAGGGTTATGAGGGACTTTTTCGATGTCGATGATGAAACGATTGTTTCGTTGGCCGGCGTCGAAGAGATCGGACCAATTTATTGGAATAAAATTAAAAAGAGTTTTGGTTCGTTAAGTGAGTTTATTAAAACACCGCATCATCAACTACATCAGCTACTTCCCGATAAGCAGGTTGGGGCGCTAACCGATCGCCAAAAGGCTCGGCCACTGCCAAAGTCGATTAAATTACTAACACTTTCCAGCCCCGATTATCCCGAACTGCTTAAACAAATGCCCGATCCGCCGTTGTGGTTATTTGTCGTTGGCAATGTTGGGCTACTTAATAGCCCAACTATTAGTATTGTTGGCAGCCGCAAACATACTGCCTATGCCAAGGAAGCAATAAACAAATTAGTGACAGCTAGCGTTGCTAAAGAATTGACGATTGTATCGGGGTTAGCATATGGCATTGACAAATTAGCTCATCAAAAAAGTATTGATTCTGGTGGCCAAACAATCGCTGTTTTAGCCGGTGGATTAGATAAGATTTATCCACTTGGTCACCGCCATATTGCTAAGCAGATTGTCCAGTTGGGTGGGACGGTAATTAGCGAGTATCCACCAGGCTCGCCAGCATATGCCTATCGTTTCCCAATTCGCAACCGGATTATTGCCGGATTATCTCGGGCAACTATTGTAGTTGAAGCGGCGATTAAGTCGGGGTCGATGACGACCGCTCGTAGTGCCATCGACTATAATCGAGAACTCTTTGCCGTACCGGGCGATGTCACCAAGTTATCGAGCGAAGGCTGTAATTATCTAATATCCCAAGGCGCCACACCGCTAATCGACCCAATCCAGCTCTCTGATTTCTATAATATTTCTGTCGAGGACGAAGCACTACTTGACCAAACAGGGAATCCGCCGGTAGACTTACATTCGCCCGTAGCATTTTCCGACAACGCTCTGGAACTGCTAGCCGATGGCTCGGGCTTATCAATCGATCAGCTCGCCGAAAAATCTGGCCTGTCGGTTGATGCGCTACTGCGCCAGCTGACAATGCTCGAGTTATCGGGCAAGATATATCAAGAGCGTCCGGGATACTTCAAAACAAAATAGTCGCTAGTAAGCGACTTAGTGGTATCCTAGCCACTATAGCAGCCGGTAAACTGCTTAGTGGC
>JBBDZM010000009.1:18635-80442 GCA_040900165.1 Patescibacteria group bacterium | reverse complement strand
GCCACTATAGCAGCCGGTAAACTGCTTAGTGGCTTACTGGCCACTATAGTCGCTAGTACGCGACTTACACGGCGTATCCCGCCGTGTATAAAGTAATTTACGGCCAAAAATAATATGACTAACCCCAAAAAGACACTTATTATCTCAACCAAGAGCATCGTAACTCGTTTTCTCTAATGAAAAAGCTCGTTATTGTTGAAAGCCCTGCGAAGGCCAAGACGATTGGCCAATATTTAGGAAGCGACTTTGTTGTTATGGCTTCGTTTGGCCATGTCCGGGATTTGCCAAAAACCAAACTAGGAATCGATCCAGCCAAACATTTCGAGGTAACTTATCAAAATATCCCGAGAGCTAAAAAAATAATCGACCAACTCAAAAAAGAGTTAATCAATACCGATGAACTACTACTCGCAACCGATCACGATCGCGAAGGCGAAGCAATTGCCTGGCACTTGGTGGCCGCGCTTAAACCCAAGGTGCCCGTCCACCGAATTAGCTTTAACGAAATTACTAAAACCGCTGTAACTAATGCCGTTGCTAACCCCCGCAATATTTCGCAAGAGCTGGTTGATGCCCAACAAGCCCGGCGAATTCTCGACCGACTAGTTGGCTACAAATTGTCGCCGTTGTTGTGGAAAAAGGTTTATCGGGGGCTGTCGGCCGGGCGAGTCCAATCAGTAGCGGTCCGGTTGATTGTTGAGCGAGAGCGGGAAATCAAGGCCTTTAAACCTCGGGAGTTTTGGACAATTACCGCCGAATTTAGCGCTAAAAACGGAGCATTTTCGGCCTACATCGCCAAAGCTGGCTCGACCGGCAAGCAGGAATTTGCCACCAAGGCGGAGGTGGACAAGATTGTCAAGCAACTAAAGAATGCCGATTTTTCGGTTAACACCCTCACCGTTGCCGATTCGCAATTGCGCCCCCAGCCACCGTTAATTACCTCAACCCTCCAACAAGCGGCCGCTCGTTTTTACGGCTTTAGCGCCAAACGGACAATGAAAATTGCCCAAGAACTCTACGAGGGTGTCGATATCCCGGGCAAGGGGAGCATTGGGCTGATTACCTATATGCGAACCGACTCCCACGCCATTGCCGATCAAGCCCGTCGGGAAGCCAGCGATGTCATTGCCAAAACCTACGGCGCCCAATATTTGCCGGAGCGCCCCAATGTTTTTTCCAAGAAAGTCCGCGGCGCCCAAGAAGCCCATGAGGCGATCCGCCCCAGCCACTTTAGTTTAAAGCCAGCCGATATCCAAAGTGATTTATCACCAGATCAGCGAAAAATTTATCAGCTAGTTTACAATACCGCCGCCGCCTCGCAGATGACCCCAGCAACTGTCGAAACCACCGTCGCCACCATTGCCGGCGGCAACCAACAATTTATTGCTCGGGGTCGTAAATTAGTTTTCGATGGTTTTCTCGCCCAGCTTCCTAGCGATGATGAGCGGTTCGAACCACTGCCGGGGTTAGCCGAAAAAGAAGCGCTTAAATTAAAAAAACTTAACGACGAGGGTCATATGACCGAGCCACCGGCTCGTTTTGGCGAAGCGTCGTTGGTGCGCGAACTGGAAAAGCGCGGCATTGGCCGTCCGTCCACCTACGCGCCGATTATGTCGACGATTGTTGATCGCGGCTACGTCACCAAACAAACCGGCCGATTTTTTCCGGAAGACGTGGCATTTATTGTTATTGATTTGTTAGTCAATAATTTTCCTAATATTGTCGACTACGATTTTACCGCCCAGCTCGAAGACAAGCTGGACGAGATTGCGGAAGGCCGCAAAAAGCTTGAGCCAGTGCTTAAAGAATTTTACGATCCGTTTGCCCAGCTACTCAAAGAAAAAGAAAAAACGATTGAGAAAAAAACTGTCGTCGACGAAAATACCGGCAAAAAATGTCCGAAATGTGGTAAGGATGTTGTTATTAAATTGGGCCGATTTGGCAAATTCTATGCTTGTAGCGGTTTTCCACAGTGTGACCACACTGCGCCGGTAATCGACGAAAAAGACCAAGAACTGTCCAAGGAAATTACCGAAGAAACAAAAAACCCTTGCCCAAAGTGCGGTAAGGCCTTGGAGATGAAACAAAGTCGGTTTGGCTCGTTTATCGGCTGCTCCGATTACCCCAACTGCAAATACACTAAATCGATTGTCGTTGGCACCGGCGTTAAATGCCCAAATTGCGGTAAAGAATTGGTGCGCAAAAATACTCGCAAAGGCAAAGTATTTTGGGGTTGCTCGGGCTACCCAAACTGTAAAACTGCTTATTGGGACGAGCCAACGGGCGAAAAATGCCCGCAGTGCCAAGGGGTGATGGTCAATAAAAAATCTGGCCTAACCTGCAGCCAATGCGGTTTTTCCAAGGACGATCAAGTGACGGACAAGGTAGAAGTTGGTAAGACGAATAAGTAATGCAAAACATCCTTCCTAAGTCGGTTCAGAAGTTGGCAGAGGCCTTAAGTAGTCTACCGAGTATTGGCCCCAAAACCGCCAACCGCCTAACTTTCTATATGCTCACTCGTTCCGACGACGAGCTAACCCAATTTGGTCAGGCCTTTGGCGATCTGCGAAAAAACCTTACCTACTGCTCGCAGTGTAATTTGGTTTCCGAGACCGACCCATGCCCAATTTGCGCCGATAGTCAGAGGGAAACAGAGAAATTAGCGGTGGTTGAAGAATCATTGGACGTGATAGCTTTAGAAAAAGCCCGGTTTGCTGGGCGTTACCACGTGTTGGGCGGACAAATTTCACCGATCAATAACGTTGGACCCCATGATTTAAAAATCAAAGAGCTATTGGCTCGGCTGGAAGAAGACGGCGTTCAGGAAGTAATCTTGGCGACTGACCCATCGCTGGAGGGCGAGGCAACATCGCTTTATATCGGTGAACAAATTACCCAGGCGATTAAAGACGGTAAGATCGATGCCAAGCTAAGCGTTACTCGGCTAGCCCGAGGTCTGCCGGTCGGGGGCGATTTGGAGTATGCCGACGAGCTAACTCTTTCACGAGCGCTCGAGGGTCGCCGGAGTTACGACCAACAATAAAATACTGTTGCAGCAAAAATAATTAAGCTACAATTATTCGGAAATGTCAGACGACGAAAAACTATTTGTCTGTGAGTCCTGCGGTCAGACCACACCGGTCGATAACGACACCTGTACTAACTGCGGCGGCAAGATGATTGTATTGGACGACAACGTTGAGCCAAACCCAGAAAATCTCAAAGACGATGAATTGGACAGTAGTGTCGGTGTTGATGACGCGGGTGCTGGCACCCAATCGCTAGAGGCGCTTGCTAGTAAAGAGCACGAAGAAAACGACGAGGATTATCGTCACGATTCGTTTGACGACGAGGCGTAGCTAGAAACATTATTTTTTCGGACAGCCTCTCGACCCAGCGAGTCTCGGGCTTTAATCCTCGGTGATTTTTCCGCGCCATTTAATCAGCGCGGACCATGCAAAAATCACCTGCGGATACCGTAAAAATAATGTTTCGTCGCCAGGCTTTATATAAGGGGGGAATTGAGATACAAAGAAACAAGATGTTGAAAATCCACAATACCCTCACCGGTAAAAAAGACGAGTTCAAGCCGATTATAGATGGCGAGGTGTCGATGTATGTCTGCGGTCCCACCGTTTACGACTACGACCATATTGGCCATGCCCGAACCTATCTAAGTTTCGATTTACTCAACCGGGTGCTAAAAAACCAAGGATTTAGCGTTAACTATATCCAGAACATCACCGATGTTGGGCATTTGGTTAATGATGCCGAGGTCGGTGCCGATAAGATTCAAAAGAAAGCTGCCGAAACTGGCCAAACTCCCCGCCAAATTGCTGAGCATTTTACCGAGTCACACCTGAAGGATCTAAAAAATCTCAATATTCTTTTGCCGAGCCAGCTCCCTAAGGCATCGGCTAATATCAAGGAAATTCAGGAGTTTATTACGGGGCTAATTAACGCCGGTTTCGCATATGTTACCAACCAAGGAAACGTCTATTTTGCCGTTTCTAAGAAGGTTGATTACGGCAAGCTTAGCCACCGCTCCATATCCGAGCTATTAACTGGTACACGGGTAGAAACTGCTGCCGATAAGCGCTCATCCGCCGATTTTGCTCTCTGGAAGAATTCTCGGATCAACGATCCAGAGATGACCTGGGATTCACCGTGGGGCAAGGGTTATCCGGGCTGGCATATCGAGTGTTCAGCAATGAGCCGGAAATACCTGGGCGATACCTTTGATATTCACGGTTCAGCGGTGGAGCATGTCTTCCCCCATCACGAAAATGAGATTGCCCAGACCGAGAGCCTAACCGGTAAACCAATGGCCAATTACTGGGTTCATACCGGGATGTTGACGGTGGACAGTAAAAAAATGAGTAAATCCCTCCATAACCAGGTTAATGTCCAGGATGCTCTAAAGGAATACTCGGCTAACGAAATTAGGTTAGCTTTTTTCCAAACCCATTACCGCAAACCCTTTGACTATACCAAGGAGGTAATGGAGCAGGGGGTGGCCTTGCGCCGGAAGATTTTCCAGGCCTACCCGCTGATGGAGAAATCGGCCGGACAGGAGATCTATCAAGAAATTCTAGCGGCCCTAGATGACGATCTAGACACACCAACAGCTATTCGAACCTGGAGCGAGAATTATCTGAAACTTGGTCAAGAACAAACACATATGCTATTTGAACTTTTCGGAATCAAGTACGTAGATATAGGAGAGAGCGCCGAGGCAACAGAACTAGCCACTCAACGTGATGCCGCTCGAGCCAGGAACGATTTCCTTACGGCCGACAACCGCAAAGCCGAAATCTACCAGATGGGCTACGAAGTAGTGGATACACCTAACCAGACTACCTACTTACCGCGTTAAAAAATACCCTCAAAGTATTGACTTTATTAATAACATATGCTAATATCCCGGCATACGGTTGCAGTATGCAACAGTGTTCTTCAAAAACAAAAACATAGATTGTCACTTGCCCAACCGCAGCGGTAGAAACGCGGTCGCTGGATGTTTCCGGCATAACCGCAAGTGCTTTTTGTTTTCTTTGAAGGTGCCGTCTAATGAACGGACACGGCTGTGAGGGTTGCGTCTAATGAGCAATCTCCCAAAAGCGGCCGAACCTTAACATCTTGTTCTCTCCAACGCGCCTACATTTATATATGCAGGTGGATTGGAGTGAATATGAGCACAGAAACAATCAACCAACTGCCCCTAAGCATGTTAACCATTATTACGATGGTTGCCCGCGCTCTAGCGCACGGGTGGGCCTTCGCCATCACCCCGCAAGACCTTTACGAGAGTAGCAACGAGTTGCATGGCGGCAATGACATGCATCGCAGAATTATGCGATGCATGCTCGACGCTGAATCCCGCTACAATGCGGAAGAAGCAATTCGGAGGGGCGACCACCCAGGGTCGGAATACACCGACAGGGCTCTTGCATGGCACCACACAGGCAACGGGTGGACATACGCAAGCCCGGGTGGCCGGGTGGTGTACCGGGTAGGGTTTGACATAGAGCCCAACTCCTGGGGCGTCTGCAGGGGTTACGTTGTTCAGATGACCATGCAGTCCCGAACAGTCGGGAACCGCGTGATCAGCCTTTACCTTGGCTCCTTAGAAGACAAGGGGCAAGATTGGACTATCCTGTCTATGGACGGATGGTACACAATCTTCGACCCTGAAGGGAACGCAGTGCCAGAATGGGGGTTATTGTCTCGTATGCACGAGACACAGTTCCCGGAGCTATTAGAGTTGTTCGGCGGTGGCATAGCCGAAGACTGTCTAGACGAACTCAAAAAGGCCGTCGAACATTATGAGCCCGTCCTCTCTTCGTAGGGGGGACACAGCCCGGGCGACGCATTTTCGAACGCGTCGCCCCTTCCAACCCATTTGTAGCAGTGCTATTAATGGATTAGAGGGTAACCTCAAAACGCTTTTTAAGCGCGCTCATCGTTCCTAGACCCATGGGGCTGCAACGGCAAAGGGATAATGTCATTCGAAATACCTCCGCCATTGGCGGATCGAACGGACGAAAGTAGGTGCGCCTACTGCAGGTGTAGTCAACCTGTCCTAGTGTTCCTTCATTCCAGAGCGCGCGAACTGGAGGTGGTGGGCCAGGTGCCCCCACCTCCATCAATCTTTTGTCATGTCTACCTAGGGGCGAGCTCGCAAGAGTTCGCCCCCTCCAACTTGCCCGCAACTTTTTCTACCGAATTTGTTGCGGGCAAATTGGAGAGAGTAACTTGTCAGTACCGTCTCGGCTGGGATTAGGGAGAGTTGCCACTATTGATAGCTTGCTATCTACGGCAATTTCCCTCCTTCCCTTTTCCTGGCTGAGACGGTACTGACAAGAAAAAGTCAGTATGCGAGAGGCGATACAGTTATGAAAAACTTCAAAATTCTCGTTATCTTGCTGGGCCTGATGTTCGCCTCAGCGACACCGGCCCAGCTTCTGGAACTCGGAGCACTGCTGTTTGGTGGCATCGCCAACAGCGCCCTGGCTAACAGCCAGCGTGACGAAATCGGAACGCTGGCAATTGAATGCGATGTCTATCGTGAGGACAGTGAGGGCAACCTCCACTACCTTGGCGTTTGGCCGGCATCGCGTGTTCCAACTCTGACATACTGGCCCGACGACATAGTCTTCCAGGTGAAAGCTTTCACGAGCGGTCCGCCGCCTCGTGATCTGAAATACTACTTGGACGACCAAATGATCGCATTCCGCGACGTTGACTCTGGCGACTGGTCCTTCTCAAAAAAGAAGATCATCGGTGCCAAGGGTGTCATTGATGGCTACCCATTCATCAGAGCTCGGGATATCCCAATCGGCGTCCACCAATTCAAGGTCCTAGGTGGACGTGGCGAATGGGGTACTGCGATCTTCTCACGCCAAAACGAAGCGGACTTTATCCGGGCCTTTCAATCGGAACTAAACCGATTGGCGGCAACTGGTGGGGGAGCAAGTATGACGCCTGCGTGGCAGTCACTCACTGCTCTTTTGCCAGATGGAACAGTCCGTAACTTCGCGTCGCTTGAGCAGATGCAGTTGGAATTGGCCGCCATGCAACAGCAGGGCTTCCAGCGCCAAGAGCCGCCAGTTCAGGGCAGTCAAGGCCAAGCCAACACCAGTTGGGGCGGCCAGGGCTACCAAATCAAACAGAGCCCGCCCGATCTATCGACCGAGCGCAATTCTTTGTTTGAAATCCACGTCTATCGCTACGATGACGTTGACCGCAAGGTCGGCGACAAAGATGCGATTATGCGTCATTTGGCCCTTAGGGCCAGCGAACAGCAACCGCATCAGGGCGACACAATCGGCGTTCCCAACAATGGGGACGGCGTGGCGATCCTAATCTTTTCGAGAGAAGAGATGAAGATTGAGTACGTTTCGTCCGATGGCCAGCGTCACGTTTACAAAAACGGTCGCGCCGACACACCGGATGGTCCGATCTACTCGGCGTTGGTTAATCTCACTCTCGGGCGAGGTCAAAAACCAACCGGCAAATTGCTCATTACGGTGGGCGGTACGACCAAGGAAATCAAGTTCAAAGAGGCACGATGAAACACACAGCAAAAGGGCGGCTTGCCGCCATAGTTCTTCTCGTCGTTCTCGGGGTGATGGGCTTTGCCCAAAACCCCGACCTGACTAACCCTTCCCAGCGCAAGTATGCGACCTACGGCCGCAACCCGATGATTAAGGGTGGCGTTACGCCGGAGCAGGCAAAAGCGCGTGGTTGGACACCGTTCCAGTTACCCGAGGACGTCTATACGGCGATGTATGGCGCCAACGGTGAGCACACCAAGCCCCAATGGCACAAAGCCGGGACTTGGGCGGCCTGGGACGAATACAATCGCCTAGTGATTCTTGCTTGCGGCAACTGGACCGATTTGATTCGGGTTGTTGTGGAGAAAGAAAAAATCGTCGAGCGAGATAAGATCATCAAGATCAAGGGCGATACCGAGTACATCCCAGTACCCTACAGGGTCGACGTACCCGGTCCGGTCGAGTACAGGACCGAATACAAGACAGATTACGTTGATCGATGGCTGCCCGTCTTTATCCACGGGTCGCAGATCAGCTATGTCGGGCAGATGGCACCGCCAACGGTCATCACACCGGTCCTCAACGGGATCCCAGGGTTCTCGTTCAACAACTCGCGCGTCAGCGCTAACGGTTACGGCGCTGCTGCAGCGGCAGCCGCCGCCGCGGCCAGCACGTCCTCAACCGCTGTAACCCCGACCTCCGGCGCCGGTACATCCGGCTCGGGCGGCTCCGGTTCTTCCGGGGCAGCCGGTGGAGGCGGTGGTGGCAGCTCCGGCTCTGGTTCACGCTAGAGCCACTTCCTTTCCTTGCCGAGTCGCGCATCCGCGCGACTCGGTTCATTCCATACCTAACTAATCCTGCGCGCAAGCGTACAGGTCGAATTGGTTGGGAATGTAGATGAATTAACAAAAGGAGAAATAATTGATGAATAAAATTATTCTTTCACTGTTTGGCGTTGTTTTGGCTGCCGGTTTTGCCGGTTCAGCAATGGCTGCGTCAACAAGCTCTAGCTCTACAAGCTCAACCACCTCGGCTGTCGTTATTGGCGGCTCTGGCGGTGCGGCTGCTGCTAGTGGTGCCTCCGGTGCGGCTTCGGCCAGCTCTGGTAACGGTGCTTCTAGCTCTGCCGCTTCGAGCTCTAGTTCGAGCTCTGTCGCTGTTGCCACCGTCAAAAATGACGGCAAGACAGTTAAGACAGAAAAAACTGTTACCAAACAGGTTACTTGCCCAAGTGCTTCCGCTGCCGCTGCATCTGCAGCTGCCGCCAGTGCTTCCGGTGCTAGTGCCAGTGCTGGTTCCAGTTCCAGCGCAGCTGCCGTCGCTAAGACCAGTTGCGTAACGGTTGCCCAAACTAGCAAGACTAACCGCTTGCCAGCAGCCGGTGCCGAAGTTGCTTTACTGCCTGGCGCGATGACAGCCTTTGCGGCTGCCTTCCGACGCTACGTATTGGCTCGTAAAGAAGCTGCTTTGTTTGCCTAAAAACAAACAAACAAATTAGACCTCGTGAAAACGGGGTCTTTTTTGTTACCCAATTCATTATTTAGTTATTAATTATTTTATTATTCGCACCGTCTACCCCTCAGAGTATCTGATATATCATATATACTATATATCAGATAAAAGAGATTATATTTCAAATAAATATTTAGTAATTACAATTAATAACGAATGTAATGTTAGAAATCAGGTAAAAATCGATGACAGAAACGTCGGGTGAAAGCGAGCTTAGTCAATTATTTCATTTAGGATCGAAGAAATATTACAGTAGTGCCAGAGCTAAGCGAATGAAGGGTGAGAAAAGCCCATCTCGTCCAAAACCCAAATCAATCAATCCCAAACCAGACGAGTACATAACCTATTTGGTGTCGCGTAGGCGAAGCAAGCGCCTAACCCAACAAGCTGTTGCAAAGAAATTGCGGACCAGCCAGTCCTACATATCTTATTTCGAGACGGGGAGAGACAATCCGACACTGAAATTTATTGATCGCTACTGCCGGGCGATTGGGGTGGAGTTGATACTGAGAATATCAGACAAAAAACTTGTCAAAGATTGATAGGCAGACTATCTGATATATCAGATAGTCTGTGTTTTAAGGGGGTGGTGGTGTTGTTGTCTAAAAAACAAACAAACAAATTAGACCTCGTGAAAACGGGGTCTTTTTTGTTACCCAAAAATATCTATATTGATTCTGGAGTACCTTATATTATGTCACTCGACTTAGACAAAAAGACACTAGATCGCGTAAAAAAAGCGATTCACAAAGCCCAGAACGATATGAAGGTGTGGCGGCGCAAAACTCGCCTGACATCCAAGCAGCGTCAGCGACCACTTGGTCCACCACGAATATTTAGCTGATCCCATCGGGTCAGTTTCTTTAGTCTTCTATCTGGTTTAAGATAGGGGATATGACCGAACGCAAGGCCGAACTAGCCAAAATCCTCGATATTCCGGGCAAGCAAGCTCGGCTGGAGGCGATTACCGAGCAGATGAAAGACCCGGATTTTTGGTCGGATCACGAGAAAGCCGGCAAAGCCGCTCAAGAGCTCAAACACTTGGAGGATTTTATTTTAAAATACGAAGTCGCCGAGTCTGAACACGAGCTGGACGAACTAGAGAAAGAAGCCATCTTTACCGGCAAGCACGATAACGCCAACTGCTATCTATCGGTTCACGCTGGCTCGGGCGGCACCGAAGCCCAGGATTGGGCGGAAATGCTGCTGCGAATGTACAGCCGCTACGCCGAACAGGCTAGTTTTAAGGCCGAGCTACTCGACAAATCAACCGGCGAGGAAGCCGGCATCAAGAGCGCCACCCTTTATCTCAAAGGCTTCCGCGCTTACGGCAAGCTCAAAGGCGAGAACGGCGTCCACCGGTTAGTGCGGATTAGCCCGTTTGATGCGAGCAAATCTCGCCATACTTCGTTTGCGCTAGTGGAGGTTGTCCCGGAAACTGACGACGACGATTTTGTGATTAAACCCGAGGATCTACGAATCGATGTCTTTCGCGCCGGCGGCCACGGGGGGCAGGGCGTTAACACCACCGATTCAGCGGTGCGAATCACTCACGTACCGAGTAAGATTGTTGTTACCTGCCAGAACGAGCGCAGTCAACTACAAAACAAACAGCAGGCAATGAAAATACTCCAAGCCAAACTACAGATTTTGGAAGACGCTAAGCGGCGAGTGGAGCAAAGTGACCTAAAAGGCGGCTCAATCTTAGCCTCCTGGGGCAATCAAATCCGTTCCTACGTGCTCCAGCCCTACCAAATGGTTAAGGACTTGCGCAGCGGCTACGAAACCAGCGCCACGATAGATACTCTAGATGGCAAAATCGAGCCATTTTTAGAGAGCTATGCCAAGTGGCAAGCAGTGAAGAATAGATAATAGATATAAGATAATAATTAAGGTGTCGCAGAGCGACTCAATATTTATTAGCTATTATATTTTATTTATTATTTTCTGTAATCTTTATTTTCTGCTCGGTTAAGAGTAGAATAGGGAAGTAAATAAACCTCGAAAGGAACGCGTATGGCAATCCCAAATTTCGGCCAGATGAAAGAGCTCTACTCTTTGCAAAAAAAGGCCAAACAAATGCAAAAAGAGCTCAAAGCCATGGAGATCGAGGCTAGCTCGGCTGACGGCACGGTTAACGCCGTTGTCAGTGGCGAGATGAAACTGGTCTCAATTACCATCGCCGAAGAAGCACTCAAACCGGAGAACAAAACTCGCTTGGAAATGGCCATTAAAGAAACCATCGGCCAAGCCATGAGCCGGGCCCAGACCGAATCTGCTACCCGCATGCAGCCGCTGCTCAAAGACATGAACTTACCGGGTCTGGGTGGTTAATGTTAGTTATCGCCGGTTTAGGCAACCCGACCGAAGAGTATAAAAATACCCGACACAATATCGGGTATCGGATCGTTATCGATTTAGCCAATAAATTGGGGCTCAATTTTCTAGAAGACGCCAGCACGTATCGGGCCAATATGTATTTCAAAACTAAACGCAAGGACGACGAGGTGGTACTAACATTGCCGCTGGGCTATATGAACAACTCCGGCGATGCGATTCGCCAAGTATTTGATTTTTACCGCGATGCCGACACCAAAGACCTCTGGATAATCCACGACGACACCGAGATCCCATTCGGTGAAATCCGGGTTAAATACGCTGGCACTTCGGCTGGGCACAACGGCATTAAATCGATCGACAAAGCTATTGGCAATAAATACTGGCGGATGCGAGTGGGGATCGGCAAGCCCAAATACGTTGGATTCGATCTTGCCCGATTTGTCTTATCGCCGTTTACCGATGCCGAGCAAGATGAGCTAGCAACTATCATTGACCAAGCCTCTTCCTATCTGTTAAAATCGTTAGACAAAGGAACAATTGAGTCAACCACTTTCAATGCCAAAGAAATTAAAAAATAATCCAGTTGCCGACGAAAAAGCCGCTAAAAACGAAGCGGAGGTATTAGTAAACGAACCCGACAACGCTGTTGAGGCCGAGATTAACCTCGACGAGCAAGCCGAAAAAGGCCTAATTGCCGAACAGGCCGCCGATGCCGACACAGTAATACCAGCCGAAGTGGCCGCCATCCACGAAGACAACGAGTCTGCTCAAGCTCTTAATCAAGACATTCCCAAAGGCGTCAAACCGGTAAAAAATGCCGTAAAAAAAGAAAAACCCCAGCCAAAATCAAAACGCTCGCCGAAGCACATTAAAGCCAGCGAGCAGATTGAAAAAGGCAAACTCTACAGCGTTAACGAAGCAATTGAACTGGTCAAAGCCGCTTCTTACTCCAGATTTGATGGCTCGGTGGAGCTACATTTAAAATTAACTAAAAAGAAAGCCAAATCTGGAAACGAATCAACCAAAGGCATTTTTCACCTGCCGCACGGCTCCGGGAAAATCAAAAACATTATCGTTTTGGACGAGGCGAAAATTGAACAGATTGCCAAAACCAAAAAGATCGACTTTGATATTGCCATTGCCACACCCGAATTGATGCCGAAAGTTGGCAAAATTGCCAAGATTTTAGGGCCACGTGGCTTAATGCCCGACCCAAAGTCCGGAACCGTTACCGATGATCCTAAAAAGGCGATTGCGGAGATTAACTCCGGTAAAATTGAGTATCGGATCGATGCCGCCAATAATATCCACCAGCTTGTTGGTAAATGCTCGTGGGACAGCCAGAAATTGGCCGAAAACATCAACGCCATTCTCTCTGGTTTTCAACTCTCACGAGTCGCTGCTGCTTATCTCACCGCCAGCATGGCGCCATCAGTTTCCCTGGATTTAATTAAAGCCAAGTAAGGTCCAGCCATTGACTCCAGATAAACTTTGGGGTAAAATTTTTCTGTTCAGCTGCCAGACCCAACACTGGCACGAATGTCCGTTGCCGACGACAGCGGACTCTCCGCGAATAGGCCAATCCGCACTCCGGCCGAATCGCAAGAATGGTAGTACCGCCACCCCCCGGTCTACCAGGCATCCAGCGGCCGTTGTCCCCCTCCCTGGGACACGGCCGCCTTTTTGTTAATTAGAAAGAAGCCGCGCTGAAAGCGCGGCTCATTCAAACTAAAACAATAGACGATGTTCCTCTCCAAAAGCCAGCTGGGTCGTTTTCGTCACCAGGGGCTTCCATGGATTTGAAGTGGGCGATAAATTGCATCGCTTTAAAGAAGTTGCCTTTCAATTTCTTACCGCCCTTGAGCTTGATGGAGATTCGATAAACCGCCGGCGAGATATAGGGTCGGGCGATGGTAACCTCAACCCATTCGATTCCTCCATCGAATCTACAAAAGATTGGCTCCAAGTCTTGCTTGAGCCAGCAGAGAATATTGAGGCATTGCTGCTCATCCGTACTGGTAGCGCCGTTTTGTGGGGCATTGTCGCTGGCATCTTGAGCTTTGGAAATAGCCATCGACAGTGCTTTTTCTAGTGAAAAGTGCATAAATTCCTCTAGGACGAACTTATTACTAATTTTATTGCTTATCAAGCTGCAATATACGACTAAATGGCATCCTGGCCATTTAGTCGGCAGATCTTGCCGACTAATAACTAATTGACGTTCCACTGCTATTTTGCGATAATTATTTCGTTCCAAAGAAAGCCAGCGGCGCTCGACGCCTTAATCTCTGGCCGAGGACGAAGCTTACGCGACGTCATCTTTGAGCGTCGATTTTAATTGAGGATACCAATGCCGATATTACGAGCCCAAAAAGAAAGTTTAGTTGAAAAGTTAGTCGGGGAGCTAAAAGAATCCCGGATTAGCTTAATTGTGGCCTACCAAAACTTGAACGCCCAAGCCAACTTGCAGCTGCGTGATAAAGCGTTTGAGCAAAACGGCAAGCTGAAAATGCTCTCCAACAACCTGTTGAAGCTGGTTTTGAAGAACCTCGGCCTAGACAAAGAGCTGGAGATCCCGTCCCGTCAGCTGGCCTTGGCCTACGGTTTTGAGGACGAAGTTACCGCCGCCAAATTGCTGGCAGATTTCGCCAAAGAAACCGAAGCGTTAGAAGTATTGGGTGGTTGGATTGACGGCAAATTCTTCAGCGCCGCCGATGTTAAAACCCTGGCCTCGCTTCCAAACAAAGAAACCCTGCAAGCTCAAGTAGTTGGCCGACTGGCTGGCTTAATCCAGGGCTTGGTTTACAACTTGAACTTCCCACTCCAGCAATTTGCTTTTGTGGTAAAGGCAGTTGAAGTAAGCAAGGGAGAGAAAAGCTAAAAAGCATTGTATGGGGTATATCCCATACAACGACCTAGAATAATAAATAATTTAAGGAATAAAGGAGAATAACATGGCAGAAAAAGTAGAAAAAATTATTGCAGAAGTAGAGAAGTTGTCCGTAATGGAATTGTCCGAGCTGGTTAAAGGCTTGGAAGAGAAATTTGGTGTATCGGCCATGCCGATGATGGCTGCCGGAGCCGCCCCAGCCGCTGGTGCCGCCGCCGGTGCTGAAGCCGCCGAAGAGAAGAGCGAGTACCAAGTGGTGCTAGCCGCCTCTGGCGACCAAAAGATTGCTGTTATTAAAGCAATCCGCGAAATCAAACCGGACCTTGGCCTTAAAGAAGCTAAAGACCTGGCTGATGCCGCTCCTAAAGAGCTTGGTGTGATGAAAAAAGAAGACGCCGAAGCCGCTAAAGCCAAGCTCGAAGAAGCTGGCGCAACCGTAGAGTTAAAGTAACTCTTAAACTTTTTAAAAACAAATTAGCCCCTCTGCCAACTGGTGGGGGCTTTTTGGTAAAGAAAAAGCCGCTGGGCGAACCATGCGGCAAGTGAAATCTTTAGCCCGGAAGGACATACACAGTTGGTGCGTTCGGATCCAAAAAGACCTTTTTGCCCAACTCGGTAGGAGTGTAAACCCAGCCGGTGTACTGCGCTTCGTCCGAACCGATTTCCGAGAACGTCACGAGACCAAGCTTTTCGGCAAATTGACAGCTTTCGATTTGATGCTGCATACGACGGTCGTCAAGTAGCACGTTTTTAAGTCCTTTCACTCGGAATGATTTTACAAGCGAGACCAGCCAGTCATGCTCCTTGGGGAATTTTTCTCTGCAAACTTTCCAGAAATCCTCCGACTGCAAGTTGGGTAGTTTAATGTCTGTTGCCAATGTAAGATACACCTCGGCAAAATTATAGATAATATTCCTCGACTATTCAAGGTTCAGAAGTTATATTTTTCCCGCATTTAAACGCATATTCAAAAACTGCCCAAAGACTGTTGATTATCGTATTTAGCCGCAGTAAACTTGGCAGCAGAGGCTCGTTTGTACATGGAAATCAACAACATTTGCGTTGCGTGCAAGGGCACGCTGACTGAACTGGGACGATTTGGCTTTGCCTGTGACTACTGCGTCACCTTGGCCGCCGATCAACTGGACGAGGACTGCGATGGGATTGTCCGTCGATTGCGACGCAATCTCAACGACCAGCAATGGTATCAACTTGAGTGTTGGGTGGAAAATCGCCGGATTGGAATAGGCACCTTTAAGCATGAAGCAGTGATTATTGTCGTTGAGGCAATGCACCTGCTCTGCAACAACAGGCAGATTGAAATCGACAAATTCGATCTGCCGGCGTTGGACGCCAACCTACCGAAAGTGATTGGTTTGATTGTTGAGCAGCTGGCAGCGGAGTACTCCGAGCCAGCTCAAGCGCTTGGGTAGCAAGACTGGCCGCGGTTTTTCAACCGCGGCCAATTTATATTGACATCGCTAATCTCAACAACTACGGTCGCAGTAGCAACGATAAAAAGTGGGGAAGGAGGTGAGACAGATGAAAAAACTGACAATAATTCTAACAGCACTTCCGCTAGTAGCGGCGTCGTTTGTCTGGGTTGGTTTGGCACATGCAGTAACAACCTGTTCGTTCACGACGGTTGGCGACGTAATGTATTTGGACGCCGACTGCACAACCGACTCAACAATTGTAATTCCGGATGGGATGATGCTCGACGGCCAAGGGTTCACTATTACGGGCATTGATGCCCCGGGCGGCTTTAACGGCGCCGTGGTCAAAAACGACGGTGATGAAGCCCGAGTCCGAAATCTCAATGTTACGGTTAGTGGGTTAATAAACACCTGCAAACCGGGCGCGCCAACCGATAACCGGCTGCGCGGCATTCTCTTTGACGGCGCCAGCGGCTCGATCGTTAACAACACGGTTAACGGTATTAACAAAGGGGCGAGTGGTTGCCAGGAAGGTAACGCCATTGAGGTACGCAACGCTCCGTTCGACGGTACTCATCCAAACACAATGAGTGTGGATGTGATGTTCAACTCACTCGACGGTTTTCAAAAGAGCGGCATCGTCGCTAACGGCGATGTAGAAGTCTTAATCGCTCACAACCAAATCGGCCAATCAGCCACTCAAGCAAACTTGGCGGCTAACAGCATCCAGTTGGGCTTTGGAGCGATCGGCACAATTCAACACAATCAGGTCATGGGTAATCAATGGTTGGGGGCGAGCAGCTTTTCGGCCACGGCCATTTTACTGTTTGATGTTGACGGCGCCGAAGTGCGCTTTAACAACATTCGTGGTAATTCGGACGTTGGGATCTACGGTTTCGCCAACGACAGTAACATCTCCAATAATCGGGTCTTTGACGAAGGGGAAGATGGAGCACACGGTGATTACGGAGTATTTAACGACGGGACCGGAAACGTAGTTAAGCACAACGTGGTTAGAGGGTTCGACACTGCCTATGAGGGTGTAACCGGCGGCAAGAATATTCGCGTCGGCGGTCCACAGCAAGGGAACGCTTGGTTCTAGGATTCTAGTTAGTACACAAAAATCCGCTCGTAGGAGCGGGTTTTTGTTGCCATAAAAAAATGACCCACACGGGTGGGTCATTTAAGGAAAGGTGTCCGCAGTATCAACTAGGGCCTGGATTTGAGCACAACACGTTTTTGGGCGTTGTTGGTAATCTTGTCCAGTTTCCTTGTTAACCACCTTGCTGGTGGAGGCTTGGGAATAGGCTGGGGTAGCTCCTGACCTGGCAACGGAAGACTGCTGGTCGGTACAAAGTATGTCCCGAATACCCAGTCCCATATTGGCAGGAAGAAGAACCCTCCGATGGCCTGATTAATCCGAATGCTGGCATGATGCATCAGATGAAAGCCGTAGAGCTGGCGAACCAAGTGGAATTTTTCCACCCATCTACGCCAGTACCTATCGTACTCCAGGTGCATTACGGCGTGGTACACCTCGTAAAGAACCAAAGAGAACATTACTCCTGAGTATCCGCCAATAATTACTGGCGCGGCGGGAAGTAGATACTGCAGTCCCCAAATCAGGGGCGTGAACACAGCGCAGAACGCTGAAAGGGCATACACAGGGAATGTGGCTGCCTCGTTTTGATGGGAGTGACGGATCTCGTATTGGTTCTTGATCGTTGTTACGTCTGTGTGGCTGTGGTGCAGGGTATGAGCCTCGCACTGGGATTTAAACCATCTAGCAACAACGGTATGAAGCAGGTAGCGGTGGTATCCCCACTCAAATCCGGAGAGGACGAAGTGGGTTCCGACGAACCAGGCGACGTAGCTGTACCAAGGCGATTGGAATGTGTTTTCCCATGACGAGAAAACGGACAAGCCAAGAGCGACAAAGAGGGCGTATTGCACAATGTAGAATGCGAAGAACTTTCCATACTTGAATTCTCCTGTTTCTTCATCGCGCAATGATAGTTGTTTTTTAAGTCTTTCAATCATAGTGGACACCTAGTTGGTAAAGACCAAACTCCTACTAGGATACGATTTTTGGGCGCAAAAGAGAACGGCTCGCCGGGGCGGCGAGCCGTGAGATGACGCGAAGCGTCAGGGGATAAGAACAAGTACGGGGGGCGGTTGGGCGATGAGTTGCTTGAACTCGTTAGTAATGGCCAGATTGGCTTTGGCGATCTTCTCCCACAACTCCACCCGACTATCCTCGGGTAAAGAGTTGAATATCGCCAAATCTCTCCCAGCAACATCTCCCATCGGCACCAGGTTGTTGGCTAACGTCGAGCGAGCCTGATCGCGATATTCGGCTGGTACGCCAAACGTCACATAGATCTGGTCAACGGCAGCGGAACCCATCAGTGAGTCGGGAAGAGTGGCGATTTTAGGTACGGTGACTTCCTGTTGTCTCATAACGCATTTCCTTGGTACAAACGTGCGGTCTGAATAGTATACTCTGCGGAAAATTACTAAGCAAGGCTTGTAATGTCAATTTTGAGCTGGCAATTTAGAGCTAATGCACTACTGCGCCTACAGCTTTGCCGATTTGTTCTTGGCCGCTAATGGCCGGGTAGCAACCGATCAAGAAAACGAAAAGTTCAACCGTCTAACCCAAGTCGAGCGCAACGCTGTGGTAAAAAAACTTGCCAAACAAGCCAGCTGGGAAACCGAAAAAGTTAAAACAATCGAAGGCCGATTTATTGCTTTCTGGCCACCCGCATAGCTGGTAAAATTACCGTATGTCCAAGAAACTTCAGACAGTGATATTTTTGGTGCGACACGGACAAACCGATTTCCCGTACAGTAACGACCCAACGGTCGATGACCGGCGCCGATTAACCGAAAAAGGTCAGAGCCAGTCCCGCCGGAACGGCCGGTATCTCAAGGCCTTTCGCCCAACCGCAATTTACTCCAGCCCGCTCCATCGGACGATAGAAACCTCCAGCATTATCAAGGAGTTGGCAGAGATTCCCGGCGAAGTAATTACTGGCCAAGATCTCTATGAAATTTACGACAACGACAGTTTTTACAGTATCGGTAAGCACCTGCCTAAATTTTTCCAATCAATTATTGCCAAACACGCCGGTGAGCAGGTGGTCTGTGTGTCGCATCAAGACGTTATTGAGACTGTTTTGCGATCATATGACGTTAGCGAACAAGAAGCCGAGTTTCCGTGCCTAATGGGGGAGATGTACCGGCTGGTTTTTGCCGGCGACGTATTTGTCCAGGCAACCAAGCTGACGCCCGCCAACCATGAAATTCACCGTTAGCAAAACGCTCGCTGATTCGCTAGCGCGCACGGGAGAGCTGGAGACGCCGCACGGGACAATCCAGACCCCGGTGTTTATGCCGGTTGGCACCTACGGCGCCGTTCGCGGTCTGATGCCTTGGGAATTGGAGCAACTAGGCAGCGAGATAATTTTAGGCAATACCTATCATTTGCACCTGCGGCCGGGCGAGGACTTAATCGCCAAGCACGGCGGTCTGCAGAAATGGAGCGCTTGGAACAAACCAATTCTAACTGACTCTGGCGGCTATCAAGCGTATTCACTTGGCTCGACCCGTCTAAAGACGGCTAAAACTACTGTTGATGGGGTAACCTTTCAATCTCACCTAGACGGTAAAAAATTAACTTTTACGCCGGAGGGGGTATTAGATATTCAATCCAAGCTGGGCAGCGATATCGCCATGGTTTTGGATGATTGCCCGCCTATTGAGGCAACAATAATGCGCTCCCGTGATGCTATAAACCGTACAGCGCGCTGGGCCGAGCGGTCGATAAATTATTGGCATGAACAAAAAATGGGGGAGCAGGGGAGGGCATTATTCGGGATTATCCAAGGTGGACTCTCTAAGGAGCATCGTCTGGAATCGCTTAATTCTATCCAATCACGCCCATTCGACGGCATTGCTGTTGGGGGAGTGGCGATTGAGTCGGAGGGGAAGGATTTAATGAACAAAGCGGTCGATTTCGTCGCGCCACTTTTAGACAAGGCCCGCCCCCATTATTTGATGGGAGTAGGGGAGCCGGTGGATTTAATTCGGATGGTCGATAAAGGTATGGATATGTTCGACTGCGTTATTCCCACCCGTTACGCCCGTCACGGCTCGTTCTGGCTAACCAAAGATTTCTCACGCAAAAGCATTGACGCCGCCCAATACACCGACGACGACCAGCCGCTCGATCCGGACTGCGCCTGCCAAACCTGCCGGACATTTTCGCGCTCGTATCTGCGTCATCTCTATCTGGCCAACGAGATTAATTCGGCCAGGGCACTAAGCTATCATAATGTTCATATTCTATTGGAGCTGATGCGCCAAATTCGCCTGGCAATTAACGACGGTTCGTTCAAACAAAAGTATGCTCAATATCTGAAAATTTAGCTTCCAGTTTTTCAAGAGGTTGGTATACTTTTAATATGGTTGAGAGGGGAGATCTACTACCGAACGGTTCGGAGCAATTCGAAGCGCCACGTGTTGACGGTGGCGAACTGTCAACAACATTTTCTCACACCGAGAAAACAGTTGAACAAGCCCCAGAGCATAATACCCCCCATCCCGATCAAGCCCAGAGTGCCCCAGCCGAGCAACCAAAACACTATGACTTATCGGCGGTTGTTAGTGGGACCGAGAACCCACCGGCTGTAGAGCTACAGGCCCAACTTGCTAGCCAAATGGAAACAAGTGCCCAAGAACACGAAACGCAAAACGATGCTGCTTGATAGCGTCCCAACATTTGCGCTTTATTTAATATTATCCTTAGTGGTTGTTATACCAGCTGGGTTGATGCTGTTTTTCAGATTGTTTCAGAAAAAAGATACCGTTGCCGATGTTAAATCGTTGGTTTGCTTGGTGGTAGCAATCCCCAAAGAAAGCGCCAAAACTGCGGCCGAGCAAAATAAGGGAGGGCAGGATTTTAAAGACTTAATTTCGCCGATGGAGCAGTTTTTTGCCTCGTTGACGACAATTATCCACCAGCGGCATTTTATTGACTGGCTATTTAGTACCCCAGCCCATATTAGTTTTGAGATTAGCTCGGTTGGCGGGTCGATTCAATTTTCAATTGTTTGCCCGAAGCGCATTAAATCTATCGTTGAACGCCAGCTGCACAGCTACTTTCCCACCGCCGAAGTCCATTACGCCAGCCCGCCACCGATTTTCTCGATGTCAAACCCGGCCATTGCCGGGGCGGTGATGGAACAAGCCAAGAATTTTGTCTTGCCGATTAAGACCTACCGGACAATGGATGCCGATCCGTTGAGCGCGATCACAACAGTAATGACCAAAGTTAATAACGATGCCGGTGTCGGTTTGCAGATGTTGATTAGGCCAATTAGCGAATCCTGGCGAATTCACAGTAACATTGCCACCCAAAACGCGGCCGAAAATAAACTGCATTTAGTTAATCAATCAACGGCTGGCCGAATCGCCGGTAATATTGCCAATACTGTTAAACAACCATCGACCCAACAAATTGATTCAAATAAACCGCGGCAATACACCCCCCAGCAAGAGCAGGTGATGAAAGGGTTGGAAGAAAAGTCGTCAAAAACCGGCTTCGAAACAATTATTCGCCTTATTGCAACTGGCCAAAATTCCGCCGAAGCCGAGGGGAATCTGATGGCGCTAATTTCCGGGTTCTCCCAGTTTTACTCACCGCAGTTTAATTCTTTTAAATATAAAAAAGCCAAGTCCGACAACATTGCTCGACAGTACCTACTGAGAATGTTTGCGGGTGCCCCCAAGATGATCTTAAACGTCGAAGAAATTTCGAGCATTTTTCATCTGCCCAACCGTTTACTGGAAACGCCGGGGCTCAAGTGGGAGATGTCTAAAACCTTACCGGCCCCGGAAAATCTGCCACCAGCTGGGGTGGTAATTGGGGAATCGGCTTATCGGGATATTAACAAACTGGTGCGGCTTAAAGACGACGACCGGCGCCGGCACCTATTTATGATCGGTAAAACTGGTACTGGTAAAACTACGCTCTTTGAGACGATGATCGAGCAGGATATGCACAACGGCCGCGGGCTCTGTTTTATCGATCCACTTGGTGATGCGATTGAGAGCTTAATCGCCAAAGTGCCAACCCACCGGGCGAACGATGTAATCCTTTTTGATCCTAGCGACACCAGTTTTCCGCTGGGTCTAAACTTGCTGGAGTTTTCAAAACCCGAGGAGCGCGATTTTCTTATTCAGGAAGTAATCGAAATTTTCTATAAGTTATTCGACCCCAATCGCACCGGTATTGTTGGACCGCAGTGGGAGCACTGGGCCCGTAACGCGGCGTTGACGGTCATGGCTCAACCAGGGGGTGGAACGATTATCGATCTGCCGAGATTGTTTACGGACGATGCTTTTCGGGAACAGGCGATTGCCAATGTCGCCGATCCAGCTGTTAAGGCCTTTTGGCAGCAACAATTGGCTAAGACCGCCGATTTCCACAAATCGGAGATGTACAACTATTTTATCTCCAAATTTGGTCGGTTTATGACTAATGATTTAATGCGCAATATTATTGGCCAACCGACGTCGTCGTTTAATTTTCGCAATATTATGGATGATAAAAAAATTCTCTTTGTAAACTTAGCCAAAGGCAAAATCGGCGACATCAACGCCAATCTACTTGGGCTAATCTTGGTCTCAAAACTGCAAGTAGCTGCCTTTAGCCGGGCCGATCTGCCGGAAGAGCAACGCCAGGACTTCTATATGTATGTAGACGAGTTCCAAAACTTCACTACTAATACCTTTGCGACAATTTTAGCGGAAGCCCGAAAATACCGGCTTAACTTGAATATCACCAACCAATATTTTGCCCAACTACCAGAGAACGTCCGCGATGCTGTGATTGGTAACGTGGGAACGCTAATTAGCTACCGGATTGGTGCCGAAGATGCCGAATTTCTGACTCACGAGCTGCCGGGCGTTAGCGCCGAGGACTTAACCAATCTTGATAGATTTCAGGCGTATGTTAAGCTTCTAATTGATTTGAAACCGTCCAAACCCTTTAATATGCGTGGGGTAAAAAGCCCCAATGCCGGCAGCCAGGAAATGGCGATTTGGATTAAAAATGCTAGTCGTCAAAAATACGGCCGAAAGGTTCAGGCAACCCGATGAATTATTTCACACTAATTAATATCATTTTCACCGCTTTGTTTTTGTTGGGCGCATTATTTTTCTGGCAACAGACTCGAAAACTAAAAAATCGAACAGTTGACGGTGGTCTGGCACTACCCGATGAGTATTCGATATTATCGATATCGGTGCCGCGCAATAACGAGAAAACACCGTTAGCGGCCGAGCAGATGTTTGCCGCCCTCCACGGTATTTATCGCTCCGACACTACTAACCAACCGCAAGTATCGCTGGAGATTGTCTCGCATCACCGAGCAATAAAATTTTATTTTCACGTTCCCAAGCGTTTGCGTGATTTTGTTTTGAGCCAGATTTACGCCCAGTACCCAACGATAGATGTCGAGGAGTTAGAGCATGACTACGCTGTGGTAGAGCCAGAAATGGCCATTGCTGCCAGCGAGCTCCATTTCAGCAAGCCCCGGGTTTACCCGATTAAGACTTTTGTGAATTTTGAGGTCGACCCGCTTTCGGCAATTACGGGAGTACTTAGCTCGACCGGTGATAACGAAGAGGTTTGGTCGCAAATTATTATTAAACCGATCGACGACTCTTGGCAGGAAGAAGGGGAGAAGGAAGTAAAAAATATCAAAGAACCGCCCGCCAAAAGCAGTGGTCCAGTATCGCTAGTTGCCAACGAGCTAAAAAATTTAGGCGGTGATTTTTTCAGCTCGGTTTTTACCGGCGCGGCCAAACCGTTACCAGATGACAAAAAGAAAAAGGATGACAAAGGCAAAGAGTTAAGCGGACCGGTTCAACAAGCTCTTAAGGGGGTTGAGGAAAAAATCACCAAGCTCGGCTTTGAGGCGACAATTCGTTTGGTGGCGGTAGCGCCAGACTCGTTCTCGGCCAAGGCCAAGCTTGAGCAGGTGATTGGTGGATACAAACAATTTAACTCAATAAATATTAACTCTTTTGTTACATCGGCGATTAGCGATGATAAGGCGGCGCTCGAGCTGTATCGCAACCGCGTAGTAGGGGATGCGGCTCTGTTGTTGAATATTACCGAGTTGGCTTCGATCTTTCATTTCCCGTCCGAAACCGTTACTACCCCAACCATTGCTTGGGCGGGGTCGAAGAAAGGGGAACCGCCTGCCAACTTGCCGGTGGTTGGATCCGTTGCGGCCGATGAACTAACGGTCTTTG
Organism: Patescibacteria group bacterium; assembly: GCA_040900165.1. Classification (GTDB taxonomy): domain Bacteria; phylum Patescibacteriota; class UBA1384; order 2-12-FULL-50-11; family 2-12-FULL-50-11; genus BOKZ01. The sequence continues at coordinate 56,383 of JBBDZM010000009.1, read as the reverse complement.
CTCAAACCAACTTCCGCAATAGCGTCCGTAAATTTGGGATTAAAAAACAAGACCGGCGACTACATAGCTATATTATCGGTAAAACCGGCACCGGAAAATCGACGCTGATGGAGAATATGATATTTGACGATATCCGCGAAGGCCGCGGCGTCGCCGTGGTCGATCCGCACGGCGAATTAATCGACCACGTGCTGAATTTTATTCCCGAAGATCGGGTTCAAGATGTGGTTTATTTCAACCCAGCTGATCGGGACTTCCCGATTGGGTTTAACGTGCTGGAGAACGTTGAGCCAGAAGTTCAGAATATTATCGCCTCTGGAGTGGTCGGTATTTTTAAGAAAATCTTCGGCGAGAGTTGGGGCCCGCGGCTGGAGTATATTTTACGCAACGCTATTATCGCTCTACTTGATTATCCAAACTCCACTCTACTAGGGGTAATGCGGGTCTTAACCGATAATGCTTACCGCCGAAAAGTCGTCAACGCAATCAAGGATCCGGTAATACGAGACTTCTTTTTGAATGAGTATGAAAAATACGAGCCAAAGTTTCGCCAGGAAGCGATTGCACCGATTCAAAACAAGGTTGGCCAGTTTTTGTCGTCGTCGATTATTCGCAATATTGTTGGCCAGCCAAAAACGACTATGGATATCCGCAAGATTATGGACGAGGGGAAGATTCTGCTAGCCGATCTGTCGACCGGAAAAATTGGCGAGGACAACTCGGCGCTATTGGGTTCGATGCTGATTACCAAAATCCAGTTGGCGGCGATGGGACGAACTAATATCGAGGAACAAAACCGCCGGGATTTCTACTTGTACGTTGATGAGTTTCAGAACTTTGCCACCGATTCGTTCGCGACAATTCTATCGGAAGCCCGCAAATACCGGCTAAATTTGGTAATGATTAACCAGTATATTAATCAAATGCCGGAAACTGTCGCCAATGCAGTCTTTGGCAATGTTGGAACAATGATTTCGTTTAGGGTTGGGGCGTCGGACGCCGAAGTTCTCAGGAAAGAATACGAGCCGATTTTCGAAGTTAACGATTTAGTTAATCTACCGAATCGGCAGATTTATATCAAAATGGCGATCGATGGGGTAACCGTCCCAGCTTTCTCGGCCGGAACTCTACCGCCGCCCGAGGAAAAATCCAACCTCAAAGATGCCGTTGTTGCTGCTAGCCGAGCCAGCTATTCAACGCCAAGAACAGACGTTGAGGATTATATCGCTGAATGGTCCATGCCAATTAATTTGTCGGAAGAAGATGGCACGGGCAAGAGTGGGGGAGCCAGACGCAAAGATGAAACTGATCGGATAGTGACGTCGCCGACAGCCAAAGAGGAGCCCCAGCGATTCGTCCAGCCGGCGGGGGATTCAGATACAAAACCCAAGGATCAGGATGGGGAAAAACTCAAAGAAACTCTCAAGAACAACAAGATTGAGATTATCAAAGACCGGTTTGATCGACAGTGGTATGGTGTTACGCCCATCGAGAGAACTCTCGAAGATGGGGGAGTGGCTAAAAAAGACGAAATTGCTCCAGAACAAAAAACTGAAACTATCAGCCCGCCAGCGGCGCTTTCCGAAAAAGTGATTGAAAAATATAACATGGAAACTCCGCAGAGTGGGGGAGATAGGGGAGAGAAAACCGATGAAACACAGTTGATATCCTGGGAACAAGCCGACCAACTAGGCCTGAAACTGCCAAACAAGGACGTAGCCAGGCCAACCAATTACGACGATTTTGAGCCAATTGATGAGCTGTAGTTAACAGAGATTTTTTATTTTTTACTCTCTTCTCCCCCACCGCCGCGGGGGAGAGTGCTAATATTTTTGCAAATTTCATTAATACCTGGGTGGCCAGGCCGGGTGCTGGTGCTAGCAAAGTAGTAATATCGCCTGTTTTGGCCCTGGTGTTGGATTGCCGATTTTTGTTATTTTCTGAAAGACCTCATTGCTGTTGTGTCGCATAAGATACATTGTCCGACATAGATATATATCAAATCACAGTTACTAACGTGTCTAGGTAATTTACCGGTGCTTTACCTAATAATCTGTACTTAATTAGGCATTTGTCTCCTATTTATACCAGTTAAATATAAAATACCGTTAAAATTCGCTCACAGAGCCAAGTTTAATACGGCGCTGATTAATGGGTCGTCTAACCTACTTTTTTGCTCGGCTAAATATCTTACTTTGCCAAATTGTTAGCAATGGCGTGGCGGTGAATATCGATGAATACGTTCCAACGGCCACGCCGACTGTCATCATTAGCACGAACGGTTTAATAGTCTGTCCGCCAAGCAATAATAGGGCTACTAAGGTGAATATAAGGGTTAGACTGGTTCCTAACGAGCGGTTCAGGGTTTGAGCCAGAGAAGACTCGGCGATCTGTTCGAACTGCTCGGCTGTATCGATATTTTTACCGTGCAAGTTTTCCCTAATTCTATCGAAGACAACGATCGTGTCATGAACCGAGAATCCCATAATCGTTAAGGTAGCAGTAATAAATGAACTGTCGACTTCATATCCAAAGAAGTGCGCCAGGATTGAAAACACTCCAATCGATATAGCGACGTCATGAAGCAAGGCAATTAAGGCAACGCTGCCAAAGCGCCAGGACGAAACCGGATAGGTAACTCCCCGGAAGGAATAGGCGAGATAGACTAGTATAAATAGCGAAGCAATTACTACTGCAATAATCGCCTTTTTGGTTAAATCTTTGGAGACACTTGGACCGACGTTCTCAAATTTTAGCTCCGTTGCCTGACCGTACTTTTCTTTAATTGTGGCAAAACTTTTTTGATACTCCCCTACCTCAATTGGTAAGAATTTGACAAAAACGCTTCCCTCCCCAGAACTAGAAACAGAAAATCCCTTGAGAATCCCCTGCTCACCCAACGTATCTCGTAGTTGCTGATCCGTGACGGATTTGGCAAACTGCCATTCGGCCGTACCACCTCCACGGAAATCGATTCCCAACGGCAACTTCCAGAAAATCAACGACAATATTCCCGGTACTAGCAATAATCCGGAGATAATCAGCCACATAGTTTTTCGTTTTCCTAAGTAGCGGTAGCTCATTATATTTTCTCCATATCTTTCGCTAGCCATTTGTTCATTGCAAACAGTCGCAGGAATGCTCGGCTGGCAGTAATTGAGCTGTAGAGAGAGACCAAAACACCCAGCGCTAGAGTTAAGGCAAATCCCCTAACCAAACCGGTTGTCGTGAAAAAGAGAATTCCCGAGGTGATAATTGTCGCCATATTGGAATCACGTACCGACGGCCAAGCCCGCGTGAATCCCTCTTCCATCGCCAGTGACAGGTTTTTGCCGTCGCGTAGCTCTTCGCGCATCCGCTCAAAGATTAAAATATTGGCGTCCACGGCCATACCGATCGACAGAATAAAACCGGCAATGCCCGACAAAGTAATGGTGACCGGAATTAGTTTAAACATCGCCACCACAATTACGGCATAACCACTCAATGCCAAGACCGCCGCCAAGCCAGCCACCCGGTAGTTGACGAGCATAAAAATTATTACTAATAACAAGCCAATTACTCCGGCAACCAGACTGTTTTTAACGGACTGCTCCCCCAATGTTGCCCCAACGGTTCGTTGTTCGATCAGCTTAATTGGTACATCTAGGGCTCCGGCGTTAAGTAGGCTGACTAAATCCTTAGCTTCTTGAATTGTAAACTGGCCCGTAATCACGGCCTGACCGCCAGCAATTTTTTCGTTAACTGTTGCAATCTGGAGGACTTCGCCGTCAAGAAACGTTGCCACTTGCTTTCCGACGTTTCGGCTGGTGATTTCCTCGAATAGGCTCGCTCCCTCACTACTAAATTCCAAGTTGATCTGGGGGGCGTTAGTTGTTGGATCAAAAGAAACAGTCGCATTCTTTAGCTGTTTACCAGTTAGGCCGGTATTGATCCACTGGTCGGGGTTACGACTATCCTGTTCCTTGAACTCTAGTTGAGCAGTCTGGCCGATTAAATTAATCGCCTCTTGGACATCCTTAATGCCAGGCAACTCAACAATCACTGTCTCTTGACCGCTGGCCTTACCCGATTGAATTACTGGCTCGGCGACGCCAGTAGTGTTGACTCGTCGTTCAATAACGTCCCGGGTCGAGCTAATCGCCCCGGCTTTGTCGACATCAGCTGAAGCAGACAAGTCTAGTTGGTAAACCAACCTGACACCGCCCTGGAGATCAAGCCCCTGGCGGATGGTCGTACTACGTCCAAGAAAGCTGGTTGTCGATGGTAGGCTAATGTAAAAAGCCAGCCCAATGGTGGCAAGAATTAACACAAAACCAATCCAAAAATTTCTACGCATTTACAGACTGATATTAACCTGTTTTAAGCAATCGGCAAGTTCTTTCGGTAGTTCGACTGAGTAACTATTCCCTTCCAACTCAATACTTTCAGCGTGCAAAAACTGCCGATTAAGATGGAGACCTTTGGCGATGGCATCGCCGGATTTTTCGCCGTACAGACTGTCGCCGATAATTGGATGACCAATTGATTTTAGATGAACGCGAATTTGATGGGTCCGACCGGTAATCGGGTGAGCCCGAATAAGGGAAACCTTGTTTCCCTCCCACTCCCCTACTGCCAGACGCTCATATTCAGTAATTGCCGGGCGAGCTTTGGGGTGGGGAAATAATGCGGCTACTTGGCGATCTTTTTTATTGTCGCGCATCAACGAGGCTTCGATTATTCCCTGATCGGGGGCGTTACCCGTTACTAGGGCGAGATAATTTTTCCGAACCGCTCTCCCCTGCCAGAGTTCCCGGAGATGTTTTTGGGCAGCGTGATTTTTTGCCCAGATTATAACGCCGGAGGTGTCGGTATCGAGCCGGTGAACGATTCCGGCGCGGTCATTCTCGTCCCACTCCCCCGGTTTGATTCTACCTTGCTCAATTAGCCAGTCGCGCAACGTTAGGCTGCGGGAAGGAGGTTCGGTGGCCATGCCGGCGGGCTTGTTGATTACCCAATATTGGGCATTTTCGCTAATAATTTCTGGCAACATTAAGTTAATCATACCTGTTTTACGCTTGGCGAAGCGAGTAAAAGTCGTTAAGCTCAAACCGATGTTAGCGACGCCTAAAAATTTTCAGTTAGCCTTAAAAAAACTCAACACCGAACAGCGAAAAGCGGTTGAAACGATTGAGGGCCCGGTCATGGTCTTAGCTGGCCCTGGTACCGGCAAAACCCAAGTAGTGGCGCTACGGATCGCTCAAATTCTTTCCCAGACCCAAATGGGTCCAAATAATATTTTAGCGCTGACTTTTACCGAAGCCGGCGTTACAGCTCTACGTGATCGATTAATAAAATTAATTGGACCAACCGCTTATCGTGTAACAATCTCCACTTTTCACGGATTCTCCAATGAAGTTATTGGCATATTCCCCCACTTGTTTACTCAAACCCAAACGCTCCGGTTAATCAGTGATGCTGAGCGCTTCCTACTGATCGAAGAAATATTAAATAACGAACAGTCATTGAAAGTACTTAGGCCACTGCGCAAACCCGATCTTTATGTTTACGAGATTAGCCAGCGAATAAAAACCGCCAAACAAGAGAATGTTTCGCCAGACGAGTTAAAAAAAATTATCAAACAATCTGCCGGAAAAAAACCAACGGAATCCGAAAAACAACGGCTGGAAGAATTTGTGAAAATATACCAGCAGTATAATAGTCAGCTCTCCGAGCGGGGTTGGTACGACTACGAGGATACCATTGTATTTGTTGTTGATGCCCTGAAAACCAACGAGGAAGTTCGGGCCTATTTTCAAGAGCGTTACCAATATATGTTGGTAGATGAATATCAGGATACGAACAACTCACAGAATGCGTTAGTCGGGGTATTGGCCGACTTTTATCAAAATCCCAACCTGTTTGTCGTGGGCGATGACAAGCAGGCAATTTACCGATTTCAAGGTGCCTCCGTTGCTAATATGCTCCATTTCAAACAACGCTACCCAGAGATGGTTGTAATTAATTTGAAACAAAACTATCGAAGTTCGCCGGAGATACTGGCAGTTGCCAAAGAGCTGATCTCCCATAATCGCTACCAGATAAATAAGCTGGTTAAGGGTCAAGATAATGAAGTAGTCGCCAACTTGCCTTCCGCCGACCCAGTAACTCTTTTTGAATCGACCAGTAGCGTTGGCCAGCTAGCTCAAATTATTCAATTAGTTGAGACATATCAGAAAACCGGCACAGCACTACCGCAAATAGCGGTGTTATGGAGAAAACGGGAAAACGTCAAACAATTCGCCCAGTTTGCTCAAAAAAATAATTTACCGATTTCCGGGCAAGTTCTGCTTGAGCTTTTTGATGAGCCAGCGGTTAGATCGCTATTGAACCTGCTGTCGGCGATTGCTAAGCCAACGAATAACTTGTTAGTCATAGCGGCTCTTCGACCAATACTCTCCGATAGCGACCTACTCGAGCTTTATAAAATTAACCGATCAATTCGTTCGACAACCCCAATTGTCGAAAAATTACTAACAGCCTCTAAATCGCTTCGTCAGACAGCCCAGCAGCTACTGGAAGTCCATAAACTTTCTGATACTTTGACTGTCCAGGAAACTATCGAATGGCTGATGGATGAAACCAGGCACTTCCAGAAACGCCTATCGCTGGATACGCTGGCCGGGGCGGAGCTGTTATTATCGTTTTATAACCTAGCTGCTGGCTACGCCGATCAAAAAGATGCCACGCTTATAAGTTTTCTGGAATACACCCAAATGGTTCGATCCCGCAACCTCGATGTGCCGATCGCTAAACTCCTTCCCGAGAACGGGCTGTTTATTGGAACCGTTCATAGCGCCAAGGGATTAGAATTTGAAAGAGTGATTCTGGCCGGGGTTGATGAAAAAAATTGGTCACTCAAAAGTAAGCCCGAGCTAATCAAACTTCCTAGCGAGATTGTTGGTTTAACGGACTGGCAAGACGACAACGAGGAGGATGAACGCCGACTCTTCTATGTTGGGCTAACCCGAGCTAAAAAAAGTCTGTCCTTGACGATGTCCAAATTAACCAGCGATCAAAAAACTGTTCTACCGAGCCAGTTTGTGATTGAACTAGGCGATATTAACCACAAGAACACCGTTTCGGACGAAAAAACGTCCAAATTAACCATTAAACGGCTGCTCCAGAAAACACCCGCCCAGATACTTTCCGATCAACAACTCGACTATATTCGCTCAATTATCGCCTCATCGCCGCTTTCTTACTCGGACATTCGGGCCTATCAAACCTGCCCTTCCCAATATTATTTTTCTCGGGTGCTTCGCCTGCCTCAACCACCGAGTGAGCCGTTAATGTACGGCAATGTTGTCCACAGGGCACTGGAGATGTTGATGCGTGAATATCGCAGCTACAAAAAATTACCACCGAAAAAACGACTTATTGAGCTCGCTACGGAGGCAACGTCACAGCTAGTTAGCCCCCAGTGGCAGAAACGGATTATCGACCATGCGATTGCCGTACTGGATCGATACTACGACGCCAAATTACCGATATGGCGGGTACCAGCGGGTATTGAGTACTCTTTTACCCATCACCACGTCTACTACGGCGATATGTGGATTACCGGCAAATTTGACCGAATCGATCTAATAGACCCAGTTACCAAAGCCGTTACAATCGTCGACTATAAAACCAAGAGCCGCTCGATCAGTCGCAACGAGATCGAGGGCAAAACCCAAAGTAGCGACGGGGAGATAAAAAGGCAGCTGGTATTCTATGCCATGCTCGCCAAGCACGACCCACTTTTTCCGTTTATTGCCAAACAATTTCAAATTAGCATTGTCGATGACAAGGGCGAATTTAAAGACGAGGTTTTTAGTGTGACTAACGAAGAGATCGCCGATTTAGAGAAACTGGTGATCGCTATGCGCCAAGAGATGCTCGCTCTCAAATATTTTAAACACACTAACGCCGACTATAATAATGGCTGTGAGGTCTGTCGGATTTACAGCTAGCCCAATGCTTGATCAAGGGCTTTTGTCAGAGTCGATTTTGACTGAGCTCCCACAAACTGTCCAACAACTTGGCCGTCTTTTTCAATAAAATAGGTTGGCATGGCCATTACCTGATATTTTTGAACAATTTCTTGGTTAGTAGCATCGTCAACGTCGTACTTTACAATAGTAATTTTCGAACCGTATTCTTTCTCAATTTCTTCCAAAATTGGATTCATTATCTTGCACGGCCCACACCACGCTGCCCAAAAATCTAACAACTTAACCCCACCTTTGCCCATTAATTTCCCCCTCCATTATTTATTCCCATAATATTGCCTAATTTTCTGTCAAATCTATCAACTGCTGTTTGCTGCTGAGCATAGCGATAGAGCGCAAATATGCCAACGCTAAATAACATATCTGCCAACAGCATATTTCGCCAGAACGGTAATCCCATGGCGTAGCTTTCTACCAAGCCGCTAAAAGTTTTGGCATAAAGGGTACTACTGGCCCAAACGCCAAAATTTGTGATAACAAAGAATATTGTTGAGTTGGCGATGGCGGCAGCCGCCACCCTCTTACTGCCGTCGTCCGTCTTTAAATATTTCTCGCCAATCCAGATGCTGATAGCGATGCTTAGATAGACATAGACCATCGTACCGTGTAGCCCAATAATCAAATCGGTCACAACCATCGCCACAAAGGGAACAATATAATTCCACGGGCGCCCAAGTTTACTGCCGGAAAAAAGTGACGTTGCGCCCAAGGTGGTGAAGTTGGCGGGATGAGGAATTAGCCGACTCAAGATGGTAATTACTGTTAATATCGAAGCAGTCGGTTTTTGCATAGCCAAATCAAAATACCAGCATATGGTCATAAAAAAAAGAGCCACTCGGCTCCATCTTTTAAGCTTGGTAGTACCGGAAACGACGGGAGGGGATCGACCGTTTCCGATACAACTAAACCTAAAAGGATTGTCTGAAACATACCCCTTTCAAGACGGTTGCAATATATCAATTAGTTAGGGTAAAGTCAACGATTATCAGCTTTGTTTTGTAGATACTTCCAATTATCCTCAACATTACCCTGTCGATGGTTAATCGCTCGGGCTATTTGGAAAAGTAAGTCTGACAATCGGTTGAGGTACTGGCTGATTTCAGGCGACTTTACTCCAGTTAAATTATGAAATTCCCGTTCGGTTTTTCGAGCGATTGTTCGGGCTAAGTGAAGAGCCGAACCGGCGTTTCCTCCGCCAGGCAGGATAAAATTCTGCAACGAACCTGTCTCGTTTTCTAGTTTGTCGATGGTTTTCTCAAATAACGTAATTTGTTTTGGTAGGTGATTTAATATTGCCCTCTGGCTGTGGTTTTCTGAGGCCAAGTAGGCGCCAATCCCCAAAAAGTCTGATTGGACAGATTTCAATAACGCTATCAACTCACTTTCCTTTTTCTCAGTGTACGATAGCGCTAAACCAATCGAAGCGCTGGTTTGATCTAAGTTTCCCAAGACTTCAAAAAGCTGGTCCGTCTTGGATAGACGTCTTTTGCCAGGAAGACCGGTTTCACCCCGGTCCCCCTTCTTTGTGTAAATAGGCATTACTAGCTGCAGCCGCCGGTGGTGGAGCCGCACGACAAGCAGGTGTAGCAAGTGCCGGTTTTGGTGGTCATCGATCCGCAGGTTGGGCAGGGCGGCGCATCAGAGGCGACGATGGGCTGATCTTGGGTGATGTCAGTGTCGGTATTATCTTCAGTCTTATCAGTGTTCTCATTGATGGTAATCGGGACCGATTGCCCCTGGCTACCAACCTCGAGTTCTAACGGCGCTTGGCTTGAAGCAGCTTGGCTGTCGGATTTGATACCGATATCTTGGAGTTCCCCCGGCGATAGGAATTTTAGCCCCAGGTAGCGAGCTAGGTAATCAACGATCGACTTAGCAATCCTAATCTGTGGGTTGGAGGTAAAGCCATACGGCTCAAAGCGGCTATTGGCAAATTTTCTAACAACCACACTGAGCGGTACACCGTATTGGAGAGAAATCGATATCGAGGTAGCGAAAGCATCCATTAAGCCGGAGATAACGCTCCCTTGCTTGGCCATGGTAATGAATATCTCTCCGGGCATCCCGTCGTCGTACAGACCGGTGGTAATATAGCCCTCGTGGCCAGCGATACTGAATTTATGAGTGAGTGCTTGGCGCTCGTCGTTAAGACGACGCCGGCGAGGCTTGTAGACGATCACTTGTTCTTTTTTAACCTCCAGCTCGTCTGCTTCGTCTTGGCGCTTGGTATTGAGTGGCTGGCTAGATTTTGAGCCGTCTCGATACAAAGCTAATGCCTTAATACCAAGCTTCCATGACTCAATGTAAACTTCCTTAACATCCTCAACTGTTGCCTCGTTAGGCATATTAATAGTTTTGGAGATTGCACCAGAAATAAACGGCTGAACGGCCGCCATCATCTGGACGTGTCCCATTGGTCGGATAAAACGCTTGCCGTTTGGCCCGCAGCGATTGGCGCAGTCAAAGACTGGGTAGTGTTCTTCTTTGAGATGCGGTGCGCCCTCCAGCATTTGGGTGCCACAGATTATCTCGTTGCTTTGATTGATATCTGTCTGGCTGAAACCGAGTTTTTTTAGGAGCGAGAACGTCGGCTTGTTTTCTTGTTCACTGGTAACCCCCAATCTCTCAAAAAGATTACTGTCGATTACCGTTCGATTGAAGGCGTAGTTGATATCGAACATTGTTGGCAGGGTTTTCTCGAGCTTGGCGATCTCCTCTTGGGTTAATCCCTTATCCTTTAAACTCTCGGCGTTAATTGGTGTTGAGCCGTTGAGCGTACCGGTACCGATGGCGTAATCGATAATCGCCTGTTGTTCTAATGGGCTGTACCCAAGATTCTCCAGTGCTTTTGGTACGGCGTTGTTAACGATTTTCATCGATCCACCACCAGCTAATTTTTTAAATTTAACCAGGGCAAAGTCCGGCTCGACACCAGTCGTGTCGCAGTCCATTAGTAGGCCAATCGTGCCGGTTGGAGCAATCACCGTTGCCTGGCTATTGCGATAGCCAAACTGTTCTCCCAGTGCCACCGCTTCGTCCCAGTCCTGGTGAGCGGCATCTAAGATGTCGGTGGGACAGTGCTTTTCGCTAATTCGGTAAGCAGCCGAGCGGTGTTTGCGCATCACATTAAGCATCGGTGCTCGATTTTTAGCGAATCCTTCAAAGGGCCCCTTAACGGCGGCCATCTCGGCAGAAGTTTTATAGGCGTGACCAGTCATAATGGCCGTTAAGGCCCCACCGATGGCAAAGCCCTCTGGCGAGTCATAAGGAACGCCCTGGAGCATTAACAGCGTCCCTAGGTTAGCGTAACCCAATCCAAGCGGTCGGTAATCGTGGCTATTTTTGGCGATTACATTAGTTGGGTAGCTGGATAGATCGACGGCAATTTCCTGGGCAATAAACATTATCCGGCAGGCGTGGCGATAGCCAGCGATATCAAATGAGCCGTCGTCCTTAATAAATTTCGCCAAATTGATCGACGCCAAGTTACAGGCCGAGTCGTTGAGAAACATATACTCCGAGCAAGGGTTGGAGGCGTAGATTCGATCGGTATTTGGACTAGTGTGCCAGTCGTTGATAGTGGTATCAAACTGCAGCCCTGGGTCGGCGCATTTCCAAGCGGCCTGGGCAATTTTATCCATTAAATCCCGGGCTTTGTATGTCTTGTATGGCTCGCCGCTGGTGGCAAAACGGGTCTGCCACTCGCCGTCGTTCTCCACCGCTTTCATAAAGTCGTCGGTTACCCGAACGGAGTTGTTGGCATTTTGACCGGAAACCGTACTGTAAGCATCGCCGTTAAAGTCCGATTCATAGCCAGCTTCGATTAAGGCCAGGGCTTTTTTCTCTTCGTTAACTTTCCAATCAATAAAGTCTTCAATCTCTGGGTGCTCAATGTCGACAACGACCATTTTAGCGGCCCGCCTGGTTGTTCCACCAGATTTAGTAGCACCGGCGGCCCGATCGAATACTCGCAAGAAGCTTAATAGCCCACTGGAGTAACCACCGCCCGAGAGTTTTTCGTATCGACTGCGTAGCGGCGAAAAGTTAGCGCCGGAGCCAGAGCCGTATTTAAAGATGTGGGCTTCGGTTTTTACTAACTCAAAAATCCCTGGCAAGGTATCGGTGACCGATAAAATAAAACAAGCGGAACATTGAGGGTTGCGGTAAGCAGATTCGGACTCTAGAACCTTATTTTCTTTAAAATTCCAGTAGAACGATCCCCCACTACCTTTAATGCCGTATTGATGATAAAGGCCGCAGTTAAACCAAACTGGCGAGTTGAAGGCGGCGCGCTGGTGAAGCAATATATACATCAACTCGGTCTCAAAGGTCTCCCGCTCGGCTTTGGAGGCAAAGTAACCGAACTTTTCCCCGAAGTCGGCCATGGTTTTACTAATGCGAATAATTGGCTGTCTGACGGATGTTTCTCGGCCTTCTTTGGTTGGCAGACCGGCTTTGCGGAAATATTTATAGGAAACAATATCGGTGGCTAGTTGGGTCCAAGTTTTTGGTACTTCGATACCGGTGATTTGCGAAATAATATTACCTTTTTCGTCCGAGATAATTGAGTCGCGAGTATCCCACTCCACGGAAGCAAACACATCCTGACCGGGCTTGGTGAAACGGCGAGATACTTTTAGGCCGGTCTTTTTTGATGATTTATCATTTCTATCAGTGGGTAAATTAACGGAAATTTCAACGGGTTTTAAGGCAATGTCCGAAATATTCCTACCGCTATCCTTTGATTTTGCCATTGCACCTCCCGTTATTTTTTATGGTTCCTTCAATCACCCTAGCATATTAAAACCGTACTGTGTCAAGACTATATATACCAAACTATACCCGAACAAATATGCCTACATATTAATCGAAAATTAATGAGCCATGACCTAGGACGCCTCCCAGGTCAGCGAGTTAATTTTCACCACCCGCCTGGGGCAGCGTGCCGGGGTAGGGAGTGTGAGGGTGTTTACGCTGTCGCTTCACTTCTCGCAAGTAGAAACTTGCTCGCAGTAGGTGCTAACTCTGATAGTGTCCTAGAAACGGACACTAAGCAACGTCCCAGTTGCTATAGCGACCGAACGTCAGTGAGGGAGCTATACCGGAGCGAAGCGGAGGGTATGCCCTCACCCTCACAAAAGAGAAATTGCCAATCCCAATATAATGATAATATTTAGCGTAATTTCCTACGGATCTTCCTGTGGTCGTACTCCTACAGTTGCTAACGCAACTTCCGTCGTATGAACGCCGGGACGTCGAGCTCGTCTTTGTCGTCGTCTTCTTTTTTAGTTTCTTCCTCTTTCGGTGGGATTGGTCGTTCGCGGCGGTGCTCCCTACCGTCGGAGTCATAATCATCGCCGAAACTTGGTTTAGCTGGTTGAGAGGAGCCAAAAAATGGAATATTTGAGACGGATGGCGACCCAATCGGCTCACTCTGGCCTTGATTGAAACCGTAGCCAAGTGATTCTCCTTGAGCTCGACGCTTGGTTTGGGGCTTTGGTGTTTCGGTCTCAAAACCGGTGGCAATAACGGTAATCTTAATCTCCCCGCTCATCGCATCATCTACCATGGCGCCAAAGATAATATTGGCCTCTGGATGAGCCGCTTCGGTAATAGCCTTGGAGGCCTCTTCGACTTCGTACATTGTCATATCCGGCCCACCAGTGATGTTGTAAAGAATACCCATGGCACCGTCGATTGATAGCTCCAGCAACGGTGAATCGATCGCTTGGCGGGCGGCCTCAATCGCCCGGTTTTCACCGGAGGCGCGGCCGATACCCATCAGCGCCGACCCAGCATCTTGCATAATTGTTCGGACGTCGGCAAAGTCAACGTTAATAATGCCGGGGATCACAATTAAGTCGGAGATTCCTTGAACGCCTTGGCGCAAAATATCGTCAACGATACCAAAGGCATCGGGCAGAGAAGTTTTTTTGTCGATTACCTGCAATAGCCGGTCGTTGGGGATTGTAATTAAAGTATCAACTTTGTCGCGCAGCTCCTCGATGCCGATATCGGCCATCTTTTTGCGGCGCAAACCCTCAAAGCTAAACGGTTTGGTAACGACACCAACAGTCAGGGCTCCCAGCTCCCGAGCGATTTGGGCAACTAATGGTGCGGCGCCCGTACCGGTACCGCCACCAGCGCCAAAAGTTACAAAAACCATATCGGCCCCTTTCAGGACCTCGTAAATTTCATCTTTATTTTCTTCGGCACTCTTACGGCCAACCTCAATGTCGGCGCCGGCACCAAGGCCGCGGGTAGTATCTTTACCGATCTGCACCTTAACCGGCGCGGCGTTATTCATTAGCGCCTGGGCATCAGTATTGATCGCAATAAACTCAACCCCTCGTACGCGAGCGGCTATCATTCTGGCAATAGCGTTCCCACCGGAACCGCCTACACCACAAACTTTAATATTTGCAAAAGTGTCTAATGTTTCCCTATCCATAAACTTAGGTTAGTTTGTAAAATTCTTAAAAATACCCCGAAAACGGTCAACTACCCCCCCAAATTTACCGATATCGAGCCGCCAAGGTGCGCTTTTATCTCCGGCTGCCTCTACTGCCCAGAGTACCAGTCCGACGCTGGTAGCGTATATCGGACTATCGATCTTGTCAATCATTCCCGAAAGTGGAACAACTGGGTACCCAATCGATGCTGGTAATCGAAGCGTTTCTTTGGCAGCCTCAGTGATGCCCTCAAGATCGCTTCCACCTCCTGTAAATATCACACCGGCCGGCAATAGTCCATCTTTGCCAACCTTCTGCAGCTCTTCTTTGATTAAATGAAAAATTTCGCTAGTTCTAGCCTCGATAATTTCCGAAACGTGCTTACGGGAAATACGCTCGGTTTCAGCCGGATCAAATGCCGACAGATTGATCTGTTCGCCGTCACGGGTTTTGTCCGGTTGGGCGTGGCCGTATTTAACTTTGATCGCCTCGGCGATATCCAAATTGGTTCGCAGACCGATGGCGATATCGTTAGTAATATGGTTTGAACCAATTGGAATCGAAGCAACGTGAATTAGCTGGCTTTCCTCGTAAACGGCCATATCAGTTGAGCCGGCACCAATATCTACCACCACCACCCCGTTCTCCCGCTGTTTTTTGGTGGTTAGGGCAAGGGCAGTGGCCAACGGTCCGTAAACCACGCCGTCGATCTCAATGCCCGACTGAAAAACGGTTTTGGTTAGGTTGCGCATGGCGGCAGCCGTGGAGCTAATTACTAAGGAATCGACTTCCAAGCGAACCCCATTCATTCCGACTGGGTCTCGTTCTTGAATCTGTCCGTCGATTAAATATTGGATGGGGAAAAGATGAACGAGTTCGCGGTTCTGAGGCAGGGTTGATGCCCGAGCGGCGTCGATTACCCGGGCGACGTCGTTGGTGTCAATTTCGCCAGTTGGCTTAGAGACGGCGATAACTCCCCGGGCCGGAATCGCCTCAATGGAAGCTCCACTAATCGAGATATAGGCGTGGGTTAGTGGCGAGCCGACGATCCTTTCGGCCTCCTCTAAACCGTGCGATAAGGCGCTAACGGTTTCCTCGATATCGCTAACCACTCCCTTGCGAACACCGTTATGACCGATGGACGACAAGGCAATAATTTGGGTTTCGTTATCGTGAACAGTCGCCACACAAACAACGATTTTTGAGCTGCCAACGTCAATACCAACGAAGTATTGATCCTTAGCCATTACCAGCACCCTCCGCTATTCATCAGGAATGATTATAGCCAAGCAGATGGAGTAATCCGTGCCCGGCTAAGGTGTTAATCTCGCTTTGGGGGTTAATTCCGGCCTGTTTGGCTTGTCTATTGGCGGTGTTGGCAGATATGACAATCGAACCATAAAAATCCTGGGCCGGCGGTTCATTACTTGAAAAGCTTAGTACGTCGGTAACCTTGTCCATATCTCTAAATTTTTTATTTAAAAGCTTGATTTTTTCATCCCCCACCAATAACAACTCAATATTTACTCTACCAAGGTGGTTAAGGCGTAGCAAGATAAGTTCGAGCGATTGGATGAGGGATTTTTTATTGACGGTAAAATTCGTTTGATTGGTAAAGCTAACCACCAACTGGGCCATATTTAGTCCTCTAAATAACCCATTTACTTGTTGAGCTCGTGGCTGATTCGAGAGAGTTTTTCGTTAACAAGTTTGGCAATCTGTCCCATATCGGCCTTACCCTTAAATAAGCCGCTAAGTTTGCCCATAACGTTGCCGGTATTAGCAGCTTTGCCCAATTCGGCAATCACCGAATCAATAATTTTCTCAACATCTTTGATGTCGAGCTGTTCCGGAAGGTATTTCTCCAGGACTTTTAGCTCGTTTTGCTCAATTTCGACCAGCTCTTGGCGGCCGGCGTTGATATAGGCCTCGATCGATTCTTTGCGACGCTTTACTTCCTTGGCGATAACACCCTCAACTTGTTCCTCCGATAAATCGGCTTTGGCAATCTCAATCGCCAGATTCTTTAACGAGCTTTTGACGCCACGCAAAACATCGCGGGCTAAAGGTTCTTGGGCTTTAACTGCTGCCAACAAATCATCCTCGATTCGTTGCAGAAGGGTCATTAGTAGCCCCGTTTTTCTTGACGGCGAATTTCTTTGCCGTGGGCGGAGCTGCGGCGGGCGTTGCGAGACGGTTTCTTTTCGAAGTAACGGCGGCGCTTAATTTCGGTCATCAGATCTGATTGCTGAACCTCGCGGAAAAATCGGCGCAGTTGCACCTCTGGCGATGAGCTTCGTTCTCGGCGATCTGATTCAGACATTAAGGAAATTTTAGCAAAATAATTGGTAGTTGTTAAGGACTAATCTAACCGGCAACGCTCAGGTGTTTCGGATGCACTAGGCGTTTAATACATTGCCCCAGCGGGTTTGCCGCCAATCAGGTGGAGATGGACGTGATCAATCTCTTGGCCGGCGTGCTTACCAACATTAAACAGCAATCGGTAGCCGCTCTCTTTGACACCGAGAATTTGAGCGATTTCCTCACTGCCAAGCAACATGTTGTGAATTTCCTCGCCGCGTAGTTCTTCCGGCCGCTCAAGGTGCCTTTTTGGAACAATCAGCACATGAACCGGTGCCTTTGGGTGGATATCTTTAAATGCCATAAAATAGGCGGTTTCCAGTACCTTATCGCTCGGTAATTTACCCGAGACAATGTCGCAGAATAGGCAAGTATTCATAGGACAATACTAACAGAAAAATCATCCCCTACTGGTTGACAATTATGGCAGAACCGGTACAATGCCCTAACTTCTTTCGGGAAGCTTTTCAGTCTGGTAACAGACGCCCAAGCATAACCGAGAAGCGCCGTTTTACCGGCAAAAGATAAGGAGTGATAGAAAATATATATTAATCTTTGGAATCTCGTAAGTGGGATCTCAAGGAGGGTAAAAAGCACTTTGACAGATAATAAGTTCACTAAAAGTGCCTCGGTCTTACTATTGGCGATACCTTTGGTTTTGCCAGTTGGTACAATCACCCAGGCGCACGAACCGGTATCGAATACCAGTAATGTAGAGGTTAAACTTAATAGTTTTACTTCTAATATTGTTTCGGTTGCCGGTAGACAGCTTAACCTGAAAATCGTTATTAAGCCGGAGCCCCAAAAAGTAGTTGCCAAACCAGTCGAAATTAGGCTGGTAAGCTACCAGCACTACTTAGCGGATCCCGGCCCAGCTGGTAAGAGAGCGTTGGCTAAAAAAGCCGCCGCTGCTTACGGAATTGACTGGAAGGTTCTACAGGCCGTTTGGCAAGTAGAGTCTGGTCAAAGTTGGTATCGATCGGTTAGGTCCTATGCCGGGGCAACTGGCCCATGCCAGTTTATGCCTGGTACTTGGCGAGCTTATGCTGTTGACGGAAACGGCGACGGTATTAAAGACGTAACTTACGCTCCAGACTGTTTGTTTGGTGCGGCCAAACTGTTGGCCGCCAACGGTGCGGCCAGCGGTAATGTTGTCGGAGCTCTGCTTCGCTACAACCACTCCATGGCTTATGTCAATCTAGTTCTGTCAATTGCTCGAACGTATTGACGTTCGCGAAAAAGACCTCTTCAGAGGTCTTTTTTGTAACTAGAAAAAATTGCCACAAAAGACGCGGTTATGATCTCCAGCGAATCATACCGCTTGGGTCTCGACATTTTTTCGCCGTTGGCGAACCAAGCAAAAATGTCTACGACACACTTTTATGACAACTTTTTCTAGTTACTAGTGGTAGTAGTTGGAGGTTTTTCGGCGGTGAATTTGTAGGAACCAGTCTCGGGAATTACCTCGACCCAAATCTGGCCTCGATTGAGAGTAATTTCTTGATCGGACGAATCATAAAATCGGGTCCGCTCTTTTCTTGATGGTTTTTTCCAAGTTCCCCTAATCTGTTTGCCATCGATAAATACCGAGGCATTACCTGAACCAATTGTCTTCATTGTCCACTCTGATTGTTTGCCATTGGCGAACGGTGGGTTGGGCGAGCGTTTGACGGTCATAACAATTATTGTCTTGGCAGTAATTTGTTTGCCAGTTAATCGATCTTTATGAGCGGTACCGGCCATCTCTCGACTATAGGTGTTGGTTTTTTTGCTAAACGTCCATTTAACAGCAAATGGCGCAGAAGAAAAGTTGATGGTTAGCGTTGAGCCCAACTCTATTGTCGGCTCGGGATCTTTAAACTTCCAGGGATCGAAATTGTACGTTTTTGGCCACTTTTTTATGTTGACGCCATTTTTATAAACCAGGGCAACGTTGGCAAACAACGTATGCTCACTGGCTACGCCCGGAGTCGGCTCACGCCAGTAGGTGCCGTCGTTACTGTGGGGGTAGTCTTTTATCCGATAGCTATTAATTAGGCCTAGCGCCGTTGGCGACCCCCCAGCGTGCATATAAAACGCATCGAACTCGCTTAGCCAGTCGATATAGTTACTTCGGGCCGATCGAACCGGGCCAGCTTTGGCCGGGTATTTGGTTTGATAGAGTGCCATAAACCGGGTAATTCCGCCCTCGGCAACGGCTTCGTAAACAACATCGGCGCTAGTTAGGCCGACCTGTGGTCGAGCCGCCTGGGAGTTCTCAATCATTGTGGCGACAACGTGGCGATTAGCAGTCGCCGGATCAACTAACGTCCCGTTCAATAAGCTAGCCACTAGTACCGGTTTTTCCTCCTCGGTATTAGGGTGGGTAATAACCACTGGATCCTGGTAGTTGTTCAAGTAGCGAATCATCAACACAATCCCGGAAAATAACACTATTAAGATAACCGGCACGCCAATAATTACCGCTTTTTTATGAGTTTTAATCCAAATGTTTAATTTATTCCACACGGTTCCCTCCTTAACAGTAATTATAGTACCACACTGTCTGGGCGGTGATAATTTCCACCGTAAGGGGTGACAATTGCGCTATATTTTGATAAGATTTCCAAACGTGGAGTTTACGCACATGAACATTTACTCAATCTTGGGTAGCCAGAACATGATGATTTGCGGGGAACCCGTGTTCCCGACGGAGCAGGTTATTAGATCTGGCGACACGATCGTCACCTGCCTGGAAGGGCAGCAGCTGGCCGACATCGTCAAGGCGAACAAGTACTCTAATGTCTCCCTCTTCTGTGACCCAGCACTAGGTATCAAGCTCGAGGATACCGTCAAGTGCCTCGACTTCCTTGACCGTAACCAGCTAACCGTCATTGTCCCAAGTGAGGAGCTGGTTCCGTATTACTACGGGGTGGTTCCGCCGGGATCGATTCATGGCGAGGCGAACCGGGCATATTTCCGGCTGTACATGGCTCAAATCCTGAAGAAGGTGGGAGTCTCAAGAGCCGATGAATACGCTGATAAAATGGCCACCGCCGTCATGAATCCGTGAACCAGTCAGACCTTTTTCACTAGCCGCCGGGCAATCTCGGCGGCCTTTTTTTTGTCGTCCTGCTTTAAGTCGCCTTCAATGACCTGGCGTAATAGCTCTTCTTTGACCGGTTTAATCCACGGGCCAGCTGGCCGGTGGAACAGCTCCATTAGTTCCTCGCCGGAGAGCGGACTTTTTATCTTGGCGATTTCAGCTAGTTTTTCTAGCTCGGCAATTCGAGATTTTAGCTCTTGGCGCTTTTGGCGGTACTGCTCAAGTTTTCGCTCGTTTTTGCCGGTTGAGTCGGCCTCCGCAAACGTAAATAAATCCTCTAAACATTCGCCAGCGTCCCTGACAAACCGGCGGACCGCCCCATCTGTCCATTGGCCATCGTCGTTAGGGATTCGTTGATGTAACCTGACTAGCTTAGTAACGTACTTAGTGAAGTCGGTAGAGTATTTTAGTCGCCCCAAGACATCTTTAGCCATTCTTGCCCCAACAATCTCGTGACCGAGGAAATGATACTCGCCACCAATTTTTTTGCGGGTGATCGGTTTGGCGATATCGTGGAGCAGGGCGCACCAACGCAGGGCTAATTGGGGCGGAGTGTTGTCAAGCACTTGGATAATATGGTGATAAATATCTTTGTGCTCGCGCGGGTCAAATTCGATATCAATAGAGGGTAAGAGCTCCGGTAAGATATAGGCAATCAAACCGCTTTCTTTGAGTAGCTCTATCCCCTGGCTGGGGGTTGGCGAGAGTAATATTTTATCAATCTCTTGGCGGACACGCTCGGCCGAGAGCACGCCAAAGCGATCTTTCTCGCCGATGATGGCTAAAAATGTTTTTCTCTCGATCGAAAAGCCTAGCTGAGTGGCCAAACGAATTGCCCGAAGCATTCTCAGGGGGTCTTCGTGGAAGCGCTCAACCGCGTTGCCGACTGAACGGATTTGCTTGAGCTGTAAATCTTGCTGGCCGTCGTGGCTGTCGATTAATTTCTTTTCGGTTGGGCTATAGGCCAGGGCGTTGATGGTGAAATCGCGACGCGACAAGTCGTCAGATAAGTTATCGCCAAATAAAACAGCCGGTTTGCGGCTATCTTCTTGGTATTGTTCGGTTCGGTAGGTGGTTATTTCAATTGGTTCGTTATGAAATTCGCCAGCAATTGTTCCGAACCGTTTACCGACTAAATTAATTTTTTGACAGCCGCCCTTTTGTAGTAACTTAATTATTTCATCGGGCTTGGCATTGGTAGCAACGTCCCACTCGTGATGGGTTCGGCCAAGCAGCTGATCTCGTAGCGCTCCGCCCACAATGTAGAAATCTTTCCCCGATTGCTCAAAAACGCCCGCCAGGCGCTCCAGGTGGACCGGCAGTGTGGGAATCATTGGAGAAAAAACAGAAAAGTCCCGCCCATCAGAAATAGAATCGTTATCCAAATAATTACCTTAAGCATAAGAGTTATCACCAACCTTTTTATTCGAAGTAAGCTGTAAAAGAATACCGACAAACAACAGCCAGATCAATTGGATAAATATAGTTTGGCTAATCGGCGTTACTTGGAGTAATGCCACTGGCATCACCCCGACCAATATCGTCAACCCGAATACTGCTAAGTTTGCCAGTGTCTGATGGCGGGCGTGGATTAATTTCCCCGACCAGCCGTAAACCAATAGGTGTTGGGTAGTGGCGGCAACCAGTAGTGGCCATATTAACTGTTGAGTAGTCGTATACCAGCTGCCAATAATTCCCCAGAGCACTACGGTAATGCCAACTTGCCAGAACCAGCTAATCAGCCAGTTTCCGACCCGGCTCCGTACTAGATCGATAGGCAGATGGAGGTTGTGGACGGTGCCTTGATAGTAAATTTCCTCGGCCAGTTTGGATATGACCAAAGCCGAAATGGCGCTGAAAATTGTTAGGGTTATCAAGACTAACGTTTCTGAAACCGCCGTACCGTTAACCAGCAAGGTGACGTGGAGGAGCGAAATAAATATCACCAGCCCAATCACTATCGCAGACAATCGGCGGTGGAGCTGGGTATCGCGCAAGAAAATTCGGTTGGTTTTAAAGAACTGCCCACTTCCCTGTCCGAACCCAAGCGCTCGCTGCCCCAAAAAAAGTGGCCAATAGCGCCCAACCTTGGCGACGGTTAACGGTAGCCGCTCGGCCAACAAATCGGTGATCATTATTAGTATGGCAATAACTGAAAGTTGGCCGGCGATAACGAAAAGCTGTGAATAAGTAGTAATCTCATTGACAAAAACCGACCGAAAAACAAAACTGCCGGAGCTAAGGGTTAAAATGGTTCCAATTAAGGCTATCGCCACAATAATTATCCTGACAATCGATCGTTTTACTAACGATCGTATAACCATCGCACCGGTTAATCCAATTAGAAAAAACATCAAGTAGTTAGTTGTTTGGGAGATAAATACTGTCGACCATTGGTAGCTTCCATTAGCTAGATGGGTGGTTGTGGCAATTACTATTGGAGCTGGTAGTAGCAAGGCGATTATTAAGTACGGCAGGGCCCGCTGCCAGTATCGGGTTGCTAGCGGCAGGAAGTATTCGTTGTTGCGGCTGCCAATTTTCAAAAACCCCACCCTTAATCCAAAAACAATTTGGATGATAGCCAGGCTGTAGAGAATTATTTGGGAAATTTCGCGAGTGTAGGTTATTGGCGATAGCCAGAGCGTGAGAATTGTTAAGGCGACGACGGCACTAACGACGAAAACGGTACTGGTAGTATTGGCGCTAGTTCGTCCAGATTTTCTAGAGAGTTGGGTTAGCTCTAAGTAAGCTAGCTTAAGCTCTGACATCGCCCGGCTCACTCCTGGCTAGGATCTCGGCCAAAGAGTTGGTTTTACTGCTAGTTTGGTTCTTTAGCTGGCTAACATTGCCGGACATTTTTATCTGTCCGTTCTCAAGAATAATAATCTGATCGGCGCTAGTGCTCACTAGAGTTAAGTCGTTGGTTATTAATAATACGGCCATTTTATCGTCTTTCATCTTGGCCAGCTGGCGATAAACTATTTGTTGGTCGAACGGGTCAAGATGGCTAGTCGGCTCGTCCCAAACAACCACGCTGGGAGCGTGGACGAGCGAGCTAATTAAGGAAATTTTCTTTCGGTCGGCGCCAGAGAGCTGCTCGATTAACCGGTACAGGGCGTTGGTGGCATTATAGGTTTTGGCTAATTCAATGATTTTTTTTGAGCGTTCGGCCGGGCTGATCTCAAAAAAACTGGCAATAAAATCAATCTGCTCGTACCCGGTTAGATAATTCTCCAGCAGTGGTTCGGCTGGTGCATAGCCAAGTTGGTAGGCGATCTTGGCCGATTCATGGCGGCGACTAAGGTGGTTGATGATTATCTCGCCGTCGTGCTCAATATATTGATCGGCTATCACCCTCCCCAAGACCGACTTGCCGCTATCGGTCCTGCCGATAACAGCGGTTACTGTGCCTTTTTCAACAGCAAAGGAAATATCAACTAGTTCTTGGCCGGCCGGGTGGAGCACATTAAGGTTTTTAACCTTAAGCATCACCGACTCCTAAATAAATACTGTTTAGGGTTGGCGGCGATATCGGTAAAGTTATCAAGGACTTCGATTAATTTGGCGCTGGTACTGCGTTCAAAAGAGATTCCTTCAACTAGACAGCCTCGATTTTCACGTAGATAAGTCACCAGTGGTACAAAATCGCCGTCACCGGTTGCTAGCACTACCACGTCCAGCCGGTCGGCGATCTTAATGGCATCAACAGCGATTCCAACGTCCCAGTCCCCCTTTTTCTGGCCGTCGCCAAAAATTTGAATATCTTTGCTTTTTACCTCCAACCCGGCCTTAGCTAAAGCGTCGAAGAACCCCTGCTCCTTTGGTGCCTCGGATTTAATAACGTAAGCAATCGCTCTAATTAGCTGACGGTCACCAACGGCGGTCTGTAAGAGTTTGCCAAAATTAACGTTGGAGTCGTGCATTGCCCGGGCGCTGTAGTACAGATTCTGTACGTCAACAAAGACCCCAACTCGTTGCGATGGATTACCTAACATATCTTTACTTTAGCAAATAATTGCGTTTCTACTAATTACCACCGAGAAATATCTGGATAGCGTAACCGGTGGCTATCTGCGATTCGTGGGTAACAATCTTGGAAGCGGTGATTTCCTTGATGATTTGTTTGGATAGCTCGCCATTACCCGGGCTGTACCAAATTTCGGCGCCTTGGTAGCTGTCTAATGTCGGCCCAACGTAGCTGGCAAGATACCCCGCCGCAATTAATTTGGCGACCAATTGCTTGGCTACATCCTCCCCAGCTCCGCCGTTGTATACTTGTATTCGTTGGCTGGTCTGGGCGGTAGTACTATCTGGCTGGGAGCTGTTGTCAGTGTTGGTTGTGATTGTTGGTGAGCTGTACTGTCGGTAAACGGCGTATCCAACCAAAGATAAGCCAATTACTGCCAACACCAGCCACCACTTGGCCTGGCGAACCTTGGGTTTTCGAGCAACGCTCTGGCGGCGTTGGAGTTCCGGTGGTCGTTTGACTGTCCGAGATTTAAAATCAAAGTCGCGTGCCATAGGTCTAGATTAACGACTTAACTGCCAGTTCTCAATGCTAGAGTTCGGCAATTGGCTCCCAGTCGTCTGGGTTGGTTTTTGGCGAGACGGATTTTTTAGTTTTTTTGCCCTCGGGAAGTAATTTGGGGTCAAAGCGAACAATCAACCGTCGTTTAGTACTATCGAGCTCTATCTCCACCTCATCACCGACTTTTACCCCAATTTTGCTTAGCCATTTTTTCGGTGGTAGGAGCGCTAATGAATATTTACCAAACAAGAATAGTTTGCGACGAGTGGTTTTAGCCATAAATGACATATATCAATACTTATGGCCGTTGGCAATTTTTTTACTAGCTGTATATTGACATCACATCTGGTTTGGCTATACTTATCACGTCCATACGAGAACACGACGGGTGGCTCTGCCCAGCAACTGGAGCGCTAACCTAGCGGCCGCGAGACAGGCTGCCAAAGCGTAACCAGCTGGAGAAGGCCAAACATCCCGAAATGCCCGCAGAGGCCACCCGTACCTATCCATTGATCATGGCTCCGACTCGTTCGGAGCCTTTCGCTTTTCATTGATAGTTTGTATAATTATTTTGATGATTGTCTAGAGACGATTCTCGTCAGACGGACATCATGTTCGAAACAAAAACCATGGCGGCAAAATACCGCCTAGCCTTGCGCCCGTATACAGGTTTAGGCCTGACCCGGACAACAAAGGCACTCGAAACGACCCACAACGCAGCCATCACGGCATCGCAGCGGGGGTCGCTTAACTTTTACAAGCCTAAAACTTTCGAATTACTCCCCGAACTTTACCTTGAATAGTAATTTTCTTTACCCGGATTGGTTTATATTTGGCGTTGGCTGGCTGGAGGCGGATATGGTCTTTTTCTCGATAAAAACGCTTGAGGGTAACTTCGTCTTTGTTAATTAGCGCCACCACGATATCGCCGTTTTTGGGATTCTGGCAGGGCTCGACTACCACGTAATCGCCGTCCAAAATACCGTCATCTTGCATAGAGTCCCCTTTTACCTTGAGCGCAAAAACATTGTTGGACATCATATCGCGCGGTATCTCCAGGGTTTCGCTAGTCCGAACGGCCTCAATAGGTTTACCGGCTCTAATGGCGCCCAACATCGGCACACTGCCAGCAAAGATAGAGTCACCCTCCACTTGGACACCGACAACCCTTAACGAGCGGTAGCCGTCGTCGTTGGTTAAATATCCTTTAGTTTTCAAATTATCAACATGCTCGGCCACTGTTGCCACCGAGCTGAAGCCAAAGTTCTCGGCGATCTCGCGGTAGCTAGGGGCGTAGTCGTTTTCTTTAATAAAGCTCTCGATAAATTCTAAAATTTGTTTCTGCTTTGGCGTTAACATATCCCCAGATTACGAACAAATACCGAACGTGTCAAGAGCGGGTTGCATAAAGAAATAGCCCCGCGGATTGCGGGGCTGGTGGGCCGTTCAGTCACGGCTATTAAACATGGTCTGGAACACTTTTGGCGTCCGCTCGAAAGCCACCTTCGAGCTGGCAATTAGCTCGACCGCTTTACAGCCGGTGACGATAACCACATGCGAGAGATCGAGTCCGGGTCTAGCTTCCTTTTCGGCTTCATTGGCCGTCAGATTGATCCGACCCCAGTAGTGGATGTGCCGGACGAAGCGGTCGTCCGGTTCTCGATAGCTGACACCAATCACGTCGAGTAGCTCGGGTTGCAACCACAAGGCCGAAGCCAGATAGAGCCGCAACGCCGACGGAATGTCCTTTTCCGAAGCATCGCTGACGCCGGTGCCAGGAACGTGGTACTCACCTTTAAGGCGGTTCACAACGTCGTCCCGATCGGCCATCCTTCCCAGCACGAAGTGCCGGTCAGTGGTAACTAAGAGAGCGTCGGCGATTGTTTGGACTCGGAGCGAGAGCAGGCGGAGAGCGATTTCATTTTCGAGTAGTTTTTCCATAGCAACTTCCTTGTCTGGCTGACAGGTGCGAATGCCTAAATAGTATACGTTTATCGTGTAAAAAAATCCAGAGAAAACCCCGCGAAATTACTCCGCGGGGCTGGGATCTTCGTACCACTTGTTGTCCATCGAGTAGAGCAGTCGTTGTCCCTTAAGGGTTTGGTTGCCGTTTGGCAGGTCTTTGAGTGGGGCGTAGTAGACTCTGAACATGTCCTCATATTGCCGTTTGCTATCGGCTACCATCATCGCCTTGTGCGGAGAGAGCAGGCCTCCAACAATAACCTCAACGACCTGAACTCTTTCGCCAGTTCTTGGTTCGTTTTTTGAGGAGTTTAAGAAGAGTATAACAACTCCACACCATAGACAGAGCGTTCCGAGCATCGTTAGCAGCCCTTGGACGGCCTGTACGGCGTTATTATCCGTAAGACCAAAGTATATCTTTACTAAACCCAAGCCGAACCCCACTACCAGAACAAGAAATCCGATTAATTTCATAGTTTCCTCGTGCGCCGTCAGAGACGGTTTGAGCGAATAATACTCTATTAAAGCCGTTTTAAAAAGGGGCTGGTGGAAATGGAGCGACGGCGTAAAGTGGTCTGGTCGCTCTCCAGCTCTGGCGTGTACAGCCCTTTATTACGACCATCGGGCAGTTTGAAAATCCGCTGTTTCACTCGTGACAACGCGGCTCGGTGGACAGCAAATTCGCCGTAGCGGTTGTTGATTTTGTCGAGCGCCCCCAACAGCTTTTCGTGGTGATGGTCGTCCAGAAACAGTGAGCGGGAATGCTCAACGTGTTTAACCAGCTCGTAGGCGCTGATAGCAATTAAACGGATTGGTTTGCCTTGTGGTACAGCTTCCAGTAATTTCTGTGCCCATTGGTAGAGTTGGTAGCCGTCGGCGGTATAAGTTTTAGTCAGTAGATGTTGCCCGAAGCCGGTTTTATCCCCGAAACGGATATAAACATTAACGCCCCTGGCCAGTAATCCCTTGCGGCGCAGTCGCACCGCCACCCGCTCGGCCAGTAGCAACATTGACCTTTTAGCATCCTCCGGGTTGGTGATGTCGCGCGGCAAAGTGTAGGAATGGCCAACGGATTTTTCTTGCGGTAGTTCTCGGAACGAGCGCAGTTGTCCGTCGTCAATGCCGTTACCGATCCGGTGCAACCAACTGCCGGTATGCGGCCCAAAAGCCGTTACGAGCATTTCTAGCGGCATTGCCCCTAGTTCGGCAATGGTTTTTATTCCCATCTGGTTCAACCGTGGCTGCAGAGCCCAGCCAATGCCGCAGAGCTCTTCAATTGGTGTTTGGGCGGCGATTTTGGCGAAGTTTTCTGGGCGAATCACTACTAGCCCGTCTGGTTTTTCCAGCTCGCTAGCCAGTTTGGCCAAAGTCCGGCCGTAGGAAATACCAACAGAAACGCTTACCCAGCTGCCAATATGACTTTTGATGAGCTGTTTTATTTGAATAGCCGTCTTTATGGCGTAAAGGTAGGGTAAGTTTTTTGGTTGGCAGAAATCCGAAATTCTAAATCCTAAATCCGAAACAATCTCAAAATTAGAATTTATGAAATTTAAAACTTGTTTCGTATTTCGTGCTTCGAGTTTCGAGCTTTCTGGAGTTGGTAACTCCAGAAAGGCTTCATCAATCGAAAAAATCTCTACCTTTGGGCTGAAACGCTCGAGCAGGGCAAAAATTCGCTTGCTAGTAAAAATATAGCGGTCGTAGTTGGCCGGGACGATAATAATCTGCGGGCAGAGTTTTTTGGCCTCCCAGGTGGGCATAATGCCCCGGACACCGAGCTTTTTGGCTTCAATCGAAGCACCGACCATAACGGTGCGCTCTCCCCTACCCTTGCCCGCCACCCCAATCGGTTTACCGCGCAAGCTCGGGTAGGCCTGTTGTTCCATCGTGGCGTAGTAAGAGTTGACGTCAAGATGGAGGATGATGGCCATTTGTTACGCCTTGGTTATGGAGGAGAAAATCTTTTTTATGACCGGCCGCTCGACCCAGCGTGTCTCGGGCCTTAACTTTCGGCAATTTTTCGACTACGTCGAGCCATGCAAAATTGCCTGCAAATGTCATAAAAAACACTTTCTCCTCCATATACTCTACAGTGGCGAACAAAAGCCGAACAGTCAATGGATAAAAAAGAGAAAGCGCGGTTGACGCGCCTTTAAAGATGTCGAATCAGGATGCAAGCAAGGTCGTGGGGAATTTTCCCCGGAACTTGTTGGATAGCCATATTGAGGGGCTCCCAGTGGAGCTGGTCAATCTCCGGCGATGGTTTAATCAGATAATCCAGCCACCACTCCCCAGATACGGTTGGTTTTTCCCTGGTCGCTGGCAGAATCGGGCAGATCTGCTCCTGGCCCTTTAAAATAACGGCTCGCCAGCCGTCATTAGTCGGGCGCAGTAGTATCAAGTACTCCGGCCTACTCATATTCCCTCCGTAGAATGTGCACACTGTCGCTAATACTATTTTTTGTGCCAGAGCCTGTCAAGCGTTGACGACTTCCTGAAGTTTCCAAGCCAAGCTAATCGGGTTAAAGACAATGTCGTAATCGTTCCCTTCGGAAGAAACGGCAAAATGGTAGAGCGACTTTTTAGCGTCTTTTTCAATGTGGAAAAGGTTGACGGTTTCCACTTGGTAGATTCGTCCCCGCCACTCAAACGAGTGCAATCGTACCTTCGGGCCATCGAAACTAGCCACCACCCGGATTGGCTCTTGTACCTGTTCAAATGACTCAACGGCAACATTAGTCATGTCGCTATCATAGCCGAACAAATACCAAACTTGTCAATACCACCCAAGACTAGATTTTTGAGCATAATTGCGGTAAGATAACTCTCCCCTGCTTACTTAAGCGAGGGAACGAGAACTTTATGGCTGTAGCTGTAGCACCTCAACCGATTCAGGGGATTGTTCCCCAGCGCGGCGTGCGCCTCACGCCCACAGAAATTAAGGTTTTGAGCTTAATCGCTCAAGGCCACTCCAGCAAGGAAGCTGCTGACCGGCTGGTCGTTTCGAAGCGGACGGTGGATTTTCACCTGGCCAACATCTATGACAAACTTCAAGTTAACAACCGGATACAGGCGGTTAGGAACGCCACTCGACTTTGTCTGATTCCTTTTGAGCCGTTCTTTGAGCAAGACCAAGAGGAATCCTAAGTCCAACACACGGAAGCTCCCCGATTCTACTCGGAGAGCGATCACAAGACTTTCATCGGGCCGCATCAGCGGCCCTTTTTCTTTTGGCTAATGTTCGGGGAAAACTCTGTGGATAAGTGGAAAACCGAACGTCAACCGAAAGTTGGGGAAGAAGAATTAAGAATTATGAATTACGAATTATGATTATGAGAAAGGCCCGCTTGCACGATGTGCTTGAGGGCCTTTATGAGTCATTGGGAGAGTTGCTCGAGGGTGCGCCGTCGGCGCTCCTCGGCTCGAACATCTCTTCCGTCAAGCCGGTCGTTGCTCCGCTGAATCCTTTCAACGAAACAGATTACGGTGCCCAAGACAACCGACAAAATGCCGGTGGCTCCGATGCACCATGGCCAGCCATCGCTGACGCTCGGATCGTCGGGAATATCTGACAGAATTGTCATTCCGCCAGTCATCTCTTCATGTAATAACACAAGGAGAATCCCGACTACTACGAGAAAGATCCATAACTTGATTTTCATGTCTTTGTACCTCATCCGTGAGGATGACGCGCCAACCATACCATAAAACGGTGGAAAAGTCAAGACCTAGGGGAAGAATTATGAATTATGAATATAAAAATCTTAATTCTTAATTCGTACTTCTTAATTCGCTAGCACTATTTTATTAGTGCTAGCTTGGCGCCTTTGCGCAACACCCGTATGGGGGCGGATTTCGACAGCCGTCCGGTCAGCAATAATTCGGAAAGTGGGTCTTCAATGTATTCAGTAATCACTCGCCGGACCGGCCGGGCGCCAAACTCTGGGTCGAAGCCCTTTTCGGCCAGAAAGCTGACTGCCTCTGGCGCCACCTGAATTTCAATTCCCTCCGGCAGCAGCCGGTCGCTTAAGAGCTGGATTTGGCGGCGGACAATTTCTTTGACCTCCGGCTTGCCCAGCGGGCGGAAGATAATCGTCTTATCTAAGCGATTCATAAACTCCGGGCGGAAATGCTGTTTGAGTTCGTCCTGAATCTTGCTCTTAATCTCTTCATAGCGCTGTTCGGTCGATTTATCGCCGATTGTTTTAAAGCCAATCGCCGCTTGGCGATTGAGCTCGCTCATCCCAATATTGGAGGTCATAATTAAGATGGTGTTTTTAAAGTTGACCTTTCGGCCTTTGGCGTCGGTCAAGTAGCCGTCCTCCATTACCTGAAGGAGCATATTAAAGACATCGGGGTGGGCTTTTTCGATTTCGTCAAGTAAGACCACTGAATAGGGTTGGCGACGGATTGATTCGGTTAGTTTGCCGGCGTCTTCGTAGCCGATATATCCGGGAGGAGCGCCGACTAAACGTGAAACATTATGTTTTTCCATAAATTCACTCATATCTACCTTGATCAACGCTTCCTCTCGGCCGTAGACTTCCCGGGCTAACACTTTAGCTAACTCGGTTTTACCGACACCGGTTGGGCCAAGGAAAATAAACGATCCGAGCGGTCGGTTTGGGTCGCCAACGCCAGTGCTGGAACGGCGAATCGCCGAGGCGATGGTTTTAATTGCCTGCTGTTGGCCAACGATAAACTCGGACAAGTTTTTCTCCAGGTTGGTCAGGCGAATTTTATCGGTTTTAGCCAGGGCTTGGACCGGCACGCCGGTCCACATTGAGACAATTTTGGCGATGTCTTCGCGAGTAATGGCGCGGGTTTTGGAGCGTTTCGGTAACTTAGCTTTTAATTTCTCGATTTCATCGATTAATTTAAACTCCAACACCCGCCACTCGGCGGCCTTTTCGTACTCCAAGTTCTCGGCGTGTTTGAGATGCTCGCCTTTAGCCCGTTTACGACGTTTCTCCAAATCAGTCAATCGGTTATGAGTTTTAAGCTGTTTTTCCTCTAGCTGGGTAGCGGCGGCGGCTTCGTCAATTAAGTCAATGGCCTTATCGGGTAAGAATCGGTCGGAGATGTAGCGTTTAGACAGATCGGCGGCGGCGGCGATCGCCTCCTGCTCAATTATGACGTTGTGATGTTTCTCGTAAGCGGTTTTTAAGCCGGCAAGAATTGCCACCGTTTCCTCAACACTGGGCTCGTCGACATTGACTCTCTGCAACCGGCGCTCCAGCGCCGGATCCTTTTCGATGTATTTGCGATACTCATCGTTAGTGGTGGCACCGATTAATCGCAACTGTCCTTTGGCCAGCGCTGGTTTTAGGATGTTGCTTAAATCGATCGATCCTTCGGCGGCGCCAGCCCCGACAATAGTGTGGAGCTCGTCAACAAAGAGGATGACATTACCGGATTTAATAATTTCATCGACGAGCCGTTTGGTTCGTTCCTCAAACTGTCCGCGGTAAGTGGTGCCCGATATCAACAGCGCTAAATCCAAGCTTAAAACCCGTTTGTCGGCCAGCTGGGTAGGGACATCGCCGGCAGCAATCTTTTGCGCCAGGCCTTCGACGATGGCGGTTTTGCCGACACCGGCCTCACCTGTTAGGACCGGGTTATTTTTGACCCGGCGGATTAATATTTGGGTCATTCGGGTGATTTCTTTTTGGCGGCCAATGACCGGATCGAGCTTATGGTCTTTGGCGAGCTTGGTTAAATCGGTGGTAAAGTAATCGATCGCTGATTTGGCTCGGGTTTGCTGAGCCGACTGGGGCAATTCTCGACTGGTTGGTTGGGAAAAATTGTTGGGCTGTTCGATATCGTCATCGTCGTCATCAACGCCGTCTTGGAGTTGGTCGAAATACTCCTCGATCTGATCGCGCAAGAGCTTGGGATCGACTTCTAATAATAATAATATTTGGTAGGCGTTGGAGTCCTTGGCGCAGACTAGCGATAGCAGTAGGTGCTCCGAATCAACGGTTGGGGTGTTGTATTTGGCGGCCTTTTTATGGGCAGTAATTAAAGCCCTCTTTAAATCGACGGAGATTATTTCTTTCGTTTTGAGCAAACTGTTGTTGGAGTGGAGGGCGTAGCTAAGCCGCTCGGGCGTCACGTAAACCTCCCTTAGCCACTCGTAGGCTAGTGTCCCGGGGTTGCTGGCGATGCCGATTAGTAAGTGATGCGTGTCAAAGCCGGAGTTAAGTGCCTTGGCGTAGAGCTCGGCGTCGTTAAGAATCTTTTGAGCCGTCTCGCTTAGGCGGTTGATGTGACCCTCTGGCTGGTTGTTGTCTTTCATTTTCGCTCTAAATATAGCAAACCGTTACCGGTTTGTCAGGTAAAATTATTGGAGATTATCCCAATTAACCCTGCAAATCGTTGAACCGGTAGTGTAAAGTGTACTTTACACTTACTTACTGGCTTCGTCGGCCACCTGCTCTTGCTCGGCGACTTGGTCTTCGGGAGTCTGAGCATCGATCGCCTTGTCCGTTGGCATTGGCGGTTCGGTCTCGACAATTTCGGCGGTTTCTACTTGTTCGACAACTGCGGTTTTTTCGCTCACTTCTGGTGCTGGAGTTTCGGTTGGTGCCGGTGTTTCTACTCGCTCGGCTCTTTCCGGGCGCTTGTCCTCGCCGGTTTTGACGATATCGACTTCCCAGCCAATTAGTTTGCTAGCCAAGCGAACATTCTGGCCGTTCTTACCGATCGCTAGAGATAGTTGATCTTCCGGAACAGTCACAGTTGCTCGCAGCTCTTTTTTAGAGAGTTTGATTTTTTCGATTAACGCTGGCTTAAGGGCTTCGATTAAGAATCCTTCGGTGTCTTCTTTCCAAGGGATAATATCGATTTTTTCATCGCCAATCTCGCTAATAACGGCCTGAACGCGGCTGCCGCGCTGACCGACACATGAGCCGACCGGGTCGAGCCCGGGTTGGTTGGAGATAACGGCCATTTTGGTTCGGGTTCCGGCTTCTCGGGCAATTACTTTCACTTCCACGTTGCCGGCGGCGACTTCTGGAACTTCCAACTCAAATAACTTTTTAATAAAGTCGGGGCTGGAGCGGGTTACCAGAACGCGGGGACCGCGCGGGGTTTCTTCGACGTTGTAGACCAGGATTTTTAAGCGCTGGCCAGCGTAGTAATGTTGGTTAGGAATTTGATCAGAGGCAATCATCAGGCCGTTAAGTTTACCGATGTTCATAATAACGTTTGGTCCCTCGATCTGTTGGACGTAGCCGTTAATTAGCTGGCCCTGTTTTTCTTTGTACTCGGCATAAAGTATTTCTTTCTCGGCCTCACGTAGGCGCTGAGAGATAACCTGCTTGGCAGTTTGGGCAGCAATACGGCCAAATTCTGTGTGGGGCTCGAGCTCAATTTCGATTTTGTCCTCGAGCTTTGCGCCTTTTTTCATTTCTTTGGCTTGCTTAAGTGTTAGCTGGGCGTGCTCGTTTTCCACCTCCTTGACAACATCAAATACCTGGAAGATATCGAATTGGCCGCTTTCATCGTTTAAGCGCGAAATTATCTCTTGGTCGGGGTTGCCGTAGTCTTTGCGATAAGCGGCACCGACGGCCGATTCAATCGCTTCCACGATAATCTCACGGGGTAGTCCTCGCTCGTCGGCTAGTTGGTTTAGGGCGGCGCTAAATGGTGAAATGGCCATTATGAAACCTCTTTTTGGAGGTTGAATAAACGAATGTTATACATGAGTATAGTTTAATCTCCTTTTATTTAGAATATCACTGTTTGGTTTTTTATTTAAAAACAACCAGGACTAAATCCTGGTCTACATCGTAATAATAACATCAATATGTGAAGTTATCAATTCCGCATTATCAAAAGAACGCAATTTCTGCAGAGGACAGGGGGCTTAGTTGCGAAGCAGCCCCCTACCCTCTGCACTCTCGCCCGCTAAGCAAGTGCTAGCGTTGCGAGCGCGGCCCACCCCCGCACGCTGCCCCAGGCGGGTGGTGAAAAACTTCCTCGCTGACCGGGCAGGCTTGCTCGGTCCTGGCTCGGAGTTTTTCTAGTTATGAGCTAAATAGCACCCGGATTGGAAAGATTATCACCGCTTTAAATATCCGAATGATTCGCTTTGGCTGGAGATAGAGCCGCCAGAGCCACTCTAAGTGCATTTTTAACATCCAGTCCGGCGCCCGGCGCAGTTTGCCCGATACCATATCGAACGTTCCCCCCACTCCGACCATTATCTTGGCAGTAATTTTGTCTTTGTTTTGAGCAATCCACAGCTCCTGCACGGGTGCGCCGTAGGCCACAAACACCACATCCGGGTTTTTCTTGCGGACTTCTAGCGCCGTCTGCTCCGACGGGTCGGCGTTACTAAAGCCAGCAATCTCTAGTGCTGGGAATCGCTCTTGGACCTTTTCGGCAGTTAGCTGGGCGGTATTCTCTGCCCCTCCCAAAAAGTAGACTGACTTTTTCATATCTTCGGCGATCTCACAGATCTCCCAAAACAGCTCGCTGCCCGGGGTGCGGTAAGGAAACTTAAATCCCTTCAGTCGCCCCATCCAAACGACGTTAGTTGAATCGGCGATCGCCAAATTGGCCGTATTAAGAACTTTTTTATACGAGGGGTTTTTGGTGGCGATAAGAATTATTTCCCCGTTAATGGTTGTAATCATCTGTGGAGCCGCTTGGACAAGGGCTTGTTTGCAGAACCGGACAATCTCTGCCCAGGTAACGATATCGATATTTACTCCCAGGATTTTAGCTTGGCTTACCATTGTCGTTAGTTGTGTTCATCGCTTGGCCCACAGGACCGAGCGGACGTATTCGTCTAGGTGTTCAACGGCAATCCCTGTTCCTCGGACCACACAAAGTCGCGGATCTTCGGAGAGTTGGCAGGGCACACCGGTGACCTTGGTAAACAACTCGTCCATATCTCGTAGTAGCGATCCCCCGCCAGTCATAATCATTCCTTTGTCCATAATATCAGCTGCCAGCTCGGGCGGAGTTTTTTGAAGCACAGCCTTAACGGCACCGATAATCTCTTTGAGCTCTTCCTGAACGGCGTTCATCACATCGCTGGAGTTAACCAACACACTCTCGGGCAGACCGGTAACGGAGTTGGTTCCCGACAATTCGGTTGTTAATTCCTTTTTCATCGGCAATACCGAGCCAACCTTTATCTTAAGCATCTCGGCCGTTTGCTCGCCGATCACCAACAAATATTTTTTGCGGATATAGTTGGCGATGGCAGTATCCATTTTATTACCGCCCACCCGTACCGATGTTGAGGCCACTACATCACCAAGCGAAATTACCGCTACCTCGGTAGTTCCCCCGCCGATATCAATAACTAGGTGACCTTCGGCGGCGGCGATCGGCACGTTAGCCCCCAGAGCGGCGGCGATCGGCTCTTTGATTAAATAAGCTTTTTTAGCGCCGGCCGAAACGCAGGCATCAATCACCGCCCGTCGCTCGGTCGATGTCGCACCCACCGGTACGGCCACCATAATATCCGGCCGAAATAATCTTAGCCGGCCGGAAATTCGGTTGATAAAATAGCGCAACATTGCCTCGGTCACTTTAAAGTTAGCGATAACGCCGTCTTTGAGCGGCCGGGCGGCAATAATGCTGTCGGGAGTTTTGCCGAGCATTTTCTTGGCTTCTTCGCCAAAGGCGACAATTTTATTATCGAAGGCATCAATAGCCACAACGGCTGGCTCATCAATAACTATCCCCTGTCCGGGAATAAAAATCAGGATATTATTTGTGCCCAAATCGATGCCAATTTTTCTAACCATATTAACAGACCAAATACTACCAGCAATTTTCCCCTTAACAAAGCATTTTCGCTCCAACGGTGCTACACTTGCTAAAATGACGCGAAAAGAGCGACTTCTCCAGAACTTTCTGGTCGGATTGTTCGGCACCACCGCCTTTGTGACAATCGCTATCTTCTCTTTGATTTGGGTCAACGGCCTAAGCTACGACAAAGCCAGCGGCACCTTCGAGCAAACATCGGTTATTGCCGTCGATAGTAAAATTTCTAACGTCACCGTTTGGCTCAACGGCCTCAAAGTCTCTAACACCCTACCGTTTGAAAAACGCAACCTTAATCCTGGTTCCTACGAACTTGAGATTAAACGGGCCGGTTTTTATAGCTACGAAAAATCATTCCACTTACGCCCCGGTCAGGTTGGTTTAGTTAAAGACGTCCTGATGGTTGCTATCGCCCCGCTCAAAACTACGCTTGCCAAAAACTACCGCTTCGTTGATATCGGCAAACTTAGCACCGGATTAAGTTTGGTGCGTAGCGAGCTTTACGACGGCTCAAAGCTAATCACTCGTTTCTCCCAAACACCAGAAAAAGTCTATCGATTCAATAATGCCTATTTGTACCTGCTCAATAATGAAATTCGCCTTTATATCCCTGAAACATCGCAAGACTTACTTGTAACCAAGACTGCCGCTGCCGATCCGACTATCAATCCCAAATTATTTAGCTGGTCATTTGCCCTCAAGGACGGCAATAGTAACTACTTAGTTGATGTCGTTGAGTCTAGCGTGGCCGCGGTAACGAGTCCGTAGAGCCGGGCTGACCGATCTGGACACTTCCGGCGTTATCGCTCACCAACTTTGCTGTGATAATTAGGCGGTTTCTGGATGTTCCAACCGGGTAACAAGTCAGCAGCGTGACTGTTGGCTTGGCGGTAATGTTTAGCACCGACAAGTCGGTGGCGGCGACAATTTTCTGACCGGTGACAACGTAAATATATTTCTCGGTTTTGTAGGTAATAATTATCTGATCGCCGACCGTTAGCTTGTCCAGCAGGGCAAAAATATTTTTGTAACGCCCATCGCTCCAAGGAAAGTCCGACGAGTGGCCAACGATAACGCTATTGCCGATCTGCCCGGGAGTGGCGGTACCGGCGTACTGAGATACGCCGGTTTTTAAGCTCTCAATAATAATATTTGGGTGAACATCCACCTGCAGTGGCGCCACTAC
The DNA here is from genome assembly GCA_040900165.1 of Patescibacteria group bacterium. Classification (GTDB taxonomy): domain Bacteria; phylum Patescibacteriota; class UBA1384; order 2-12-FULL-50-11; family 2-12-FULL-50-11; genus BOKZ01. The sequence continues at coordinate 18,987 of JBBDZM010000009.1, read as the reverse complement.
GCCGATTTTCGGTATCCGCAGCTCCGGTTTGTACTGGATCTTTTTAACCGGTGGCTTAATGACGGCAACTTTTTCAACTGGCTGGGCGTTAACGCTGTATTGGAACCGGGTCCAATAAGCGCCAAAGTTCAGCAGGACAAAAAACAGCAAATACAGCGCTGCCAGGGCCAGTAGCTGTTTGGCAAATTGGCGAAAACGCCGCCAAAATACCGCCAAGGGTGTGTCATTAATAAATAACCGCCTTAGGTCTTTTTCTTCAACTTTCAATTGTTTCATGTGCCAGGAGAGGGAGTAGTCAGTTGCCCTTGGCAACTTCGTATAGTTCGCTTCACTGCCGTTTCGCTCACTATAG
>JBBDZM010000009.1:0-18535 GCA_040900165.1 Patescibacteria group bacterium | reverse complement strand
CGCTCACTATAGCAACTAGGACATTGCTAAGTGGGTGTTTACCACCCACTATCGAATCCCAATTTATCTTATTAATTATATTCATCTGTACCAGGAGCGGGATTCGAACCCGCAAGGGCTTGCGCCCACAGCATTTTGAGTGCTGCGTGTATACCGTTCCACCACCCTGGCCCAACTTCGAACAGGTAAATTTTAACAAATTTTCAGGTAAAATTGTACTTATTGGGCTCATACACGACGGGATACGCCGTGTAAGTCGTTTACTAGCGACTATAGTTAAATGGTAGAACACAGCATTCGCACCATGCCCGCCAGTGCCCGAGCCTGTGGGCCGTTAGCTCAGTTGGTAGAGCGCTACATTCGCATTGTAGAGGTCGTCGGTTCGACTCCGATACGGTCCACGGGCACAGGCAACGGCAGGCGGGTTGCTGAGATCCGGGTTCGACTCCCGGTGAGTCCACGGCTACTTTTCTATCCCCTCTTTTCCCGGTACGGTTAATCCATGGCCGAACAGATTATCGTACTCGACGAATCAAAAATGGAGTCTAAAATCCGGGAGTTTCCAGATCAGCTGGAGAAAGCTTGGACAACGCTTTGGGTTAAAGATATCCCCGAACTTCAACAGCCGGCCAAACGGGTATTAATCTGCGGTATGGGCGGCTCCGGTATTGCCGGTAAATTAGCCGCGGAACTTTTTTTTGAGCAACCAATCAGTATCGATATCTGGGCCGACTACGGCCTACCAGCCTGGGTCGACCAAAATACCGTTGTTATTGCTATTAGCTACTCCGGCGATACCGAGGAAACGATCGATGCCGTTAAAACCGCCGTTGAGAAAAAGATCCCAGTCTACGCCATAACCACTGGCGGCAAGCTCAAAGAACAGGCCGATATCCACGGGTTTCCACTAATTACCTTTACTTACGACAGCCCGCCCCGGGCGGCGATCGGCTGGCTCTACGGCTCGCTGATTACCCTGTTGGCTAAGCTCAAGCTGGTTAATTTTACCGAGCAGCAGTATTTTCAAGCACTGGCCGAGATTAAAAGCGCCACCGTCAAAAACACCTTTGCCGAAAAAGCCGAGGAATTGGCGATTACTCTCAATAATAAAGTTCCGGTTATTGTCGCCAGTCGCCCCTTAACCGCCGTCGCTAACCGCTGGGTTACCCAGCTCAACGAAAACAGCAAAACTTTTGCTCTGGCCGCTCCCCTGCCCGAGCTTTGCCATAATACTGTTGTTGGTACCGATTTCTCGGTGCCCGAAAAACTATCGGTTCTACTATTAGAATCCAACCACAGCTTCTCCCGCAACGTCGCTCGCAAAAAAATTATCGAAAAACTATTTAATGGGAAACAAATCCCGGCGATTCCCCTATCGGTCAGCTCACAGAGCTTACTAAGCGAACAGTGGTTGTTTGTCCATTTTGGCGACTGGTTGAGCTTCTACCTAGCTGGTGTCTACGGTGTTGACCCAACGCCGGTTGAATCGATTAAGCTGTTGAAGGACGAGCTGAAAAAGGTATGAACCAAACACCGATTGATTAGGGGTAGTATTGCTGGCACTATGGAATTAGGAGGGCGATGACAAAAATTACAGAAATTGTTGGGGTAGTTATCCATGACTCGCGCGGCGACGAAACTATTCAAGTCCAGGTTAAAACCGAGGGCGGTCACGTTGGCTCAGCCGCTGTCCCAGCCGGCGCCTCCAAATCCTCATTCGAAGCCAAAACCGTTGCTCCGTCGCAAGGGGTTGAGTTTATCCACAAAGAAATCCTGCCGGCTCTCAAGGGTAAAGATGTTACTGAGCAAGCCCAGCTCGACAAAATTTTAATTGATCTCGATGGCACACCCGACAAAAGCCGACTCGGTGGCAACACCATCCTTGGGGTCTCGATGGCAATTTCTCGGGTCGCCGCCACTGCCAAAAAATTACCGCTCTATAAATATATCGGTGAGCTAGATGGCCGGAAGGGCTACGCCTTACCAATCCCGATGATGAACCTGATAAACGGCGGTAAACACGCCGATAACAACCTGGATATCCAGGAATTCATGGTAATCCCCGACAAAGTTGAGAGTTTTCACAATCAACTTTCCGCCGGCAAACTAATTTTTTCCACTCTTGGTCAGATCCTGCACGGTCCGTCGTCGGTTTATTTGCCGGTTGGCGATGAAGGCGGCTATGCGCCGATGCTCAATACCAACGAAATGGCCCTGGATTATTTGGTTCAAGCCATCAAAGAAGCTGGCTATAAACCCTGGGACGAAGTCTCGCTCGGGTTAGATGTCGCCGCCTCCAGCGTTGCCCCAACCTTTGAAATATCGCCTAAACGCTATCTGGGGATGCTTCACGACTTTCCGATTCTTTCGCTCGAGGACCCGTTTGGCGAAGAAGATTGGGAGAACTGGGCAAAATTTAACAAAGAAGTTGAACAATCCAATCAAACCCATAAAAAAATCCTCTTAGTCGCCGACGATTTACTCTCAACTAATCCGGAGCGGCTCAAGAAAGCCATCGAGCAAAAATCGGCAAACGCGATTCTAGTTAAACTTAATCAAATTGGGACAGTTACCGAAACAATGGCGGTTTGTGATATGTCTCGAAAGGCGGGTCTGGTGATTATCGTTTCGCACCGATCCGGCGAAACGTTGGACGATTATATTGCCGACTTTACAGTTGGTATCGGTGCTCAATTCATTAAGACCGGGGCGCCTAACGACTCGCACCCAGAGCGAATGACCAAATACCACCGGTTACTAACAATCGAACGTGAGCTAACGGGGCATGACCGAAAGTAACAGCACTCCAGCCACTAATCCTAACGCTGGCAATTTCAAACTCCCCCGCCCGCTAATTCTGGCCGTGATCGACGGCTGGGGTATTGCTCCCAACTGGGGCGGCAATGCCGTAACGCAAGCCAAAACGCCGTTTATGAACATGGCGATGAAATCCTACCCGCACACCACCCTTCAGGCCTCCGGCAAAGGCGTCGGCCTGCCCGATCAAGAGCGCGGTAACTCGGAAGTCGGCCACCTTAATATCGGCGCTGGCCAAATTGTTCACGAATCCTTGCCAGCTATCACCGCCGCTATCGAAGACGGAACTTTTAGAACCAGTGAAACTCTCGTCAAGGCCTTTAAGCGCGCCAAAGAAACCAACCACGCCGTTCATATTATCGGCCTAGTTAGCAACGGCGGTATCCACAGCCATATCGATCACCTCTATGTTTTACTCGATATGGCTAAGGAATTGGGGGTGAGCGATGTCTGTATCCACGCCATTACCGACGGTCGCGACACACCACCGTTTGATGCCGAAACCCATATTGCCAAGCTCGAGACCAAAATTAAAGCTACTGGCATTGGCCGGATCTGCACAATTTCTGGCCGTTATTACGCGATGGATCGCGATCATCGCTGGGAACGAATTGAAAAAGTTTACCGGGCAATGACCGAAGGCGTTGGGCAGACCGCCCGCTCCGCCGCTGGCGCCATCGCCGCCGCCTATCGCGATGGATTCTCCGACGAATTTATTCAGCCAACAATTATTCAGGGCGACGGTAACTCCTTCAAGACCTTACAAGACGGTGACTCGGTGATATTTTTCAACTTTCGGGGCGACCGAGCACGTGAGCTAACCAAAGCGATTATCGACCCCAAGATAGAGAGTTTCACGCGCAAAATCAGTCTTAAAGATATTTACCTGGTTGGTTTTACTTTTTATCAAGAGGGCCTGCCGATGGAGGTCGCCTTTCGCCCCCGCGATGTTTTCCGGCCATTGGCGTTGATTTTATCGGAGGCCGGACTCAAACAGCTCCATATCGCCGAATCCGAGAAATATGCTCACGTTACCTATTTTTTTAACGGCGGTAACGAAAATCCCTATCCCGGCGAAGACCGGATTGTTGTCCCCTCCCCCAAAGTTCCCAGCTACGATCAAATGCCGGAGATGTCATCGCCAAAAGTTACCCAAGCCGTTATCGACAATATCGACAAATATGACTTTATTATTCTTAACTACGCCCCGCCAGATATGGTAGGCCATACCGGCAATCTTCGCTCCGCCATCAAGGCCTGCGAGGCGGTTGATCAAGGCTTAACGGCGATCTTTATGGCAATTCAAAAGCACGGCGGGATATTGATGGTAACGGCCGATCACGGCAACGCCGAGCAGATGGTTAACCCCAAAACTGGTGAGCCAGACACCGAGCACACCAACAGCCTAGTGCCGTTTGCGATTGTTACCGACCATCCCAGCCCGATTCAACTCTATGACGGCGGTAAACTCTCCGACGTTGCCCCGACGATTTTAGAGTTATTTGGTATTAAAAAATCGGCGGAAATGTCCGGTCAGAGCCTGATTGTAGCCATTAATCGCCAAAAACTATCCGCCACAGGCACCCCCGTCCCCGCCCCCGTCCAGTCGGCTCCGGCGACAGCGCCTGCCGCCACAGTTTCACCTCAAACCGCTTAATTTTCGGCCCGATTTGGGGTAAAATATCCTTTGTTAGGGCCGTTAGCGCAGTTGGTAGCGCGCATCCATGGCATGGATGAGGTCACCGGTTCGATCCCGGTACGGTCCACACATCGAGTCGCTTCGCTCCCTCAGTGTAAACTGAGGGAAGAAGAGACCCGAACTACTCTGAGCGACGAATGAAATGAGGAGTCGAAGAGCTCTTCAACGCACTTACACTCGCTCGAAGTAAACCACTTCGGACTCAAGCGGATAACGAATTGACAAACACTAACAGCACGAGAAACCCCGAGCGAAGTTTACTTCGAGCGAAGTCGAGAAGTCGAGGGGCTCCCTCAGTGTAAACCTGGGGAAGAAGCGACCCGCCTTCGTCTAACATCTCTGCAATCTGCCCTGAATTAAATAACCCACCCGGCTGGGTTATTTAATTTACAGGTACAATACATGTTTTAACGTATATTGTGGGCTCGAGAGAATTTTGCTCGGTTAGAAAAACTAACGCTACCGAAAATAAAAGTACCAGGCGCTGGCAGCGATAACGGCGACCAGCAAAATCATCCCGATAAACTTCCGGGCAAAGAACAGTCCCAAAAGGACTGCGACACCTAAAATAATCAAACCAACTTTCGTGTTTGTATCCATTATTAACTAAACGAGACTACATCTGCTGATTCGATCCACTCTTGGAGAACATCGTCACAATCCCCCAAACAGCAGCCAAGCCAACGAGAATATATATTACATTGGTAAATGTCCCCTCACCAAAGATTGAGGAAACTATGTTGTAATCGAATGCCCCTACTAGACCCCAGTTCAGGCCACCAATTACCAACAACACCCAAATAATCATATCGGTTGTGCTCATTTTCATGCGTCTCACCTCCTCCCTATTACATTATGTATACGCCGCTTTTTTGTTCCTGCCTAGTTTCCCGACCAGTTAAGACCCGTTATACTTAGCTAAATGTCCAAGTTCTACGATCACCGCTCCATTGAAGAAAAATGGAATATGAAATGGCAGGAATCCCACCACCATATTACCGATCTCAATAAATCATCCGCTAAATACTACTGCCTTGATATGTTCCCGTATCCGTCTGGTGACGGCCTCCATGTTGGGCACTGGCGCGGCTACGTAATGAGCGACTTCTACGCCCGCCATGCCCGCCTGAATGGCAAGAACGTCTTGCACCCAATGGGCTTTGACGCCTTTGGTTTGCCGGCCGAAAACGCGGCAATCAAAAACAATTCCCACCCCAAAAAATTCACTGATGTTGCGATAGGCAATTTTTCTCGCCAGCTCAAGCAAATTGGCGCGGCCTTTGATTGGACCAAAACCATCAACACTAGCTCGCCGGAGTACTATCGCTGGACCCAATGGCTATTTTTACAGCTCTACATGCACGGTTTTGCGCAGAAACGTAAATCGCTGGTGAATTGGTGTCCGAAAGACCAAACGGTGTTGGCTAACGAACAAGTGATTAATGGCTGTTGCGAGCGCTGCGGGTCTCAAGTGACTAAAAAAGAGCTAGAGCAGTGGTATTTTTTGACGACCAAACTGGCCGATGAGCTACTGGAAGGATTGGAGCAGGTGGAGTGGCCGGAGCACGTCAAAACCTTGCAGCGAAACTGGATTGGGAAAAGCCAGGGCGCGGAAATTGGATTCAAGATTCATGAATCAAGATTCAAGATCGAGGTCTTTACCACACGGCCCGATACGTTGTTTGGCGTAACGGCGATCATTTTGGCGCCAGAACACCCATTGGCCAAGCAGTTATGCGTCCAATATGGTAAAACCGCCGAGTTTGAGGCCTACTTCCAAGCCGTTTCCGCAAAAACTAACGTCGACCGAGCTCAGGGTAAAGAAACTCTCAAGACGGCGCTTTTCACCGGTGCATACGTCGCCCACCCATTCACGGCTGAAAAACTGCCGGTTTGGATCGCCGATTACGTGTTAATGGAGTACGGCACTGGGGCAGTGATGGCCGTGCCGGCCCACGACGAACGTGATAATATTTTTGCCAAAACTCACAAATTGCCGATCAAAACCGTGATTGAGCCAATTACCGGAACACCCTTGGAAAACGAGGAATTTCGCCGGAGCATTGTGGCAATTGTTGAGAATCCCAAAACCGGGAAATTATTATCAATAAATTGGGGCCCAAAACTGGGCGGCAATTTATTTGTCGGTGGCGGTATCGACGAGGGCGAGGACCCGGTCGAGACAGCTAAACGCGAAATTGCCGAGGAAACCGGCTACAAAAACCTTAAATTTATCGCCAAAACCGAGACGATTCATCATCATTATATCGCTCACTCAAAAGGGGTTAACCGCTATATTCAAGCTAGCGGTCTGTATTTCCAACTAATTGACGAAGAAAAACAGCCAGTGGCATTAGAGGCGGACGAAAGAAACAAATTTAGCGTCGAATGGCTCGAAAAAGATGTAGTCGAGCGCAAAGTCGCCGATCAGCTCCATAGTTTAGTATTCAAGCGCTTAGTCAAAAACGAAATATTTTCGGGCTACGGTGTGCTAGTTGATTCCGGCGAGTATTCAACAGAATCATCACAAGAAGCAACGGACCGGATCGTTGCCGACCTGGAGAGCGCCGGTACCGGCAAATTCACTACCACCTACCGTCTGCGCGATTGGTTGGTCAGCCGTCAACGCTATTGGGGTGCGCCGATTCCGGTTGTTTATGACCCACAGGGTCAGCCACACCCGGTGAAAGATGAACACTTGCCGTTAGAACTACCCGAAGATGTCAACTTTCTGCCGGGCGGCGAAAGCCCGTTGGCTCGCTCCAAAGAATACAAAGAGCGCGCCGAAAAGCTCTACGGCCAGGGCTGGCATTTTGACACCGACACCCTCGACACTTTTGTCGACTCGTCTTGGTATTATTTACGATATTTATCAGTTAACGACACTGAAAAGCCCTTTGATAAAGATTTAGTGAAAAAATGGCTGCCGGTAGATTTGTACATCGGCGGCATTGAGCACGCCACACTCCATCTTCTATATGCTCGGTTTATGTACCGGTTCTTAGTCCAAAACGGCTACGTCAAAGGAGCCGAACCCTTCGACTCTGCTCAGGGTGAACCCTTCAAGAAATTATTTAATATCGGGATGATTAACCTGCACGGCGCCAAGATGAGCAAAAGCAAAGGCAATGTTGTCTCGCCCGATCCACTAATTGAGCACTACGGAACGGATGCTCTGCGCGGCTACGAACTGTTTATCGGCCCACTAGACATTGAGTCCGAGTGGAACGTCCGGGGCATTAATGGAATCCACCGCTTTTTGATCCGTTTATATAATTACGGCCAACACGATCTGTCGCTTTTGGAGCAAGCAGATATTGAAGACGAAAACGCGGACTTTGACACCTACTTAACTAATATCAATGAGGCCATTAGTGACTTTAGATTGAACCGCTACCTTGCCCAGGCGATGGAGTTTCTAAATAAATACGAAAAATTATTTTTATCTCCCGAGACATTCAAAAAGTTTCTAATCACACTCTCCCCCGCCTTCCCATATTTGAGCGAGGAAATATCGGAAAAATTAAACATTACCGGCTCAATATTTGAGCAGCCATGGCCAAAACCGACCGCTCTGACTAAGACAGTCGAGATCACCGTCTTAATCAACCAAAAATTCTCCGGCAAAATCACCGACCCAGGTAGTGAAACCGCAGCCAAAAAAGCAGTTTTAGAAATAATTGAGATTAAAAATAAACTAGCTGGGAAAAAATTTAAGTTGGTTTACAAAAAAGCCAAGGTAGTTAATATTATTGTTAACTAACCCGTAATTTGATACAATTTACCGGTAATGGCTGAGCCAAAAAAGAGATTGTCCAAAACCCGAACCCACCGCCGACGTGCCCAGTACAGCATTAACGCAACCGCCGTAATTGCCTGCAAAAACTGCGGCAAACCCAGTCGTCCTCATTTCGTTTGTGGTCACTGCGGATTCTACAACGGCAAATCTGTCAAAAACCTGGCACCGACCAAACGAATCGTTCTCGATAACGACACTAAAACCCAATCAAAGTAATGTCGGTTAATCGCCACTTATCACGAACGGTTGCTATGCAATCGCTTTATGAGTGGGACTTTCACCAAGGCCAAGACATCATCAAGATTGCTGCGCGAGTAATGGGACCGGTCAAAGACGACGTTGATGTTGAATACACCAACCGCGTTCTTAAGGGTGTGATGGATAACTCTGCCGAGATCGATAAGCTAATCGCTGATGCCGCCCCGGAGTGGCCACTGGACCAAATTTCGATTATCGACAAAAGTATCCTCCGACTGGCCAGTTACGAAATGCTCAAAGATGACGATATCCCGCCAAAAGTCGCTATTAACGAAGCGGTGGAAATTGCCAAAACATTTGGCGGCGAAAACTCCTCAAAGTTTATTAACGGCGTATTAGGAACACTTTATCGCAACAGCGGCCAATTTACCGAGGAAGAACCGAAAAAGACCGATGAATCTTAAAGATTTTCAAAAACAAATTGACGTGGAGTTTAACGACCAAAAACTTTTAACACAGGTATTTACCCACCGTTCATATATTAACGAAGCGGGCGATGACTCCCTCCGGCACAATGAACGCCTAGAATTTCTGGGTGATGCAGTACTGGAGCTGGTAGTAACAAACCATCTTTACAATAACTTCCCCAACCCAGAGGGCGAGCTAACCAACTGGCGCAGTGCCATCGTTAAGGGCGAAGTATTGGCCAAAGTCGCCGAAAAGAACGGCTTGGGAGAGCTATTGCTGCTAAGTAAGGGCGAGGAAAAGTCCGGTGGACGAACCCGCACTCTAATCTTGGCCAATACTCTAGAAGCCCTAATTGGGGCAATCCATCTAGATCAAGGTTACGCTGCGGCCGAAAAATTCATTCAATCCTATTTAATTTCACTGCTACCAGAAGTAATTGAGAAAAAGCTTTACATTGATCCCAAATCTCACCTTCAGGAACTCTCTCAGCAAAAACTCAACGCCACGCCGGAGTACCGAGTGACAAATGATGAAGGTCCTGACCACGACAAAATCTTTACGGTGGGTGTTTACGCAAACGGTAAGCTAATTGCCGAAGGCACCGGCCCATCCAAGCAAAAAGCCGAGCAGTCCGCCGCCGCTGAGGCGCTGAAAAACTGGGGAACTTAAGCAGATGATATTTTCAAAGACGCGGTTAATGTTTCCAGCGAACATTACCGCTTAGGCCTCGCCATTTTGGTATCTATTGCTACACCAAGCCAAAATGGCTGCGGCATACTTTGAAAACAACATCTGCTAAAGAGATAAAATATACAAAAAGCCGGCATTGAGCCGGACTTTTTGAACCTAACTTAATTAGATTTTATCTCTGTTTGAATTCTTCGCGGAGGCGCTTGATTAGATCATTCATATGATCTTTTCCACCCAAGCCAATTGACAGACCAAGACCAAGAGCGAGCGTTGAGACAACACCGATAAAGATAATGACGGTGAATTCTCGTGGCACACCCAGGGCAAACATAGCGGTAATTGCTACCGAAATGTAGATAGCCCAGCGGACAGTGCTCTCAGCTAGCTTACTGACAGTTGAGCCAATGCTGTCGGCGGCGGTGCGAGTAAGCTTGGCCAATACCTCAACGATTTGGTTAGCAAACAAGAACAGTACAGCGACTGCTAGAACTCGTGGAACGTAGAGCAATATTCCTTCAACAAAATCCCGGACTCCGTCAACCTTTAAAACGTTGGCGGCCGGAATAAGGAATAGTAATACTACAACCCAGCGAGTAAATGTACCGGATATCTCGGCGATATCGGTGCGCATTTTTGCTCGCTTTAACACCTCTGTGAACTTGCTCTGATCAGAAAGTGACTGGAGACGAATTGCCCGCAAAATGGCGGTTACGACGTAACCTAAAATAACTGCAACAATTGCTCCAACTAATACAATTAACACGGCGCCAACAATGCTTGGCGTAAAATCAACAACTCGGTCCCAGAGGACTTGGAGGCTATCTCTAACCTCGGTACCCCACATATCAATACTCATAAAATACTCCTTTCGCTAATATATTCTTTGTATTACTAATTTACCCTAATCTATACAAATATACTCATTAGAGATTATGTCAAGGGGTGTTTGTAAGTTTTTCTAATAAACTTTATTTTCAACGTAGTAATCTGCCCAACGATGCAACTTTTGCGATTCGGCGGCCGAGGCAGTGGTGGTGAACTCGATTGTATTTAAAACCACCCCAATAAGCAGGCCATGTTTGGATTGATAGGCCGACACTAGGCAGTGTCCAGCATCCAAGGTGAAACCGGTTTTCACCCCAATCGCCCTAGGTAGATAATACGGTGAGCTAGAATCTAGCAAGCGGTTTGAGCTAATTAAATCGTGGCTAAGTAATCGATTAGTTGAGTAGATTGTTGTTTCATTAGTTTTAACGATATCGGCCAGAACTGGATCGTTTAGCAATAACCGGGCTAAATGAGCAAGATCAAGAGCGGTTGAGCGACCAATTTCGTCGTCTAGTCCCGCTGGATCACCAAAAACGGTGTTATTTAAGCCGTGCTCTTTAACGAACTCGTTCATTTTGGCGACAAACGACTGGTAATCGTCTTTTTGGTTGCTGTAGTGCTGGGCTAAAGCAAAGGCTGCATCGTTTCCAGATTGGATTAACAGACCCTTGAGCAGGTCCCCAACTGTTACCTTTTCTTGGTAAACCAAGCCGATAGTTGAGCCACCGATGCCAGCGGTGAACCGCTTAACAGTTACAACTTCGTCAAGCGAGTAAAGTTGGCGGGCTAATAGCGCCGTGGCCATTTTGGTTGTGGAAGCAATTGGAACGGACAAATCGAAATTCTTGCCGATAATTACTTCAGTCGTTTCCGACTCCATCAATAAATAACTTTTGGCGTAAATCAATGGGTTTGGAGTATCGTTGGGCACGGTTAGGTAGCTGGTTAAATTATCAAGGGTCGTCGGCGGTGTCGACACAGCGTCAGCTGGCGAGGCGAATGTTTGGCTGCGCCCTTGCAAAAAAAATAGCGAAATCGCAAAAACGATTATAAATATCCGATTGAATTTTCTTTTTTTGAGCCGCGGTGTTAGTTGGGGGGTGTAATTGGCCGCATCCATCAGTTAAGTTTTATCCCCAAATCTTTTAGTTGAGCTGGCTCAACACTGTCAGGTGCATTCATCATTAAGTCTTTACCATCGCCGGCCTTGGCAAAGGCAATCACATCGCGAATTGTCGATTCTTTTAATAGAATCATATAGAGTCTGTCCAACCCAACGGCAATGCCGCCGTGCGGTGGCACGCCGTATTTGAAGGCGTTAAGAATATGTCCAAAGTCGTGCTCAACTTTTTCTATTTTATGACCAAGAAATTCAAAAACCCGCTGAAGAATTTCCGGTCGGTGGATTCTAATACTGCCACCGGCAATCTCGCTACCGTTTAGCACTAGGTCGTACTGCATTGCCAGTGCTTCTTTGGGTTTTTTCTCGAAATTATTCTCATATTCGGCTTGAGGACTGGTGAAGGGGTGGTGGGTAGCATCAAAGCGTTTCTCGCTTTCTTTCCACTCAAACAATGGGAAATCGACGATAAAGGCAAAGGCCAGTTCGTCATCATTAGTTTTGTCTTGGCGCAGATCGGGACGATCGTTGCCGTGCTCTTTGATCACCTCACCGTAGCGCAACCGGGGAAATTTTTTGAAGGTTAAGATTTTTTCTGGGAAAAATTTCTGGACTAAATCTAAATACATCTGCTCAACCAACTCCATAATTTCTTCTTCATTAGTAAAGCTAAGCTCAATATCGAGCTGGGTGAACTCCGGCTGACGATCGCCCCGGGCGTCTTCGTCGCGAAAGCAACGAACTATTTGGAAGTAGCGCTCCATCCCCGCAACCATTAGTAACTGTTTGTACTGTTGGGGTGACTGCGGCAGGGCGTAGAACTTTCCGGGATCGATCCGACTCGGCACTAAGTAGTCCCGAGCTCCTTCTGGGGTCGATTTTGATAAGTACGGTGTCTCTACTTCGGTAAAGTCGTTACGTGATAGATAGTCCCTTTGGAAATTATTCAGCTTAGCGCGTGTCCGAATATTTTCAGCCATTTTTTTTGATCGCAAATCGAGATAGCGGTAGCGTAGCCGGGCCTCCTCTGAGACCGATCGGTCGTCGAGCGGTATCGGCAGTGAGTCAGCGGCTGTCTCGACGACAATTTTTTTGGCTTGAAGCTCGACGCTCCCACTAACTAGGTTTGGGTTAACCAGCGTCTGGGGACGTTCGCTGACTGTGCCCTCAATAGTAATCACAGACTCGGCGGTTACTTTTCTTGCTTGCTCAAGGATATCGCCAGTGAAAACTACTTGAGTCGAGCCGGTTCGGTCGCGCAGATCGATAAACAGTACCTTAGAGTGGTCGCGAACGGTTGCCGCCCAGCCCTGCATCATCACATCTTTGCCGACAAGCTGATCTACTTTGTTGCTCAAAACTCGTTTCATCGTTTATTATTTTACCGGATAAATTATCCCTACAGAAGCTCAACGATTTTATTGTCAATTTGTGAAATTTCATCCTTGGTAAAGCTGCCGGTGTGTTTTTGGAAAATCATTCGGTAAGAATCGCTCGTCGTCCCGGTGTTCGGGTTGACGTAGCTATCAATATGCTCGACCAATAATAGCTCGGGAAATGTTTTGGTTAGGCTGTTAATAAACACTGTGCCATCCCCGGGCGTAACTGTTATCTCCCGCACCAACGGCGGGAAACTACTAATTTTCGTAAATTGGGGTAGAGCGGAGATGGTTGGGCCGATCTTTTTCGGGGTCAGCTCAATTACTGGTATCTCGGCCACTAAGACGTTGGGTTGTTTAACAGAATATTGGGCCAATTGATCGTCCCCAACCGCTTTAAACACCAGGCGCTGGCCAATTTGCTTGGCGATAGTTTCAACGATGTCGTTGGGGTTTTTATAGCCAGATAAGACGATACCAAGATAGGTTTTTTCATCAGGCCTGAAAACCTGGCCAATTTCATAGAAGATGTTTCGGCGAGAAAATGGGTTTTTCGCTAATGTTTCTAGTAGCCCTCCAACCAAATCGGCTCGCAAATACGGCTCCTTGTTGCTGAACGGATTACTAACTTTGACGGCACCGCTGCGGCGAAACGATATTGTACTTGTCTCCGTGCCGCCCGCGGTAAATAACGCATATCGAATATCGTTGAGAAATTGGAACTGGCCAGACTCCTTGGGCGGTTCTTTTGAGAGCGGCTCGATTTTCAAGGCGGATACTCCAATAAACCGAAATACTTCCTCGGCGATATCAGCACCCTCACTTATATCGGTCCGGAAATCCGGAACGATTACGGCGTTATCGCCGATTGAGAACCCAATTCGTTCAATTTTCTGGTAGTCTCCTATCGATAGGCTGCTACCAAGAATCTTATTAATTTTCTCCAGCGTCACTGGAATGGTTTTGCCAGGTTTAAAGCTAATTAAATTGCCGTTTGAACCAAGCTCCGGGTACAGCCCGGCCAGATCAAAGGCTAGATACTCCAATTTTTCGCAATCTTTACGGTTGCTGGTGAGCTTGATATCTAACTTGTTGCCAACAACATCGGTTTCATGACCGATTGCCGATAATTTTTGGGCCAACTGTTCGTTGCTCCAGCTGAGTTTGGGCAAATATTTTTTTAAATCGGTGATTAATACTTTCATGTAAGTCCTCTTAAATAACCCATCAAAATTGTCCCAAATACAGATAGCTACCCGACAAGTTATGCCGGACATCATCAACGCCGCTGGCAACATTAAGGACTCGCTCAATCCCCATGCCAAAGGCATATCCTTGGTATTTATCCGGGTCTAGCCCGTAGTAACGGATCACGTTTGGGTTAACCATCCCCGCACCCAACATCTCTAACCAGTCACCGCCAGGCCGTTTCACATCCAGCTCAATACTCGGCTCAGTAAAGGGAAAATAACTGGAGCGAATACGAAACTCCAATTTGTTGCCAAGGAGGTGTTTCATCAACCCTTCTAATGTGGCAACAAGGTTGCCGAGATTGGTTTTTTCATCAATCACTAATCCATCAATCTGATGGAAGGTGTGATGATGGGTTGAGTCGGTAGCTTCATTACGAAAAGCCCGGCCAGGGAATAATAACCGTACGGGCGGCTGGCGTTTTTTCATTGTGTTTAAATATAGCGATGTCAGATGGGCCCGGAGGGTCCGTCCGTCCTCCAAATAGAAAGTATCGAACTGGGCTCGAGCTGGATGATTCTCCGGGATGTTGAGTGAGTCAAAATTATCTTTAGTGGTAACCACTTCATTACCCAAAACCACCTCAAAGCCATAAGGTCGAAAGTACTCGACGATTCTATTTGTCGTCACCGTAAGGGGGTGAAGATGGCCGGTCATGGCAGTTTAATATTAGCGCGCTTTCGCCAAAGTACCTCTGCTAGAACTACCAGCACTCCAAGAACGATAAACAACGGCCAGCTAAGCCCAACGTAAGCGCTAACTAGTAGGTTGAGCACCACAAATAACCCAAGTAGCGCACCGTAGCGAAAAACTGATGCCGTTTGTTGCCACGGCGGCAGGGCCTGAAAGCGGTAGTGGTTAACGCCGTAGCCAATAAAAAAGACTGCGCCAAATATCAACAAAAACACACAGGTATAGAACATTGCTAACACCGAACGATTATCGGGGGGCATATTAAAAAGGATTGTTACCAGCGTACCAATTGCAAACAACGTGACGGTAAAAATTAGAAAGACCAATACCTTAGTTTTCATCTTTAGGTAGTTCCGACTCAACTTTTTCAAACAACTCTTCCATTTTGCCAAGATAGCCGTCACGCAGTAGAAACTCGATTTTCGGTGTATTACGGGTTTGGAGATATTTTTGAACATTAGCTTGAATTGCGCCACGATGCTTTTGGATATCGATTAGCTGGGAGTTACTACAAATTAACCAAGCTCGGCCGTGTTGCATCGACGAATCTAGTAGAACATCCTCAACAATTACTCCTTCACCGGAGTATTCCTTTTGAAGAACCAGCCCGAGGGCTTTTTTGTACGATTGATTGAGCTGCTCAAGTTTCTGTTTCACTTTTGGTAATCCTCTACTGGTAATTTTCCCTTTTCAAAGATGTTATTTCAAGTTTAGAGCGCTAAATAGTTGCGCCAGAAACTGTAAAGTTCCTTAGTTGCCCGGATATCTCGGGCATTATACTCGGCAATTTCGCGGTAACGTCCGGCTTCAAACATCGGTGTTACCTTGGAACCATCGACATCGCCTTCTTTAGGTGTCGATATCCCAAACGCCTGGCAAGCCATATGGAGCGATCCGCCAGTCGTAAAGCGAAAGCCGCCGTAATAAGTTAGTTGGTCGTAGACGTCGATATGCGTTACGCCTCTCTGCTGATAAAGATACCGACCTTGCATTAAGTCCTTTGACGGTTTGATTTTATTAATTGCCGAGCGAATATTCAAAAACGGCAAGTCAAAAGTCCGGCCATTGAAGGTGACGAACGTATCGTATTTATCGGCTAAATCCCAAAATTTTGCTAAAAGCTCCGCCTCGGTTATAAACGAGCGAAAAACGACTCCCTCCTGCTCTTTGTCATCGGTATTGCCGGTTGGATCCAAATAATAGACCGCGCCGCGTTTGGATTCGCTGTCAACGGTACCGATTGCCACGATCTGGCCAGTATACGGCGAAAGACCGAAAAATTCTTCGGCATTTTTATCTGGGTCGTCAGCCAATTCCTTAAGAAGTTTTTGTTGGATTAGCTTGGTTGTCGCTTTATCAAATTTGTTTGCGGGAAACCCAGCGGTTTCAATATCGAGTATTAATGCGGACATATCCGCATCTTAGCAGAGTAAAAATGAATTGCGACTTTAGCGTTTTGCCCACTGCGGTGCGCGACGAGCTTTTTTCAAACCCGGTTTCTTGCGCTCTTTTTTGCGGCCATCGCGGGTTAGAAAACCAGCTTTACGCAAACCTGAGCGAAAGTCCGGGTTGAGATCGACTAATGCTCGGGCAACGCCCAAAACAATCGCGTCTACTTGGCCGGTTTTACCGCCGCCGCGAACAATGGCCGAAATATTAACCGACCCAAGCTTATCAACGATCATCAGAACGTTTTTAACTTTTTGAGGCAACTCTCGCTCTAATCCATTAAAAGCAAAACTACCGTTACCCGAATTTAGGCGGATCTGGGCGACTGTTGTCTTGCGGCGACCAACGCCTTTAAAAAAACTTGCTACAGCCATTAGTTAGCCCCCTTCTTTACGCTAAGGCGTTTCATCCAACCTTTTCTGAGACGGTTGTCAGGAAGCATTGTTTTAACGGCTAGCTCAATAATTCGCTCGGGATGTTGGGACTGAAGTTTTTCATAGCTCATTTCTTTGAGACCACCTGGGTAACCAGAGTGACGATAGTACATTTTTTGCTTGGCTTTGCGGCCAGTAACGGTGACTTTATCGGCGTTAGTCACAACAACCTTGTCGCCGTGGTCTTGGTGGAAGGTAAATCCAACTTTGTTCTTGCCGCGTAGTAAAACCGCGATTTCGGTGGCTAAGCGCCCAAGGACCTTGCCGCTAGCATCGATAGTGTGAGTAGAGCGTTCCATTATTTGCTCTCTTTCTTAGGGGCATTCTTAGGAGCTTTTTTAGTGACTGGTTTGGTATCGGCAACTGGTTTGGCCGGATCAACCAACTTAGTTTTCTGAGCTTGGAGGGTTTTAATTAAGCTCACCATTACCATCTCGGCACTATCGCCTTTGCGGGGCAAAACTCGGAAATGTCGGACAAAAGTTGTGTCGGTCTTGCCATAGCGTGGCAGAATTTCCTCAAATACTTTCTCTTGGGCATTTTTATCAAACAACGTGGCCGCCGCTAATCGTTTTGAATTAAGATCAGCCGGAACAACTCGGTTGAAAAAGTGATTAGCGAAGGCAATTAATTTTTTGGCTTTGCTTTTGGTAGTTGTAACGGACTCGTAGAGCACAAGCGAAGTAAGCTGATTACGCAGAAGTGTCGATTGGAAATCAGCTTGTGCACGGAGTGTCCGTTTCATCTAAATCTTACTTGGCTGACTTTTTGGTCTCGGTTTTGACGGATTTTTTAGCTTTGGCTTCTCGACCTTGGGTGGGGGCTTTCTTGGGTTTTTGCTCGATTGACTCAACAGTGGTGTCATCAGCATTAACTTGTTCAACTACGGCGGACTGGTTACCAGCGATGACCGAGAAATGGTCAACGATAATTCCAGATGACTGTTCCATTGCCTGCTGTGGGGTTATTGAGCCGTCAGTTTCGATCTCTAGAATTAATTTATCGAAGTTAGTCATCTTACCAACACGAGTATTCTCGGTGGTAAAGTTAACTTTTCTAACTGGCGAGAAAGCCGCATCGATCGAGATAACACCGATTGGTAGTTTTTCTTCTTTACGAAGTTCGGTTGGAACGTAACCACGGCCGCGTTCGATGGTTGCTTCCAGTAGTAGTTTGCCGCTACCAGTAACCTCAGCGATCTCCAGGTCTTTATTAAGGATCTCAACGCCGGTTGGGCACTTGAAATCACCAGCCTTAACTTTTTTGCCGCCCTTGGACTCGAGAACAATTACTTGGGACTCATCGCCCTGAAGTTTTACTCGAACTTGCTTAAGGTTAAGAATAATATCAACAACGTCTTGTTTGATACCCTTGATCGTTGAAAATTCATGGCTAACGCCTTCGATACGGATCGAGGTAATGGCGGCGCCTTCAAGAGACGACAGCAATACCCGGCGCATAGCGTTACCAATTGTTAATCCAAAACCCGGCGATAACGGTTCAACCACAAATGTGGCCGTGTTGTCCGCGGCTTGTTCTTGCTTGACTTGCATTAATGCTACTTCTGATAGTTTGTAAGACATATATCCTCCAAATGTTTGCTTAGATATTATATTGTTTTTATCACTTTTATTCAACCTATTTACCTTGAATAAAACTCTACTATTCGAACCCTTGCGTGAGAATAGTGAATTTTAGTCATTATCGTGA
>JBBDZM010000008.1:4662-22159 GCA_040900165.1 Patescibacteria group bacterium | reverse complement strand
CAGCCAACAAAAGTACCCCGTCTGGGGTATTTTTGTTGGCTGCTGTGGACGAGAACCAAGCCCAACGGGCTGGGTTCGTTTTCGAACCGCCGCCTGGCGGTGAGAATCTAGGAGTGGCGCAGCCACGACTTACGTCTCCTACCCCAGCCGCAAAGTTTATTTTTTCTGCTACAACAAAACTATGAACCTTAACTCACGGCTGATCGGCGTGGTCCAGTTTCCTGGTTCCAACTGCGACCAGGACGCGCTTTGGGTCTTGCGGGAGCTTGGCTTACGTTCGGAATATGTCTGGCACAAGCAAACAGACTTAGACGGTTACGACGGTCTGTTCCTGCCAGGTGGGTTTTCGTTCGGCGATTATCTGCGGGCAGGAGCGACGGCAGCAACTTCACCAGTTGTCGATTCATTAAAGGAGTATGTCTTAACCGGTAAGCCGGTTATCGGTGTTTGCAACGGCTTCCAGATCCTCTGTGAGGCCGGGATATTGCCAGGCGCATTGATGACTAACTCCGAAGGCAAATTCATCTGTAAGGATGTTTGGCTTACGCCAATCAACTGGAAGAGTCGCTGGACAAAGGGTTTGACCGGACCGATCCGTATCCCAATTGCTCACGGCGAAGGCCGGTTCGTCGATCCTGACGGGATTGTCGATGGCGATTGGAACCGCCGTGCGGCCTTTCAGTACTGCGAGAGCGATGGGACCGTCACCCCAAATTCGGCGCCGAACGGTTCCGAAATGGCAATCGCCGGTGTCTTGAACGAGGCCGGCAACGTCTTGGGGATGATGCCGCATCCGGAGCGTGGCGTGAAGCCACGTCTAATAGACCCACTCTGTGCCCAGATACTACGTAACGGCTTTGCCGCTTAGACGACTCATGGCCGCCCGCAAGGGCGGCCTCTTATCTTATATATCATCACTTGACATATCACTATGTGATATAGTAGTTTTGAACTATGAACGACTCAATTGGCACACCAGCGCTCTATATTCTCCTGGCTCTAACGGAGGGGGAAAAACACGGCTACGCAATAATGAAAGAAGTTTCGGTAATGTCAGACGATGAGATTAACCTTGGTCCAGCAACCCTTTATACCAATATCAAACGGTTGCTATTGGCTAAACTAATTAAAGAAGTCGGTCACAAAAAAGACCCAGCCGCTATTCGTCCGGACGAGCGCCGCCGTTACTACATTCTTAGCTCAACCGGCCGATTAGTTGTTAAAAGCGAGTTAGCCCGGATGGAAAAACTTGTTAGGAACTTCAAACCCCAAGTTCTGTCGGTATGAAGGACTTATCGGTTCAATCAGAGCGGTATGCCGTTATTTTCAGCAAGGCTCTTAAATTTTATCCTGCCAATCATCAGCAACAATACGGCGGTGATATGCTCCAGCTTTTTCGCGACCAACTCGCCGAAGCCCAACAGCTGAATGACTCCCATATCCTCAAGGAAACTTTTCTCCACGCCTTACTGGGGTTGCCGGGCAGCATCGTTAGTGAATATTTCCACAGAGATGGCTCCGGTAATCAGATGGCAAGATACAGCGCTACGAGCTGGTGGTTTGTTAGCGCTATATTTTTTGCTTGTTTCCTGACTGGTGCGTATATGCAATCGCAGATTGTTGGGGCAGATGTAACGGTAGTTGGCGAAATTTTTATTATCACTAGCTGTGTTGTGGCGATATTGGCAAGTTTTTTAACAACTGGTCGGATTTTATTGGCCGCCGCCACGGCCGGGGTAGGTGTGATAGTCGTTCTTTTGGTTCAGTTCGCTCGCTTATCTACGGGTGTAGATAACATCATCCCGGGGGGTACGACAACCTACTCGCTACTTGATCCCTGGTTTGTGATGGCTCTTACCCTGCTACCACCGATGATTATGTACGCTGTGGCCAGTTGGTATCACGCTTTTCCGCTCCGTTTTCGCCGTCAAATACCCAGCGACATGAGCCCTGATCAGTTACGACAAATGCGCGAAAAAATTCTAAAACGTCGTCAAGTTAATCGTCGCTGGGGATTGGCCGCACTAACCGTTTTTACTGTTGCCAATTTAGCTGGTCTTTACGATCCAGTTGTGTCGCATGCCGATCTGGATTTGCCAAAGCGTGAGATTTCAGACGGTAACAACATGTACGTGGAACTGGTGGCGCTAAGCAGGATAAAATCAGTTGCCAGGTTAAGTAATGTCAATTTACCGATCGCCGAAGAATTATCATCCTGGGATATCCCGAATAAAAAATTACAGCTCTCTGATGCTGAAAAAACGGAAATTCTGAGGATTTTTTCAGCTGCCGCTAATAAGCTCTCTTTCCAGGAGCCTGGGTTTGCCGACTTGAGCATATACAAAACGGCAAGCGACGTAGCTAACGCCCCGGTAATGAGATATTCGGGGCTTACCGTAGCAAGCTTGCTCTTGCTAACAAACGCCGAACAACTTCGCCGTGAGGGCGATGTGCCAGAAGCGATTGCTGGCGTTTCTCAGGTGCTCACGGTTGCGGAGGCAATTAGTTCTAGCCAAGGGCCGATTATTACTTCGCTTGTTGCCAACACTATCAAACAAAGAGCACTTGAATTACTTCAGGCAATTATTTCCAGTGACGTTACAGAAACTGAAAAATTGGCGGTAAAAGAACTGGTCAAAAATCTGCATAATCCCGCTGAGGGAATTACCGCTAGTTTGAAAATTGAGTACCACGTCAACAGCATGTTTATTTCGGGAGTGCGCACGGGTTGGTTAGAGAGAAAAATATCCGAGTCCCCAGACTATAATCTTCTGGTTCCAGCGCTTTTGCCTTACACCTTCCAGCCAAATCGAACCCTGGCCAAAGTCAGCGAGAACTACCGGGAGCAAATCGCTGACTTAAAAAAGCCTTGCAGCGAAATTACCGATAAATTTGGCACACCAATCGATGTCTCCCCACCCCACAATCCCTTTTCGTACTGGGTGAGTATTTTCAAATTCAATGGTATCGGTGAAAAGCTATTCGAGTCGGTCTATTACTTCTCGAGCCTGCAACGTGACCGATGCCAGATAGAAGAAGCCACTGCAACGATTTTAAAATCCTAGCCAAATGCCCAGCGACCTTGTTGACTTCGGTCGCTTATCTAGGGCAGAGCTTGGCAACACTAGACCAACGGGGTGGTTAACCCCACAACTGGCCGCCCGCAAGGGCGGCCTTAATTTTATTGTGCCGCCAAGGCAATCAACAATATCCCAATAAAGTTCAGCACAAACGTCAGGGCGATGAAACGCCCGGCCGAAATTTTCGTTAGACCCAGCAGGGTTAGGCCGAGTTCGTCCGGCAGCGGCGAGGCTACAACGATCGCCCCAACCACCGGCGCCAGCCAGGCAAAATATTTCGTTTTCAAAATATTAACCGGCCGGTAAATCCGCAGCATTTTGAGAAACGGGTTTAGTTCCGCCAAGAGCCGGTCGCGGATAAAACGAAAGGCCAGATAATCCATAATCATCGCTCCAGCCGCGCCGGTTAAAGCCACCGGCAAAGCCGGCAAATCCTGGGCAAAGGCAAACAAAATGGCGGTGGCCGGCAGAATCGTAAAGGTGGAGACAAACATCATCCCGGCCAAAAAGACACCGATATAGCCGAGGGTGCCAAAAGAGACTGTCACAGTTTCGAGATGGCCGTTGTAGAACAGCCAAGCGGTAACGGCAACGCTAATCAAAAGCAGCGTGATATTGGGGTAATGCCAGTGCTTGTGCAAACCGAACATACAGACATTGTAGCCAAATTAGCTGCGACACAGGCATTTTTTGCGGGGCATCTTTGCTCAGAAGTAAAATAAAAAAGAGCGCAGGGGTTTATTCCTGCGCTCGCCAGAGACTGCCTGAACGTTAGTGAACGTCCAGATCCATCTGCTGGATTGTGTTCTCGCTACCCACCTTGAGGTGAGCATTGACCGTGTGAACGGTCATTGGTGGCAGATCAGCCGTCAGCACGTGTCGTGCCTTCGACTTATCTTTGTCGTCGAATGACTCGACGACGACGATGATCTTGATCGGCTCCGGAGGAGCAGCGACCATGTGCCGCTGTCTGCGATGTTCGTCGTGACGGCGGCTGCGCCCAAAGAGGCGCTGCCACCATTTGGGCTCCGGGTCGTCATTGACGGCCTCGAGCGGTGGCTTGTCCGTGTCCGGGGACTCACTGGCTAACGGGTTACTTGGGTTGTCGGAGGCCAGCACTAAGGTCGGTTGAGCCGACTGATCTTTCGGCGTCGGAGGCTGATGCCCCAGGTGCTCGAAACGACGGTCGTCGCGCTCTCGCTCCTCCTGCCGAAATCCGAGGATCATCAGCAGCAGCCCGATCATGGCGACTAGGCCCATCCAACCCATGTGTCGGGCACGGCCGTCGACGCGAGCGTCGGCATCGGCTGCTTCTCTACGAAGCGCTGGTTGCTCGAACTCGAGACGGGTGTTACCGCCGACACCTTTCTCACCGCGACCGACCCAGATCTGGCCGAAAATCGCGGGCGCCTTCCTTTCTTGAAGAGTCGCATCGGTCTTGTAGGGGTGTGTGACTCCCCAAACTCGTTGATACCAACCGGGATAGTATTCCGGCGGCGTAATGACGGCTAGGCCGCCAAGGACGAAGAGGGTCAGTCCGACCCACCATGTTAAGGGTTTGTTCATTTAAATGTACTCTTGATGTCTTTCACCGGGTGACATCCCGCCCGTTTGTGCCACTACCGTAAGGCAGCGCACGGTTTGTTTGATTGTTCGGTACAATCACGACCACCAATACCGCGTATCAGCGCTCGAACCATACCATATATTGTGCCAAAAGTCAACATTTTAATCCCTGGTTTCCTACTAAAATCGGAACGTGGCTAATTGGCCAGTTCCTTGCTGCCGCGCCGCCACTATTAATGTCCCTGCCGGCCAAAGATACTGCCGCTGTAAAAGAAAAGACGGGTAAGCACAGAGCTTACCCGTCGGTCGGGTTACGGAAGGGTAATCACGCCCAGCTGGGTGGTCGTAACGGTGTCGCTGTCCATCGAGCTGCCGCCGTCTAAAAAAAGAAATTGGCCGAGCTTGAGACCGCACTCTTCAATCACTCGGTCGCAGCGACTTTGATTAGCATTCTGCATCCGGATGAACAGGTAAGTACCGTTACGGACTACCACAATCTGCCGATTGGTGTAGCGCTCTGGCTCAATGGCGCTGTTATCGCCGGCCAGTGCCTCGGTGAACCCACCGATGTCCTTGTAGGTCTCCCACTTGCGATACGGCACCTCGCCGCTGCCGGTGAAGATGGTTGCTTTTCTTTCACCAGAGGCCAGGATCGGCCGGCCAATAAATAGATAGCCGGAGATGAGCTTGTTGTTGATGACAACCAGGTCGACAGCCGCCTTGGTCTTGGTGTCGAAGTAGCCCCCGTTCGTGACAAAGGCAACTTGGCCAGGAAAGAGCTTCTCCAGCTCGTCTTGAGCTTGCCGGATTGTCCGTCGGCCGTGCAGTGGAACTAGCCGGTGCTTCCCGGCTGCAAAAGAGTCGTATTCGGCCCGGAAGGGCCCGGGCGCGGCGTAAGCAGCCGCAATCAGTGTGAATGTGGCTAGCATAAATTTCCCCCTCCAAAAGAGGTACACGCTCGGCACCGAACGCTATTCGTATACTACACCGCCGCTAAAGTCGGTCAAATTCGGTATGCTAAAAAGTAATGACTGAGCGAATTCATGCCCTGCCCAAGCAGAGGGTACTGGCGCAGTTGCATACCAACGAAGCCCACGGTTTAAGCGCTGAGCAAGCAAAGTTGCGCTTGCGCCGGGGCGGCTCGAACGAACTAAAATTTAAAACTGGCCCGACCAAATTTGAGGTATTTTGGCGACAAGTTAACAGCCCCCTAATTTATATTTTGTTACTAGCGGACGTTTTTAGCTTGTATCAACGGGCCTGGACAGACGCGGTGGTAATAAGTGCTGTCATCGTGGCAAACGCCGTCATTGGCTATTTGCAGGAGCGCAAAGCCGAGAACGTTATGGCCAAACTGCGCCAAATCCTCTCGCCGCAAGCTCGGGTAATTCGTGAAGGAATCGAGCAGAAAATCCCGGCTCGGGGGTTAGTAGCTGGCGATATTATCGTGCTGGAGGCCGGTGACAGAGTCCCGGCCGATGCCCGAATTCTTCAAAGTAAAAATCTCCGAGTTAACCAAGCAACCCTAACCGGCGAGTCGTTACCGGCCGAGAAACACGAATCGACAGTGGCCGAGCAAACCCCGTTGATTGACCGAGTGAATATGGTTTATAGTTCAACACTAGTAATTAGCGGCCAAGCAGTGGCGGTGGTGGTGGCAACCGGGATGGGCAGTGAGATCGGCAAAATTACCCGGGAAGTTGCCGAAGTCAAAGAAGTGCCGGAAAACCTAGAGAAACAAGTTGGCCGGGTCGCTAAGTACTTATTGGCCGTGACTGTGGCCTTTCTTTCGGCGCTGATTGCCATTGGTGTCTCTAATAATATTGCGCCGCTGGAGTTGGTTAAGGTTTCTATTTCCTTGCTGGTTTCGATCGTGCCAGAGGGCTTGCCAGTGGCGATTACCGTTACCCTGTCAGTGGGGTTGATGCGGGTATTCAGAAAAGGCGCTCTAATCCGCAAGCTTTCAGCCGCCGAAACTTTGGGTAGTGCGACGGTTGTCTGCGTCGATAAAACTGGCACGATTACCGAAGGCAAATTAACGGTCGAAAAAATCTACAGTGCCGGCCAAGAATTCCGGGTGGACGGCGAGGGCTATCGGTTGACCGGTGATTTCTACGCGGATGACCGACACGTAGCGATCAATAAAGAAAAACCGGCCAAACTACTCCTCCAATTGGCTAGTTTGGCAACTAGCACCGGTGTTAACCGCAAAGATCTCAAAAACGACGCTATCAAACAGCTGACCGATCCGACCGAAACGGCCCTGGCGGTGGTGGCGGCTAAGGCCGGTTGGTACGCCTTTGAGCAAGAAAAGACCAGCCCAGAAGTAATGGAGTTACCGTTCGATCAAACACTGCGTTTTAGTGCTTCGGCCCACCGAATTGCTGGTGGTAACCGGCTGATTGTCAAGGGTTCGCCGGAAAAAATCCTTGCCCTATCGTCCAAAACCACCACTAACACTGGTCTTGCCCGGCGTTTAAGCAACGACGGTCACTCGGAGCTAGAACAGGCGGCCGACAACTACGCCGCTCAAGGGTATCGGGTTGTTGCACTAGGTTACGTTGATCTGCCGAGTTCGGCTGATATATCAGTGAGCCAGGCAAAAAACCTGACCTTTGTGGGGTTTTTCGCCATGACCGACCCAATTCGCAGCGATGTCGTTGCGGCATTGAAAACCGCTAGCGAAGCCGGGCTACGGGTGTTGATGGTTACTGGCGACCATCTCAAAACCGCCGAATCAATTGCCCGGCGCTCCGGTATCGCTAACTACGGCGAGGTTATCAACGCCGATGACCTGGGCCATAAACAGCTCGATAAAGTGGCCGTAATTTCCCGAGCGACGCCGTCGCAGAAACTCCAGATCGTTGAGCGACTTCAGCAGAGCGGCCAGATTGTGGCGATGACCGGCGATGGCGTTAACGATGCGCCGGCGCTCAAAAAAGCCGATATCGGCATCGCGATGGGTCGGGCTGGTACCGACGTGGCAATTGAGGCCTCCGATATGGTTCTGCTCCAAGACAGCTTCTCGGCGATTATTGAGGCAATCAAACAAGGTCGGCTGATCTGGGAAAACTTGCGCAAAGCGATATTCTTTTTGGTCTCGACCAGCTTTGCTGAAATCGCCGTTATATTTATCGCCGTTCTGCTGGATCTGCCCCTGCCGTTGGTGGCGGTGCAAATTTTGTGGATAAACTTAGTAACTGACGGCGTTAACTCAATGGCCTTAACCGTTGAGCCGCCGGAAGAAAACTTAATGAAACGGCCGCCTCGTCATCCCCACGAGCCGTTTCTTAGCGCCAGCACCCTCGCTCGGATGTTGCTGTTGACGGTGGTTATGACCGTTGGGACGATAATCGTCTATCGAACCTATCTGCCAGCCGGCGTGGAGTATGCCCGAACGGTCGCCCTAACGACAGTTGTCTTTTTCCAACTCTTCAACTTGCTCAACAGCCGCTCCGATATCCGGTCAGTCTTTAAAATGCCCTTTCTTAGCAACCAGTTATTAATTGCCACCCTGATAATTTCGGTCGCTCTTCATATGGCGGCAGTTTATTTGCCGGCGGTATCAACGCTACTACAAACTGTGCCGATTTCGGCCAATGCGTTGATTGTGGCGATTATTATCGCCTCGTCGATTATCGTTGTTGACGAGCTGCGCAAACTAATCGTTAGCTCGCTTTTGGTCTGGGCTAAAAAACAGAGACAGTAGAGTGTAGTGTAAGGGTGAGCAATGAAACAACGCAGTGTACTACTGATTGAGGACAACACCGAGCTTAGAGAACTCTATAAAGAGATTTTTCACCACAACAACTTTGAAATTTTCGAAGCGGCCGACGGTGAGACTGGTGTGACCGAAGCGCTAACTAATAAACCCGACGCGATTATTTTGGATTTAATGATGCCGCGCCAAGGGGGGCTGGGGGCACTGCGAGTTTTTCGCTCCAACCCGCTGACGATCAATACACCAATATTTATTTTGACGGCGATGCCCAACCAGGAATACCGGGATATGGCCAAGGATAAAGTCCAAGGATACTTTCTGAAAACCGAAATCACGCCGCAGAAACTGGTTTCATACGTGGTGGAGAAACTGAAAAACTAGTTGCGGTCCCGACGGGATTACCCTCCGCTTCGCTGCGGTATTCCTCACCTCGCTTCACTCGGTTCGTAATCCCCGGGAAAGCTTGCTTCGTTTCACTTCGCTCGCTATCGAGCCCCGCTGGCTCTGCCAGCTGGTTCTCATCCCAGATCCACGCAAAAACCCGCCACAAGGGCGGGTCATTGCGTGCGGTCCCGACGGGATTCGAACCCGTGATCTTCTGGATGAGAACCAGATATCCTAGGCCACTAGACGACGGGACCTGTTCCGATATTTTACTAAATTTTTTGAACCGAGTCGACCGTAAACTGCTACGATGGCACTATGCGATTTCGTCACCGCCTTTACCAAATCGACGAGGAAACCGAAGGGGTCCGGCTGCTGCTGCGGCATCGGCTGCCGTGGCTGATTGTCGGATTAATCGGCGGGGCGTTGATTACGATTTTTATCTCCCGCTACGAAACAGTTCTGTCCGAACAGATCAGCTTGGCGTTCTTCTTGCCGTTTATTGTTTACTTAAGCGACGCTATCGGTGCGCAGACCGAGATCATCTTTGTTCGTAATCTGTCCAAGCACCAGCCAAAGCTGACAATATATCTGTTAAAGGAATTGTCGTTGGGGCTGACGCTGGGAGTAATCTTCGGTGCCCTGTTGGCGTTGTTTGCCCAATTCTGGTTCAACGATTCATTACTAGCGATCACCGTTGGTTTGGCGATGCTAATAAACGCCATCGTGGCGACGGTGATAGGGCTGCTCGTGCCGCTACTGCTTTACCGCGAACACGCTGATCCAGCGGTTGGCGCCGGCCCGATAACGACGTTAGTTCAGGACTTTATTAGTATCGTTGTCTACTTTGCTGTTGCTAGCGCCGTATTGTTCGGCCTGGGCTAGCAGAACTCGCAGGTGTTGTCGCGTTTGCCAGTTTGATGACAGTCGCCACAGCAATAAGTTTTGCCGTCTTTAACGAACATCATCCCGTCTTTAACGCCTTTTGGGCAGTTCTCACAAGGGATGGCCTTGATGTCTTGGCTTGGTTCTTCCATGGCTTTAGGTTAGCAGAGCTAATTGTCCGGTCAAGAGATAGTTTTGCCAGAATATCGTAGACTAATAGTAATGGAAGCGCGGGGGAGCTACTTTAATCAGTCGGTGAGCGAAGTTTTGGCGACTTTTTCGAGTAACCAAAGTAAGGGTTTAAGCGAACAAGAGGCCAAGAGTCGTCTGGCCAAATACGGAGAGAATCAGCTTACTCCGCCCAAACCGCCGTCGCCTTGGCTCACGTATTTAGCCCAATATAAAAACGCGCTGATTATTATTTTACTAATCGCCGCTCTGCTAACTATTGGCATCTGGCTCTACACCGGCGAGCAAGCGGATTTGATCGAAGCGCTATTGATTATTGCGATTGTCGTCATGATTACCGCTTTTGGGTTTTTCCAGGAGTACAAAGCCGAAAAAGCTCTAGCCAAAATCAAGTCGCTACTTAGTTTTGAGGCCCGGGTAGTTCGCGGGGGAGTTCGCAGAAACATCCCCACCACCGACTTAGTTCCGGGCGATGTCGTTATTCTGGAGGAGGGCGACAAGGTCCCGGCCGATTTGCGCTTATTAGACGTGGCCGACCTGCGAATCAGCGAGGCAATTTTGACCGGCGAGGCCAACCCAGTCGAAAAAATCCCGGCCAAATTAACCGGAAAAAAACTGCTGAGCGAACAAGCTAATTTGGCGTTTTCCGGCACGGTGGTAGCTCGTGGCCGTGGCCTGGGGGTAGTCGTCAATACCGGTAACAACACCGAAATTGGCCATATCGCCAAAATGGTCTCGGTTGCCAAGGAAACAATGACGCCGATTCAACAGCGGCTCAACGTAATTGGCCGGATAATCGGTATTGCCGTGGCGGTAATTGCGGCAGTGCTGTTTATCTACACATTTTTGTTCGGCCACAGCGAAAATTTGTCGTTGCTGGAGCGTTTCCTAACGGCCGCAATCGCCGCCGTCGCTCTAGCAGTAGCGGCGGTACCAGAGGGTCTGCCAGCGGTAGTAACGATTGCCATGGCTTTTGGGACGCAGAAAATGCTCAAACGCAACGTCTTGGTGCGCAAACTTAACTCCGTGGAAACGCTCGGCTCGGTTGATGTAATTTGTGCCGATAAAACCGGCACCCTGACGACTGGCGAGATGACTGTCAGCAATCTCTGGACAATTAGCGAAAATTACCTGGTTAGTGGAGCCGGCTACGCTACCGTTGGCGAGATAACTTCCGAGGGTGGTAAACCGACAAAAGACGATCCAGCACTGGCAAACCTACTAACGGCTGGGTTGGCCTGTAATAATGCGACGATTACTCCCAAGCCAACTGGCGACCCGACGGAGATTGCACTACTGGTCTCGGCGGCTAAGGCCAAAATTAATCTTAACTTTAGACGCCTCAAGGAAATTCCCTTCAACTCCGAGCGAAAAATGATGTCGGTGATCGGCAAACAGGGCAGCGAGCAAATCGTTTACGCCAAAGGTGCCCCCGAGGTTGTTCTCAAGCTCTGTACGGAGATATTTGACGGCCAGAAAGTTCGTCGATTAACGGCTAACGACAAGCGCCAAATCCTCGCCGCTAATGAGGAGATGGCCAACCGAGCTCTGCGAGTGTTGGCCTTTGCCTACAAACCGGCCCAAGGCGGGGTCGACTACAGCGAAAACGGTTTGATATTTAGCGGTTTGCAAGGGATGAACGACCCCGCCCGACCAGAGATTTCTGAGACTCTCGCGCTCTGTCGGGAGAGCGGTATCCGGGTAATTATGATTACTGGTGATAACCCCCAAACTGCCAAAGCGATTGCTCGGGAAATCGGCTTGGGCGAGCGTTGCTTGACCGGCCAGCAGCTCGACAAGATGGGCGACGATGAATTTGAGCGGCTAGCGGAAGTCACCTCGATTTATGCCCGGGTTAGCCCGGGGGTGAAACTGCGGATTATTGGAGCCTTGAAGAAAACTGGCCATATTGTGGCGATGACCGGCGACGGCGTCAACGACGCGCCGGCGCTCAAAAAAGCCGATATCGGGGTGGCGATGGGGATATCAGGCACCGATGTGGCCAAAGAGGCCTCCGACATGGTTTTATTAGACGATAACTTTGCGACAATTGTCGCAGCCATCGGCGAGGGTCGGGGAATCTATCACAACATCCGCAAGTTCGTTAACTACTTAATTTCTTGCAATCTAGCCGAAGTAGTCGTGGTGTTTGTTGGGGCGCTGATCTTTCAAGATTTACTATTAACGGCGGTGATGTTGTTGTGGATCAACGTGGTTACCGACGGCTTGCCGGCCGTGGCAATCGGTTTAGACCCAGCCGAACAAGGGATTATGAAACGCCATCCCCAGGATTTTCAGCAAGAAATTATCACCAAAGCCGAGTGGTACCAGATGATTAGCTACTCGCTATTTATTAGCCTCTCTTGCCTGGTGGTTTACTGGCTAAATGTCCACAAAGGTTTAGGCGAGGCCCGGACAGCTACTTTTACGGCCTTGGTGATCTTTGAGTTGGCAAGAATATTTGTTATTCGCCTGCGCTATCGTTTGCCGGTATTCTCCAATCCATTTCTGTTGGGGTCGGTAGTGCTTTCGGTAGCACTCCAGCTAGCGATCCTTTACCTTGAACCGCTCCGCGAGGTCTTTGGGCTAACCCATCTCTCCAGCGAGGATTGGTGGCCGATTCTGTTGGTGGCAGCGGTTGTACTAATATTACCGGCAATATTAACCCTGTTGAATCGTCAGAAGCAGACAGTGTGATATGCTTGAGGAGATGCTTGGAGGGTGGCTACATTTTTGGCAAACGTTACTGTCGTCGGCTCTCGCCCATGAGGGGGAACAACATGCTAATGTCGTTGCCAGTAAGATACACGATTTTTCCACGGGCCCGCTCGATCAGCTAATCGCTACTTTCTCTGTTCAGACTGTCTACGTTGCGGCAATTTCTTTGGGATTTCTATTTTTCATTGCGGTGGTTATGCGCAATCCCAGCGAATCGGCCAAACGGATTATTTTCTGGGCAATTACTGGCTTAATCGCCCTGACAACGGGAACACTTATCGGCATGACTGTCTATTTAAACCAGGTATCGGTGACCAAAGGGCCGGTGCACTGGCATGCCGATTTTCAAATATGGGCCTGCGGCAGTGAACAAGACCTGCTTGACCCAACCGGGCTATCCAATAAAATTGGTACCCCAACACTGCACGAGCACAACGATAAGCGGATTCACGTGGAGGGCGTGGTGGTTGAGTATCGAGACGTTAATCTAGGGGCGTTTTTTCAAGCGATCGGTGGGGAGCTAACTAACAAATCACTAACCATTCCAACCAACACCGGCGCCAAAACATTTATTAACGGCCAAAACTGCGGCGACACCGAGGCGATACTTCAGACCTTTGTTTATACTACCAACCTAGACACTAAAACATTTAGCCAGCGCAAAATCGATAACTTTGCACAATTTCGTTACGCCGAAACCGCCAGTGTCCCACCCGGGGAGTGTATTATTATTGAGTTTGACGCTCCAAAAGTGCGAACCGATAATCTCTGTCAGAGCTACCAGGTGGCCAAAACCACTGGCGAGCTAACAGAAGCGTTTGATGGCGAGGGGGGCGATGGGAATTGACCTACCAACGCTGGGGATTGTCCTAACCACCGCGGCGGTTGACTCGATCAACCCTTGTGCGATTGGCGTGCTGATTTTGATGGTGTCGGTGGTGCTTGGCAATCAGAGCTCAATGAAGCGCCTAATGTTGTTGGGCAGTCTGTATATTTTTGCCGTCTTTATTACTTACTTAGTGGCTGGCTTAGGGCTGGTTTACTTTCTTGGCTCAATCCCGCTCTGGGTAACCGAGTATCTGTCGATCGCCGTCGGAACGCTGGTGATTTTTGCGGGTATTTTGGAGATTAAAGATTTCTTTTGGTACGGCAAAGGCCTATCGCTTCATATCCCTGCCTACTTTGCCAATAAGATTAAAAGCATGTCCTCAAAGATTACCGTGCCCAGCGTAATTTTGTTGGGGATGTTTGTCTCGGCCGTTGAGCTACCCTGCACCGGGGCACCTTATCTGGCAATTATTTCGATTCTATCGGTTAATTTTAACGCCACGGCCTTTTTGATGTTGGTGCTCTACAATATCGTTTTTGTTGCGCCGCTCATTATTATCCTGCTGATGGTCGCATTGGGCGTTAAGGTCAGCACGGTCAAACAATGGAAGCAGGACAACAAGGGCTATATGCGCCTAGCGGTAGGAATGCTTTTGCTGGCGCTCGGTTGGCTGTTAATATTAATCGCAAATGGGACAATCAATTTTGGGTAAATAAATGAAGCACATTGTTAAACGGGCCGGTCACAATCAACCATACGAGGGCAAAAAAATTTACGCCTCGGCCTATGCCGCCTGTATCGCCGTTCGTGCCCAAACCACCGACGCCGAGCTAATTGCTAATGAGGTCTGCAAAGATCTCGATAAATGGGTAGCTGACAAAGGGTCGGTTAGCTCCGGTCAGATTGCCGAGCAAGTGGCTAAATCACTCAAGCTTTATAATAGCGATGCCGCCTATCTCTATCGGCATCACCGGGATATCTCGTAGATGGCAGTTAAATCAATCAATATTTACTCCACTCACACCTGCCCTTTCTGTAAGATGACCAAGCATTATCTTGATGAACAGGGTCTTAAATACGGCGAAATATTTGTTGATGACGACGAAGCCAAAAAGTCCGAGATGGTTAACTTATCCGGCCAGATGGGCACGCCGGTAGTGTTAGTGGAGTACGACGACGGCGAAAAACGACAGTTTGTCGGTTACGACGAGGCTAAATTAGTTCAACTTACCAAGGGCGAAAAATCCGGCGAAGCCCTGATTCAAGAAATGAAGCCCTGATTCAAGAAATTTAGTCAACAACTTCAATCCGATTGCGGCCGTTTTCTTTGGCTTGGTAGAGGGCTTTGTCGGCCGTGTCGATAACAGCCGCCTAGTCGGCTGTTACGACACGGTTACGTCCACCCTCTTTAGCCATATAAAGTGCTTTGTCGGCCGTGTCGATTAAGTCGTTGGTTGATTGTTTTATTTTCAAGGTGGTAACGCCGAAACTGGCAGTGACCGGAATTTCCAGCTGGCCGTGCTTAAAGGGTTTTTCTTCGATTTTTTTCCGGAGGTTTTCGGCAATCATCCGGGCGTCCTCGGCGCTGGCCCCCAGCAGGCCAATAACAATCTCCTCGCCGCCGTAACGGCCGACAATATCGCTGCCCCGGACGTTGTCACGGAGGCGCTGGGCAACCTCAATTAGGACGCTGTCGCCAGCGGCGTGGCCGTGGGTGTCGTTAATTGTTTTGAATTTATCGACATCAACAAAAATCAGGGAGAAATTGCGGATAATTAACCCCCGGCGCTGATCGGGGTTCTCCAGCTGATAGCGGACTTCGTTAACGAACGGGTCGACTCTTTCCATTAGTCCCCGCCGGTTAAGAATTCTGGTTAGTTCATCGGTAATTAGCTCTTCCTGTAACTGGCGGATTTTCTGTTGGAGCTCGCGGATTTTTAGCATGTGACTCATGGTTGCAGTATATCCCATTGGCAAAACATAGTAGCCAATCTTGAATCTTGAACTATGAATTATGAATCATGAATCTTGAATCGTGAATCAATATCCAATTTTCCATATTCTATATTCCTGATCATTGCTGGCATAATGTCAGTATGCCACTGATTATTTTCTGGCTAACGCCGATTGTTTTAGTGCTGGTGTTCTTATTGGTGGTTTTTAGTCAAAAACCCCGAGAAAAATCAAAAGTTTTTCTGGTTGAGCCGCTACTATTTTTAGTCGGTCGCTGGCATCTGGCCCGCTTTGAGGGCAACGAAACCGTTCTTCGGCGATTACTTAGTTATTGGCAGCCCGGGCTAGAGATGCAACAGAGCATTGTCGAGCAGCTAGTCAGACAGATTACGATCTCGCCGCCCACCGTTATTCCGGAGAAAAACTTGGCCATTCTATCGCAGAAAACTCTGTTGTTTTGGACGGAGGTGCGTCAGATCGAGCAAGCCGGCAAAACCAGCTCGGTAATCGCCGGTCCAATTTCGGAGGTTGTTGAATACTGCGACGCTGATTTAGCCGGGCCGCTAACCCCAGAAAAACGAATCAGTTGGCCCTCGCATGCCCAGACGGCGGCTAAAAACGGCTTTCTGACCCTGGCATTAGCCGAAGCCAGCTCGCCCGATGCCTTACTGCGTAAAAAGTTTCGCCTAGCCGGCCTGCTAGTTCTTGAGCCAGTGCTCGATGATCGGGCGATTTCCCAGCTTCGCCAAGCCGAAGCCTTGGGAAAAATCCGCTATCTGTCGGTTCTACCTGCCAACTTAGTCGAGCAGATAGTTGAGAAAGTATTTCCGCCGGCTCGTTTCAAAAAAATTTCCGGCGAGCATTTGGCGACGCTCTCGCCAAAAGAACAGGAAAATGCCGTCGACCAGACAGAGATATTTGGGGAGGTCGGCAAAAAGGACCGCTACTTTATTGCCCGCCATCTCCAACGAACTGGCGAGCTCAATATCGCTACTAATTTAGCGCTCGACGACGATCTGCCGGCAGACCGGCGTCTTTAAGGTGGAAATTACCCTTGTATTAGGTAGAATTGAGCCATGCAAAAAGAATTATTGCAACCGCTAAGCGGATTTCGGGATTACGACGGCCCCGTAAAAAATCGGGTTATTGAAGTTATCCAAAAAACCTTCCAGCGGTTCGGTTATCAGCCGCTCGAGACGCCCTCGTTGGAGCGCCAGGAAATTATCCTTGGTAAACTGGGCGAAGACAGCCAAAAACAGCTGTATTTATTTGAGGACAACGGTGGCCGGAAAGTTGGTCTGCGCTACGATTTAACGGTCTCGCTAGCCCGCTACGTTGCCGCTAACTTGAACTCACTAGCCCTGCCGTTTAAACGCTCTGAAATTGGCAATGTTTGGCGGGCGGAGCGGGCTCAAAAAGGACGATTACGCCAATTTACCCAGGCCGATGCCGATATTTTTGGCAGCGACGGTATCGTCGCCGAAAAAGAGCTTTTGGCGATGATTGCCCAGGTAGACAAAGAGCTCTCGCTCAATATCACCTGTCTGCTCAACGATCGCCGGTTAGCTCAACGACTGCTTGATGAGATTAAAATCCCCAAAGATATCCAGAGCCGGTTTCTCCAGACTATCGACAAAGCCACTAAAATTTCCGGCGATCAGCTCGATAAAGAACTCGGCAAATTGGGTTTGAGCGATCATCAGCTCAAGCAGACCCGGATGTGGTTTTTGGCCGCTGACGCGACCGATTTGACTAAGCTCGATGTTGAGCCGGAGCTCAAAAAACCATTGGAGGATCTCTTGGCAGTCGCCAAACAGCTCGGCTTGAAAACCCGGGTCGATCTAGGGATGGTCCGCGGCCTGGAGTACTACACCGGCACAATTATCGAGGCAGTCACCGACGATTTCCCCAGCTCGTTGGTTGGCGGCGGACGCTACGACGATTTAGTCAAAGAGCTTAACGGCCAGCAAGTGCCGGCAGTTGGTATATCGTTTGGGGTAGATCGAATCGTCGAAGTATTGGATTCGCGCGGGGCAGCGGCGCCAGAGGGCTTATTTTTTACCTGCTTGCCAGAGACAGAAAAGGAATTACGAGCTTGGGTGGCCGAGCTACGTCAGAACGGGCGAACCGTGGAGATTTATCTGGACAGCTCGGTGGAGCTAGCCAAACAGC
>JBBDZM010000008.1:0-4562 GCA_040900165.1 Patescibacteria group bacterium | reverse complement strand
GTTTCCGACGGCGAACGATTTTATATATTGGCGCACCAGGCGCTGGAGCGCTATCAAGACGGCTCGCTGGAAGTGGTTGAGTATATTCCGGGGAAGAAATTGTTGGGGGAGGCTTATGAGCCACTCTTTGACTACGTTAGCGATTCGGTCGGCCAGGACTTTACCATCTACGCGGGCGATTTTGTATCGATGGACGAGGGGACGGGGATTGTTCATATCGCGCCCGGTTTTGGCGAGGACGACACGGCGCTGGGCGAGAAAAATGGCCTAACAACGGTGATTACGCTGGACGACGAAGGGCATTTTCTGCCGATCGTTAAAGACTGGGCCGGCAAATTCTACCGTGCTGCGAACGAGCCGATTATCGAAAATCTTCGGCAGCGTCACCATCTTTTCCGTCAGAAAAAGATTAGTCACTCTTATCCGCACTGCTACCGCTGCGACACGCCGTTAATCTATAAATCACAGGTCTCCTGGTATATGAAGATCGATCAGCTCCGTAAAGATCTGAAGGCCAAAAACAAAGAAATTAACTGGGTTCCCCAGCACTTTGGCACGGGGCGTTTCAAACACAATCTGGAGAGCGCGCCGGATTGGTCATTGTCGCGCACTCGCTACTGGGGGACGCCGATTCCCGTGTGGGAGACCAAAGACGGCGAGCTGTTTGTGCCAGAATCGGTCGCCGAATTGGAGAAACTTTCTGGGCAAAAAATAGATGACTTGCATCGGCCGGCCATTGACCAAGTCGAGTTAAAATTGCCCAACGGCCAGAAAGCCAAACGGGTTAAAGAAGTGCTCGATGTCTGGTTTGAGAGCGGCTCAATGCCGTATGCCCAGGATCACTATCCGTTCTCCGGCAAGAAAGAGTTTGCCCAACATCATCCGGCGGACTTTATTATCGAATACACCGGCCAGCTGCGCGGCTGGTTCTACTATTTGCACGTGTTGAGCAATGCCCTATTTGGCAAAAATGCCTTCAAAAACGTGGTAGTTACCGGCGTGCTGATGGGCAACGATGGCCGGAAAATGAGCAAATCCTACGGCAACTATCCCGACCCCAAAGGCATTATTGAAAAATACGGCGGCGAGGCCCTGCGGCTCTACTTTTTGACCAGCAAAATTATGGGTGGCGAAGATACGGCGATTGCCGAGGACGAAATTCGGGATCAATCACGCTTGCTCAATGTGCTCCAAAACTCGGCGCAGTATTATTTGACTTACCGATCGCTATTTAAGCCCGGCCAAACCAAGCCAAAACCCCAGTTATTGGATAGGTGGATTGTCGCCCGCACCAAGGAGCTAGAGCGGCAGATTGACACTGGACTAGCCACCTTTGATTTTCAGAGCGCCAGCAAAGAAATTAGGCCGTACATTGAGGACTTATCTACCTGGTATATCCGCAGCAACCGCGACCGGTTTGTCGGCGGCGATGAGGCGGCTTTGCAGACTTTGGGCGCGGTTTTAAAGCGCTTTGCCGTGGCGATTGCGCCAATTCTGCCGTTTAGTGCCGAGCGAATCTATCAAATATTGGGTGGCGAAAAAGAATCGGTCCACCTAGTAAAATTCCCATCTACCAGTGAGTTAGCCAGCAACGACAAAAAGTTGGTTGATGATATGGCGGTTGTCCGAGAAATCTGCTCGGCCGGCAATATGCTGCGCTCCCAAGCCGGTATTTCGCTGCGCCAGCCGTTAACTAAGTTAGTGATTGAGGGTAAGACGGTTGTTGGGGAAAATAAGCAGTATCGGCAAATTGTCGCTGATGAGCTCAATGTTAAAGCCGTCGAGCTTGGCCAGCCAAAAACCAAATTAGCCGAGCACGCTCGAGTTGGTGATAATATTGTCTATCTCGATATTAAACTGACTCATCAGCTCCGCCAGGAAGGGGAGCTACGAGAATTATTGCGCAATCTCCAAGCCGCTCGCAAGAAAGCCGGGCTAAATGTTGGGGAGAAAGTAACGCTCCAATATTCGAGTGATAATAAAGAGCTCAACGAGCTAATCTCCACTAACCGCAAGGCAATTATTGCCGCCGGATCATTTTTGGCGGTCGAAAAAGTTGAGGATTCGCCGGGACTTCAACAGCTGACTCCTGACGGGTTGAAATTTGGATTTAAGAGATAAAAAAAGCCCCGCATTGCTGCGGGGCTTGTCAGGGGTCGCGCTATTTGCCGCTTCCCATTTTGCCGATTTGACCATCCGGCATCTGTCCGGGACGTCTGGTCTGGGGTTCCTCGGGGAACAGGTCCTGGTAGTAGGCGACAACTTTGGTCGAAGCCTGATTGATGTGATACCCAACCGGTTGTTCAGCCTGAACAGTAAGTACTGCCGTACGAGCCTGGAAGAGCGGTGGCAAAGAAGACAAGGGGTCGTGATTGCCGTTAGTCCACCACCAGACATTGAGCTGTACAACCTCTCCCGGTTGGAGAGTCCTTCCCCAGCGGAAGTACCGGTCTGGGAACAACTCGCCCCCTGGCGTAGTTGGATCGCACCATTGGACTGCGTACCACCAACCATCCTGGCGATGCTGGTCCATTGTCAAGTTGTCAACAGCCACTGGCTGACTACTGATGTTGCGGATATTAACCACGAAGTGCCAACCATCGTTTTGGCCAGCGACAGGGTTTGGCTCAGCCCAGATTTGGAATGCATCAACTCGTGGGCCCAATAGGCTGAAGAATTGATCTATTTGGTCTGAGCTGTTCTTGATGTTGAAATGAGTGAGAGTCGGCATGGTGTAGCGCAGAACACTACCGCCTGTCAGCTCTTGCATATCAACACCAGAAGCTAGGGCGCTATCGACTGTTACTAGCTTGTCTTTCTCGCCGGCGATGAATATGTAATCTACATAACCTCGCTGATCAAAGTCATAGCTATTCAAGTCGGTGCGGAACTGACTGTCTGGGCGTAGCTCTTCAAGGAACGCATCATTCCCCCCCACCCCTAGGGGTGAGCCATCGCTCTTATCGTTAAGCCATAGCGTAAAGATATCCAGGAGGATGTCGAACGTTGTAGCTGCACGAGCTCCTTGATGTGCCCCGTTAAAGTAAATGGCTTCTTTGACGGGCATAGTCTTGTTGAGCTTTTCTAACGTGTAGCGTATAACGTCACATCCCCGTGAGTGTCCAACCAAAGTAACCGATTTCGGGCTTAGCGTTGGATCATCCAATACTGAACCAAGATACTCGGCTGTCTCGGGGCATGGCATCGACCACGGATAGGCCAAACTGTAAACGTTGCGCCAACCGTACCGGCTACGCAAGTTTTTAGCCATTGTTTTCATTGAAGCATAGTTATCAAGCAACCCGTGGACGATAATGGCAGAGCCATCACCAAAAGATCCGCTTCCATCCACTAGATTCAGCGCAAAGACAGTATCTTGCTTATTGTCCTTGGCGATTCCAACAACAATCTGCCACAGACCGCCTGATGGGCTCCTATGTGCCGGTGCTTGAGAGAGCTGGTTGGATAAATTGAACGTCAATTGGCCGTTAGCCACTAACGTTCTAAGTGCTTGCCAACTGTCTTCTGTCTTAACGCCAACCACATAACCAGTTGGATCGCTCGGGACGGATACTGAGATTTCTGCTTGAGCAGTTGCGTTTGCAGAGAGTTCAAGCGCCGCATGCATTGGCTTGAAGTTAGGGTTCCCTGGCTTGAATGGCGCCGTCGTGTATTGGGTCAAAGTCAATGACGCGCCGTTTGGATAGGTTCCAGACGGTATATCAATAACCACGTCACCGAACGTGTCGGTGAAATGTTGTCCCGCCCCAACCTCTATGGGGTCTTGACGTAAGATTACAACAGACTGGCTGCTACCGCCCCCTCCGCCACAGTTAATGGCAAACAGGGCAATCAGCAGGATTGTGAGTAAAAGGAATATACTTCTCATGGGTTTTTCCTGTAAAGGATCTCTGCCGAAGCAGCTGATAATATTCTACCTTTCTGGACCTTTAATTCCATCCCAGTTGTCTATCTGGGTGGACGGGGTATGATTCAAATATGACTGAGGGTGGATTCTCTAAGGTACCGGTAAAGTCGAATAAGACCCTGCTTATAGGCGTTATATTTATCCAGCTAGTCGTTGTTTTCAGTCTCATTATGACTGCTACTGGAGAAGGATTTCATGGATATAACGCAGCGTCAGTTATTTATCGCATTATATTGGTTTTGTTGGGTATTTTTGGTATTTGGATAATTATTAGAAATAATCATGGATATAACAACCTCCCGCTTTGGCTGGGTAAATTGTTTGGACTATTGCCGCTTATAATCAGCGCAATCGCCGGAGCGCTCTTATGGGCAATGGTTTTCCTTTTTCGATATAGTTAGCCTAATAAAAAAACGGGTCGCATTGCTGCGACCCGCGAATTCTTGTTCGGCGGTTAAACTCCCCCGCCGATTTTGATGGTGCCGTTGTTGGTCACTTTCTGGATCCAAGGATCCAGAGCTTTCGTCAGGGCCAAGACACCGGACTTCTTCTCGTGGTCGGTCTTGGGACCGCCAGAGAACATTGAGACAGGTGCGACCAAGAGATCGACTGCCCAGTCAACGGTACTGGCTTT
>JBBDZM010000007.1:10509-26615 GCA_040900165.1 Patescibacteria group bacterium | reverse complement strand
TAGAGTATCTGTCTTCGGAACAGAGGGTCGGGGGTTCGAATCCCTCCGGGCGCGCCAAATGAGGCATTATTATTTTGTAATGCCTGAATAGCCTGGAAAAATGGGCTTTTTTGGGTGTTCGAATAGCCTGGATAGCTCCATTGCATTCCAGAGGGAAATATCGAACACAATAAGACTCTTTTCTCCTCTAACTCAGCTTCCTCGAAGGTTTTTGACAGGTCGGGGAACTTGTCGGCAACGAATTCAGTAATCGATTTGAGGTTATATTTTTCGATAATCGAGTCGCTCTTTGCGATTTGAACAATCTTAATTTTCTCCTCAATCATCCTGTTTTGTTCTTTGAAAACATCATCTGTGTAGACCCCGGTTAAGTTTTTTTCTACTAATGCTTGTCGAAGTGTATAAAGCTTTTTTAGCTCTTCATCGGCTCGCTCACGTTTCTTCTGAAGAGAGCTAGTACGCTCGTAGTAGGAACGACGTAAAAATGCATTAAATAGACTTATCGTTTGTGGGAGTAGGCTCATATTCTTAAGCATTTTTGCTGCTTCACCGTGAATTGTTTCTACGGGAATAGAAACTCCCTTGCCGCACCGGTTACGACAGAAATAGTAGCCATAACGTTTCTTTTTTCCTTTACTCCAAGCACCTGTAAACGAGGTGCCGCATCGTGAACACTTAACAAGCCTGCGCAAAGGAAACTCGGGATTATCGGGAGAACAGTATGAAGAGCTATAACCAACATATTTCGACGGTATCCGTAACATCAGAACAGGATATTGATTACGCGTTAAGAATAGTGAAGCAAGTTTATGATCGTTTTGTTGAAGCCAAACTGTCCTAATGAGTCGTACGACACTTTCCAAAAGCGAGTACTTATTATTTTTAAAGCATCCGGCCTGGTTATGGCTCAAAAAGCACGATAAAGAAAAATTACCGCCGGTTGACGACAATCAGCAAGCGCTATTTGATACTGGGTACTTAATTGAAGAATACGCCCAGAAACTTTTTCCTGGTGGCACATCGCTAGGCTTTAGTGACTTTTCAGAGTATCAAACCCTGACCCATCGAACACAGGAAGCTCTCAAGTCCGGGGCAACAACACTATTTCAAGGCAAGTTCGACAGCGAACAGCTGGCCTGCATCTGCGACATCCTGGTTTTTACCGGTCCTAAAACAGTCGAACTTTATGAAGTAAAATCGAGCACTAAAGTTAAACCCGAACACGAACATGACCTAGCTTTTCAAATGACTGTATTGGAAAACCTGGGTTATACGGTCGATAAAATTGCCGTTGTCCACATCAACAATGGTTATGTCCGCAACGGCGAAATTGACTGCGAGCAGCTATTTACAGTTTCTGACGTTACTGAGGCCGTAAGAGCCAAGCGGACACCCACAAATCACAATATCACCGAAGCTTTAAAAGTCATTGAAAGCTCGACAATCCCTGACATTTCTCCACGCCATGCTCGTAACGGCACGATTTACGAATGGTTGCCGATCTTTAAGGCTTTAGCGAGCTTTGCTTCTGGCAGTATCTACGACATTTGTACGCCAACACCCAACCTTTTTGCCGAGCTAGAAGATTTAGGGATAACTAATTTAGTAGATATCCCGGACGCAATTACGCTCAGTGATAAGCAGATGCTTCACGTCCAATCTACCCGGAACGGCCAAAGAACAGTCGACGGAACCAAGATTGAGGAATTCTTAAATACCATGCAGTTCCCGTTGTATTTCTTAGATTACGAAACACTCAGTAGCGCCATCCCGGCTTTCGATGGGCTGCGACCGTATCAGCAAATCCCCTGTCAGTACTCCCTCCATGTCCTCGAGACGCCTGGTGGGGATCTAAAACATTTCGAATATCTTCACCGAACTAACACCAACCCAGCTCAGGAACTAGCTAAATCATTAAAGGAAAATATTGGCAGCACAGGAACTGTTTTGGTTTGGTATGAAAAGTTTGAGAAGGGCTGTAACCGGGACTTGGCAAAGTTAGCACCGGAATACAAAGAATTTTTCACGCAACTAAATGATCGGATTGTAGACTTAATGTGGCCGTTCTCTAACGGCTGGTATGTTGACCCGGGATTTAAGGGTAGCTCCTCGATTAAAAAGATTTTACCGATCTTAGTGCCAGAGTTGAAGCATAGCGACTTGGACATTAGCGAAGGCGCAACTGCTCAACGGCTTTGGATGCAGGCAGTACTAGATGGTAAAGAAGATATTGATAAGGAAACCCTTTTTCACAACCTCTGTGAGTATTGCAAGCTTGATACCTTAGCTATGGTTAAGATTTTTGAAGCAATATCTAAACCATTAGGCGAAACCCCAACTAAGTTACAGACTGCGCATATCTGACCGCCCGACGTTCCGCTACAATTACACCAAGATGTCATCTGATTTCCGCAAGTTTTTAAAAATTCTGTTCTGGTTTATCGCCATCTCAATCGGACTTCTATTCGCTCAGTGGGTAACGGTAGCATTAGTATTCGCTTTCTTGCTTTATAGGATATATTCCAGCCAGAAAGCCCCCATTAATCATCATTCAGGACGATTAACAAACGACCAATTTACCCAAACTACTAAGGCAGTACTTCGACACATTGGCTCAAATCGCATCGTTAGTAAAATCTTAAGAGGTAGTCTCTTCACGATAAAGTGGGTGTTTAGATTAAGTATTCTCATGTCGCTCGTCTTAAACGTGATTTTACTTTGGTACGTCTACCAATATCGCACCGGCCAGATGGACTACGAACTAAAATGCGGCCAGCCTGAGATCGTCGGCGCCTCCAAAGCCGTTGTGCTTATTGAAGGTGAAGACGGCGTTGGCAGCGGCTTCTTTGTCGACCGAGACTTAGTCGTCACCAATAACCACGTTGTTGACCACAATAAGCTAACGAGCGTTTCAGCTGAAGGTTACCGCGATAACAACCCAACAGTAATCGCTACTGACTCCTTACGCGATATC
This sequence comes from Patescibacteria group bacterium, assembly GCA_040900165.1. Taxonomy (GTDB): domain Bacteria; phylum Patescibacteriota; class UBA1384; order 2-12-FULL-50-11; family 2-12-FULL-50-11; genus BOKZ01. The sequence goes on along the minus strand of JBBDZM010000007.1, from coordinate 23,641 downwards.
GCGCTCCTCAGAGTAATACCGAAATACGACCAATATAACTTAGGAACCTACTATCTTGATGGAGCAGACAGGCGGGTCCAAGTTGTCGACGAAGTCTATGCGATCGGCTACCCGCACGGTCGCGATCTCTCGATCTCCAAAGGCATTGTTTCGGCTCTAACCCGAGACGACTACGACGATCGCCGCTTTATCCAGACTGACGCCGCTATCATTCCAGGTAATTCCGGCGGACCGCTGGTTGATATCTGCGGTAAGGTCGTCGGTATGAACACCCAGACCCTCCAGGGACAGGAAAACGTCGGTTTTGCCATTGAGTACTCCCAGCTCAACGATCGCATCCAGGCGATGATTAAAACGGCCGAAGGCGCGACTCCGCAAGAGATCCAGCTTAATTACCCGTCAGAGCAGGCCGAGGTGGTGGCGAAGTACTACACGACTCTAGGTGGTGGTGCTTTACAGGAAGCCTACAACTTCTATGCCTCGATTAGAAAAACCAAACTACCGTTTGAAAGTTGGCAGAAGGGGCTGGATCGAACGATATTCATTCGCCTTGTTTCCGTTGAGCTAACTGACAAACCCAATACGATCAAGGTTCATTTTTACGCCACCGAGGAGAAAGAAGATAATCCGTGGGAGTGGAAGACCGGCGAGTTTGAGGGTACTTGGACGTTACTGCGAGAAAGCGGGTTGTGGAAAATGAACGAATCGAATATTAAAGATATAACTAAACCTCAACCGTGAGAATATTGGTCTTGAATCGTAGTGAAGTTGGAAACTTCACAGCTAAAGTCCCGTATGCCGTAGTCTCTATTAAAGATCCTGGTGAAGAGACAGTCCAATTAGTCCCATCGGTTTACTTGAGGGACGTATTACAACTTTCTTTTCACGACCTGACCAAACAGCTTGGTAAAGGAGGCTACAAGTTATTTGATGCAGTAATGGCAGAACAAGTCTGTCGATTCACTAAAAGGTGTTTGTTAAATATAGAATTACTTGTAATTCACTGCGGAGCTGGGAAGTCTCGTTCAGCAGCTATAGCTGCTGCCCTAAATAAATGGATTAATGGCAGTCACGAGCCGTATGTGAGGGGAAAAAGTTATATACCCAACCCCCTTGTACTGTCGGTAATGGAAGCAGAGTTAGATAAGGTGGCAGCAAATGAATAGCATAGAACGTCACAAAGGTAGCTTGCTCGGCTTAGCGGTCGGTGACGCATTAGGCGTGGCGCTTGAGTTCCGGCAGCGTGACCGCTTTGAGAAAGTTATCGATATTATTGGTGGTGGAAAGTTTCAGCTTAAACCAGGGTTTTATACCGACGATACGTGCCTTGCTTTATGTCTCGCCGAAAGCTTGATTGAAACAGGATCATTTGACCCTATCGATCAACTTCAGCGTTATAGAAGGTGGATGATGGAGGGTTATATGAGTCCGACAGGGACTTGTGTCGGAATAGGCCGCTCAACTCTTGCTTCAATTCGAGAGTTTGCTAAAACAGGTAAACCTCCAACAAAAATAGAACTAAAAAATGCCGGAAACGGCAGTCTGATGCGTTTGGCACCGGTCGTACTTCGCTATTACCGCCCTGGGGATTCAACAGAAGCGGTCAAGTTCGCTGCTGAATCGTCCCTAACAACCCACACTAGCCCAATTGCCGTGGATGCGTGTCGCTATTTTGCCCACTGTCTTCACAATGCCATCGAAGGTTATAGTAAGGAAAAATTATTGACGCACGACTGGGCATACGTGCAGTTGCATGATGAAGTTGAGCGTATCGCTAAAGGGTCTTTTAAGAAAAAAAACCGAGCTGAAATTTCTTCAAGTGGGTACGTTGTTCACACCTTAGAAGCAGCCCTTTGGGCATTTTTTAACACTAATACCTTTGAAGATGGAATGATTTTAGCCGTAAACCTTGCTGATGACGCCGATACGGTTGGGGCAGTCTACGGGCAACTTGCTGGAGCCTATTACGGCAAGTCTTCTATTCCAGAAAGATGGCAAACGAAGCTTGCTAATAGCGATGTGATAGAAGAGATGGCTGGCAAGCTTCACCAACTTTCCGGCCACAATAGGCTACCATAATCTTGTGAAAAATTAATGAATCGAATATTAAAGATATAACTAAGGCTCAATAACCAATGAAACCGTTATTTGAATACGACCGCAAACTCATTTCTATTCTGTCGCCGCGCGAGCAGAAAATTATTACCATGTACTTCGGTTTAACGGGGAGAAACTATACTTTAAATGAAATAGCCAAAGATTTTGAGATATCTCCTAAAACCGTCGCCAAATACCGGAATATCGCCTTACAAAAACTCGAAAAACACGACCGGCTGTGTATCTGTGATGATCCAAACTGTGCAAAATGTTTACTTGTAAATTGCAAAGATGAAAATTGCCAAGTACACACCAAGGAACGAAAATCTACATTTAAACGAAATTATAGGAAGCGGTAACTGCATAACAGGGTTTCTGAACCCTCGCCGGGACTTGCACCCGGAACCTGGTGGGTAGAACTCACCTGCTCTGTCTATTGAGCTACGAGGGCTTAGTAGGCAGCTTCCAGTACAGCAGCGGGTGCTTGTTGTGTCCGATGAAAAGTTACTTTTTGTTGGGTAGCGTTCAATTTGCGGCGAATGAAAGTTGGGACTTGAAGATTTTCAGCAATTTCTCTAAAGCGACCAACGCCAACGTATACAGAAGCTTTAATTTTACCGCCTCGTCTGAACTTTATCATTTCACCAGTTCGGACCTTGCGAAAGGCTTTCCGAAAATTAGGCGGAAAACAGTATCCTTTTACTAATTGGCCATCAATATCAAAAACCACCTCAACAAATCCCGCGGTATTGTTAGCGAAATCAATTGCCAGACCTTCTTGGTCATTGGCGATGCTTAATGAGAATGGCTGTGAATACATTTCACCAATATTACCCCTTTCTAAGGACAAGTAAACGGTAGAATTACCGAGCGGTTTTATACATCTCCAGTTTCTCAATCTCTTCTTTAGTCTTGGCTTCGTAATTACACTGCGAACATCGGTAAAAAGAGAGTTGGTCTTTGATCCCAATCATCGTTCCTCGGCATTTCGGACATTTCTTGTACTGCATAATTCTTTACCAAACCTAATGGAAAAAGCCCCTTCTTTCAAGAATTATTAAAAGATGAACTATTTTTTCAGGGAGCAGTGCTATAATATCCGTATATGGCTAGTAATAAGATTGGAAAGAGTCGGAAAGAACTTGGCGAAAAATTACGCAGAGTGCGCGAGCAGTCTGGTTTGACGCAAGCCGAGGTTGCCGAAAAGGCCGACCTTCATGTTAATTACTACGCTCGAATCGAACGGGGTGAAGAGAATCCTTCCTTCGAGAAGCTCCAAGGTATTATGAAAGCCTTAAAGATTAAGTCTCTTGATTTACTCTAATCTTCTTCTTCCACCTCCTTCTTCTCAAAACCCTGTCTAATCTGCTCTAGCCAACCAAGAAGGTGTTCGAAAGAAAGTGAGTCAAGGCCGCTAAATGCGTCTCGACGCTGCTGAATACTAAAAATAGCCCTATTTACTAGGCTATTTTTAGTATTGCGGACGGGACAGTATGGAACAGTAATCTAAGTAAGATATTGCGCTATAGAGTTCAGGGGTGTTCTAATCACACTGGAGTCAAGCTGGAGCCTGACTGCTCCTTGCTCTAACATTCCCCCGAATTTTACGAGTTATTCAGCGTTAGTGAGAGCAGCGTTAACCTCAGCTAATTCTGCTTCGAGCTTTGCTTTGTTGGTTAGTAGCATATCTTTTGATAACGCTTTTGTTTCTGTAGTCTCTTGTTTACAATTGCCGCCACAATCACAATCCTTCTCGGCTACGCTATTTTCTTTACTGTTGTCACAGCCGCATTCATGCTTTTCTTCTGTCATATTATTCTCACCTCCTCTCATTGGGTTTACTTCACAGCACATGTTGACCGCCTTGAGAACTTCACGTCCCTTACTGGTTAAAAAGTACTCAACGTACCTACCGTCTTTCTTGCTCTCGACAAGGCAGGCTTCAGCTAGATCTGCTAGATGATGAGAAATAAGGCTCTGAGATTGTCCCGTATGCGACATTATGTCGCATACACAGTGAGGTTCGTCTGAAAGCAAGAGTAGTATCTGAAGTCTGGCTTTAACTGAGATCAGTTTGAGTCGTTCCTCAAAAACAGCCAGTTGCTTATCATCAAACCTGCTACAGTTGGGCTGACATGAACATTTACATCTCTTATACATGAACATTAATTCATATGTTATATCCTGCCCTTACTTCATGTCAAGCTAGAAATTATTGGGTGTAAGCTCTGAATTGGTTATAGAGCTTCTCTCAAATCCCTGTCTGATTTGCTCTAGCCAGCCAACAAGGTGTTCGAAATACAATGCGTCAAGGGCGCAGCATTTGCTACACTAGTAATATGGACGATATCAAAAAAGACCGCACCATTGTTCGAATGGCCTTGGCGATAGAGAAGATCTACGGCTCCCCGAAAGAACTAATCAAGCGCGGTTTTTTGATTGGCCTGGCTTCCGGCGTCGGTGGCGTTATCGGCGCGGCACTAATTATTATTTTACTTGGATATTTGGTTAGCAAACTCGGCGGCACTCCCTTGATTGGCGACTTTCTTCAGGAAATCAACCGATCTATTCCGCTCAACTAGGCTTGCGTCTGCTTCTGGTCAGGCCAATAACGGCCGGGATTAGTGAGAGTAGAATTATCCCGCCAACAATTGGTAGAACGTAGCGGTCGACATCAGGGATAACCGAGCCTAAGAAATAGCCGAGTAACGACATCGACAGCACCCAAAATATCCCACCAAAAATGTTATAGGCGATAAACGTGCCGTACTCCATCCGACCCACTCCGGCCAAGACCGGCGCGAAAGTGCGGACAAATGGGGTGAAGCGGGCAAGGAAAATTGTAATCGGGCCGTATTTAGCAAAGTATTGTTTGGCCCGCTCAACGTGGTCTTTGTGAAAAATCCTTGAATCTTCGCGGCTAAATACTTTTGGCCCAAAGCGGCGACCCAAGTAGTAACCGAAACTGTCGCCCAAAATAGCGGCGATAGCACTGCCGATAATTATGTAGTAAATGTTCAGATGTCCAGCCCAAGCTAACAAGCCAGCCGTAAAAAGCAGACTGTCCCCGGGCAAGAAAAACCCGGCCAAAATCCCCGATTCAGCAAAAATAATCGCCCAAATCCCGATATGGCCGATATGTTGCAGGGTTTCTTGGGAGGCGATGCCCTTAATCCATTCCAAAAATTCCATGCGTTAAGGATACTGGAAAACTGGGTAATAAAGAATAAGCGGGGGAGGGTTGCACCTCACCCCGCGATTGCAAACCGAGACTGCCTTTTGGGGAGTCCCGCTTACATCCTTGGGCGGACGTAACAGGAAAACACTACTGTGCAATGTTCATTTATTCAAGGTATAAAGCTATAATATAAGGCGTTACCGGGCCATTAGTTCAGCGGTAGAACAACGGACTCTTAATCCGTGTGTCGGTGGTTCGATTCCACCATGGCCCACTAAACTGGACGTTATCGTCTTCAATTCTAAGATATCTGAGAAGTAGGGGCTCATTTCGACATTCCATTTGTACCCCTCCGATAACAGATTGGCCCTTATCTACCGTAGGGTTATCACAATAACGTATGCTAGTAGGTGCGCTGTTGGTATTAAAATACAGCATAAATCTATTGACTTTTCAGGTTAAACTCGATAATATGTCCACACATCTTCGGATGAGGAGGCACTTTGGGAATAGAGGCTTTGAAGGAAGCGTATGCCGCGCTGGAATCGGCAACTGCCGAGAAAAACAAGAGCGGGGTTCTTCTCGCTCTTGACCAATTCCTTGCTGCATTTGGAAAACGAGCCGATCTGATCATTGCCCTTGGCATTAATCAATCCACTTGGACCAGATGGAAGCAGGGACAAGGTCTCGGCGGGCTTACTCGCCAGCTCATCCGTTTCCGTCAGCTCGTAGGAAAAGATGAAAATACTTTTCCGAGGAGTTTGGCGTTACCGTCTGAGGCAATGCTCCAAGCAATCGTAGCGACGAAAAACTCGTCACTTGATGGCTTGCAGATGTTGCTGAGGATGCGGGAGGCAGCCGGCTTCGACCTGTCAGTAGAACTCTATGAGAAACTTATCAAAGAGTTCGAACTCCAAAAGTCCTAGTATTCACGTACTAGGACTTTTCCATATAAAAAAATTCAAATTTTCTAGGAACGAATATACGTTTAAACATATATTTGTTCCTACGAAACAACGTCGTAATGTCCTGGCTCGATTTCGCCCAGCTCGTAATCGCCAAGTTTGGTGCGGGTCAGATGAATTACGTCAATCCCCACCGCGCCGCAAAGCTTGCGAACAATATGATATTTGCCTTCGTGAATCGACAGCCAGAATTCAATTTTTTTATCTTTAATTTTTCTCAACCGGCGATCGTCGATTGCAACATTAAACAGCCCCACTCGCACCGCTGGTTTTTGTAATTTATCCCAAGAGAACTGAGGATTTCTGGCGACGCCCTGAACAAAGTACTCCTTTTTGTGCTCGAATTTCGGGTGAGTTAGCTGATAGCAAAGGTTACCGTCGTTAGTTAATACCACCAACCCCATCGTCTCAATATCTAGGCGCCCACAGGGGAATACCCGGGGTTCTTTTGGAACAAAATCCAGAACGGTTTTTCTGCCCTCGGGATCATCGGCGGTGGTTACCACGCCCCGGGGTTTATTAAGTAAATAGATAACCCTTTCATTGACAACGGCAATATCCTTGCCGTCGATTTTAACAATGTCTTGGCCAGCTTCAATGCGAGTAGATAAGTCGGCAACAATCTGACCGTTCAGAGTTACTCGTCCATTTTTAACTAATTCATCGGCACTCCGGCGGGAACAATACCCGGTTGATGCGATGAATTTGTTAATCCGCATAATTAATTTTTACTTGGTTTTTCTGCTTGAGGCAACGTGGTACAGTGTTCCAGATGAATCGATTTATCCGCCCGTTAATTATCTTAGCTACCGCCGGGCTATTGGTATCAATTTATCTGACTTTCAAAACCTACGACCCAGCTTCGGTTGCCTGCTCTATTGGCGGCGGGTGCGAAACGGTTTTATCTAGCAGCTACGCTAAGATTTTCGGTATTCCGGTGTCGATATTTGGAATTGTCTGGTACATCGGAGGGCTCATATTGATATACCTTGCCCTTATCAAGGGAACGGTTAGCCAAGGGTGGATTAAGTATTGGGCCGTTGCCGGCCTGGCTTTTAGCCTGTATCTGCTGGCGATGGAAATTTTCTATATCCACGCCTACTGCACCTGGTGCATGGTATCGCTAGGGATTGTCACGGCTAGCTTGATTCTGGTATTTTGGCCCCAACCAACCAAAACAACATGAGCGGCGACGGGAAGTTTTTTATCTGGGTTATTATAGCGGCGGTTTTGGCGATTGTTGGTTTTATAATTTTCGGCGGTAAATCCAGCGATAATCCGGATGTGGTTATCGACACGACTGTCGGCCAAAGGCTTGGCAGCGACAGTGCAAAAGTAAAAATTGTTGAGTTTGGTGATTTCCAATGTCCGGCCTGCCAAGCCGCGGCCGGTCCATTAAAGCAAGCATACGAAAAAAATAGTAAAGACGTCCAACTAATCTTTAGAAATATTCCGCTATCAATCCATTCAAACGCCGACGAGAGCTCACAAGCGGCTGAGGCGGCGGGGAAGCAAGGTAAGTTCTGGGAGATGTACGACGTTCTTTATGCCGAGCAAAGCACCTGGGCACAGTTGGCAAACCCGCTTGAGCAGTTCGTTACTTACGCCACGGCCCTGGGGATGGATGCCGATAAATTCCGAAGCGATTATTCATCCAGTGCTGTGGCAAAAATTATCCAATCCGACAAAGCCGCCGCCGATCAAGCGGGCGTAACTTCCACACCGACATTTTTTGTCAACAACGAAAAAATCGTCGGTGCCCAATCAGTCGAGCAGTGGCAAAATATTATCGACCGCAAACTCGCCGAAGCCAAAAGTGCCAACCAATAATTTTCTCGATGCCAGTGGGCTGCTTGAACGCCTTGAAAAAGACCTTGTATCTCGCGTCAAGAAATTAGCTAAACCGCCGATTTTGGCGTTAGTCTGGGTAGGGGACGACAAACAAACCCAAAAATTTGTCAAAGCCAAACAAAAAAAAGCCGGTGATATTGGCGTAGGCTTTCAAATCCATCATTTCGAAAAAATTGAGCAACGTCAGTTATCAGCCTTAATTAGCAGTCTTAATGCCAGTAAGTTGGTTGATGGAATAATTATCCAGCTGCCACTGCCCAAAAATATCCCGTCCCAACGGATTATTGAGCAAATATCTGAGGAAAAAGACGTCGATGGATTAGCTCTCGGTAATTTCCCGGCACCAACCCCGACCGGAATAGTGATGATTTTGAAAGAATCCGGTACCGATCTAGCTAAATCCAAAACGGTTATTCTTGGCGGCGGACGGTTAGTTGGGGAACCGCTCGCTAAAATATTCAAGCAGAATAATTGGCCGTTCTCTCAAATAACCAGTCGAGCCGAAGATAAAATCGATGAAATAAAATTGGCCAATGTCTTGATTGGTGCGACCGGCGTTGCGGGACTAATTGACGAAAAAATGGTTGGGAAAAATATGGTTGTTGTCGATGGCTCGGGAGTGGATGTTAATATCGAGGCGGTCGCTGGCAATGTTAAATCCCTGACACCGGCCAGAGGCGCCGTTGGCCCAATGACTGTAATGTTGTTATTGGGAAATGTCGTTACGGCTGCCGAGCGTCGGCAAGGTAAGACTTCGTAAATTCGGCCAAAGTTATCACCGGCTGTTCGGCGGTATGGCGACTTCGGACGGCAACTTTTTTGCTGGCCATTTCTTTCTCGCCAATAATTAAGGTGTGGGGGATCTTTTCCAGCTCGCTTTGGCGGATTCGTTTACCGAGAGTCTCGGCACTCTCGTCAATCTCCACCCGGAAACCGTCGGTCATTAGCTGACGTTTAATCTCTGTTGCATAGTCATGGGCTTTTTCGGAGATCGGCAGTACTCGCACTTGGACTGGCGAGAGCCACAACGGAAATTCACCGCCAGTTTTTTCCAAATAAAAGCCGATAAATCGCTCCATCGATCCAAATATTGCCCGATGGATCATCACCGGTGTCTGTTTTTTGCCGGTATCGTCGATGTACTCAATCCCAAATTGTTTCGGTAGGTAGAAATCTAGCTGAATTGTGGCAATGGTTTCTTCCTTGCCGTTGATGTTTTTCATCTGGATATCGAGCTTGGGGCCGTAGAAAGCCGCTTCGTCTTTGGCCTCGATAAAGTCGACGTTCATCTCCCTTAAAGTTTCGCGCAGAACTTTCTCGGATTTTTCCCAAACTAAAATATTATCGCTGTATTTATCCTTGTTTTGATCGCCACGCAACGATAACTGGAACCACCAATCTTCCAGCTCCAGTTTTTTATAGACAAACCGTAGCAACTCAACGACTCGGCGAAACTCATCTTTAATCTGACTCTCCTGGCAAAAAATGTGAGCGTCGTTGATCGAAAAACTGCGTACCCGCTGGAGTCCAGATAGTTCTCCAGATTTTTCTCGCCGAAAAACCTCGCCGAATTCAGCAATTCTCACCGGTAGATCTCGGTAGGACTTTAACCCATCGTTAAAAATCATGATGTGGTGCGGGCAGTTCATCGGTCGCAAGTAAAAAGTCTCATCGTCCAGTTCGATCGGCGGGTACATCCCGTCGGCGTAGTGCGAAAGATGCCCGGATTTTTTGTAGAGCTCGGCCTTGCCCAGCTCGCTGGTGATAACGTGCTGGTAGCCCTGCTCGGTCTCCAACTTTGTCAGGTAATCTTTGAGCAGTCGATACAAAGTGGCTCCCCGCGGTAGCCAAAGCGGCAAACCGCTACCGATCTCCGGGGAAATCATAAATATTCCCAGCTCGCGGCCGAGTTTGCGGTGGTCACGTTTTTTGGCTTCCTCTAGGGCTAATAAATGATCGTCAAGCTGTTTCTGGCTAGAGAAAGCTGTGCCGTAGATGCGGGTGAGCATTGGCTGGTGCTCGTCGCCGCGCCAGTAAGCCCCGGCAATTGAGAGTAATTTGAAAGCTTTGATCTCGCCAGTCGATTTGACGTGCGGTCCTTTGCAGAGATCCCAAAATGTATCGATACCGTAGAAGCTTAGATCGTCGTCTTTTAAATCTTGGGCTAGCTCCAGCTTGAACGGCTGTTGGTCTTTCTTGAGTTTTTTTATTGCTTCGTTGTGGGCGATTGTTTTATGACGAACCGGAAAATCTTCTTTAATAATTTTGGCCATCGATTTCTCCATCTTTTCTAAATCGCTCTCCGAAATCGGGCGGGAGAATTGGAAATCGTAGTAAAAGCCGGTCTCAATCGGTGGGCCAATGGCTAGCTTGGCCTCTGGGTCAAACTCCAAAGCCGCCATCGCCAAAACATGGGCGGCGCTGTGGCGAAGTTTGTAGAGCTCGGATTTTTCGTAGGACTCTTGTTTCATTGATGGATTAATTGTAGCCCAAACCTGGTTGGCGGGGAAATTATTGTTTTAGGGCTTCAACAATCTTTTTGGCTAGTGCCGGCAGATCTTTTTCGGTTAGGCCGCGGGTGGTGATGGCCGGGGTGCCGATCCGGATGCCAGAAGGGTTTTGCGGCGGCGCTTCGTCGTAAGGAATGGCGTTTTTGTTGACGGTAATGCCGATATTCTCCAACCGGTCCTGGGCCTCTTGGCCAGTAATATTTAACGGCCGCAAATCCACCAGGAACAAATGGTTATCGGTGCCATCGGTGATAACTTTCAGCCCCAGCTTTTGCAGCTCGGTCGCCAATGCCTGGGCATTTTTGATTACTTGCTGGCAGTATATTTTGTATTCGGGCATGAGCGCTTCCTCCAGACATACGCCGATGCCGGCGATAGTGTTCATCTGCGGGCCCCCCTGCAGACCGGGAAAAACGGACTTGTCGATTTCTTTGGCAAATTCCGGTTTGCAGAACAGCAGCGCCCCGCGCGGGCCGCGCAGCAATTTGTGGGTGGTGGTCATGACATAGTCGGCGTGTCCAAATGGAGTGGGGTGCAAGCCGGTAGTAACTAGGCCGGAGATATGGGAGATATCGGCCAAGTGCCGGGCGCCGACGCTGTGGGCAATATCCGATATCCGTTTGAAATCGATTTGGCGCGAGTAGGCCGAAGCACCGGAGACAATGATTTTTGGCTTAAGTTCCGTGGCCTCTTCTTCAATGGTGTCGTAATCCAGCCGGTGGCTATCGGCCTCGACAAAATAAGCGTAACGATCAAATAGCTTGCCGACAAAATTCACTTTGTGGCCGTGGCTCAAGTGTCCGCCATGGGCCAGATCCAAGCTCATAATCGGATCGCCCGGCTGCATAAACGATAAATATGCGGCCAAATTAGCAATTGAACCAGAGTACGGTTGGACGTTAACGTGGTAATCCGTAGTAAAAACTTTCCGAGCCAAATCCTGGACCGTTGTTTCAATTTCATCAACAAATTTCGTGCCGGAGTAGTAGCGCTTGCCGGGATATCCTTCGGCATATTTACTGGATAATACCGAGCCAACAGCCATCCGGACCGCTTCCGACGGGTAATTCTCCGAGGCAATTAAATTGACGGTTTCTTGCTGCCGTTTTTCTTCCTGCTTGATTAGCGCACTTAACATAGGTCGATTTTACCCTAATAGATAAAAGGAGGACATGGCTAGCCCTCCTTGGTCTCTATACAGTTATCTCAACCGGGTTGAGGATAGTCTGCGCGTTTGGCCACCGCTGTCTTATGTGGCGAATCACCTCTTGCTGAACGAAATGAATTCCCTCACCCCGGATGGGTTCTCCGTAGCCAGGTACACCCTCAAACATCTTGGCCAGTTCGTCATCTGGAGGGTCAAGCACAACAGTGGCTTGATGCCAGTCTGTGGTTGCTAGAGACAAATCATCTAGACGCACCTTAACGGTAACGAGCGTAACTATTGCTATAATGTTCATTTTGAACCTTGCTTAGTTCTTAACAGTAGCCTTGAAGGAATGCAAACGATAAACTTTGGGTATGAAACCGATTTCCGAAAACAAAAAAGGCCGGTTTGACTATCAAATCCACGAGGATTGGGAGGCGGGTTTGGCGTTGCAGGGCGATGAGATTAAAGCGATTCGGGCCAAGAAAGTCGTTCTCACAGGTAGCTACATCAAACCGTTTATCGCCAATGGCCAGGCCGAACTTTGGTGGGTTGGCGGCAAAATTATGTCGATTGGCGGCGATCCGACCAGGACCAGAAAATTGCTTATGCACCGCCAGGAAATTAACCGGATTATCGGCAAACTAGCTAGCGGCAATTTTACGGTCTTACCGTTAGAGCTGTACCTTAAGCACGGGCGAGCTAAGCTAAAAATTGCTCTGGGAACTCGCAAAAGCAAAAAAGATAACCGGGAAACTATCAAAAAGCGCGACATCGAAAAGAATTTGCGCGAAGAAATCCGCCAAAAGAAAATCTCGCTCTAATAAATACTAACGTAGAAAAACACTGCCAGGGCTACCAGTACAACTACTGCGAAAATGGCTAGCAGCCAATAAACGGCTCGGCCTGGCTCGTCGACAATGTTTTTATCCATATATTTAGTCTAATTACTTAGCGTGATTTGTCGAGCTAGTTGATATTTTCCAGCCTCCACTCAATCTGGTCACCAGTTTTGGTCTGATAGTCGCTCGCACCAACCTCGGCCATTTTTCCGTTAACGTAGAAGGCCCAGAATGTCGTGGCATCAGCGCTCTTGCCGTCGATGGCAGTTACTAAGTCTCCAAAATCGTAGTGTTTGGTCTCAACGTCGTGTGAATCTTTCAATAGATCGAGGGCGTTTTTACCCTCAACTCCTTGGTAACTTATCGTACTGGTCTGCGAAGTATCGCTAACTGGCCCAACAACGGGGTTGGGGATTATCAAAAATAATCCGAAAATAAAAATAATCGCTGCTACTACATAATACGCACTTCGTTGTTTCATTGGCACCTTTCTAAAAAATCCTCGCCAAGCATCGAGGAAACTAATTTATTTCTGCTCGGAT
>JBBDZM010000007.1:0-10409 GCA_040900165.1 Patescibacteria group bacterium | reverse complement strand
CTTTCTAAAAAATCCTCGCCAAGCATCGAGGAAACTAATTTATTTCTGCTCGGATATCTTTAAAGATGGGACCGGACTTCCCTTCGACAAGCTCAGGGTTTACCGTTGCGGCACAGTGGCGGAATCTCACCGCCTTCACCATCTACAAACTATTAATTTGCTTAGTTATGATAACCGGCTTAACTAGGGCTGTCAATGAACAGCTTTCAGGGTAAAATTAGCCTATGTCGCATAGCAGATATGCTCGTCAGTCGAGCAGTAAACAGCCCTCCTGATGGAAGTTGGAATTATCGGCCTACCCAATGTCGGTAAGTCGTCACTTTTTAACGCATTTACGAAAGCCTCCGCCTTTGCTAAAGCTACGGCGGACAAGGGCGCTTTAGTGGGGAATTTTCCGTTTACAACCATTGAACCCAACGTCGGTATTGTTGAGGTGCCGGATGAGCGTTTGGAGTTTCTGACAAAAGCCTACCAGTCAGCCAAAACCGTGCCGGCGACAATCAAGTTTGTTGATATTGCCGGATTGGTCAAGGGGGCGGCCCAGGGCGAGGGGCTGGGTAACAAGTTCTTAAGTCACATCCGGTCTGTCGACGCTATTGCCGAAGTGATCCGGGTGTTCACGGACCCTAACGTAACTCATGTTCACGGCGATATTGATCCGGCTAACGACATTGCTACCATCAACACCGAGTTAGTTTTGGCTGATTTAGAGCAGGCAGAAAAGATATATGCTAATAACCGAGAGAAAGTTAAGAAAGGCGAAAAAGACGCAATTAAAGTAACGGCGACGCTGGAAGCGGCCATTGCGCTGTTGAACGACGGTCAGCCGCTCCGGATTGATGCAGAGCTCGCCAGTCAGCTGGGACCTTTCCAGTTTTTAACGGCCAAGCCGCTGATGTACGTGGCTAATATCGACGATGAAACCAGCGACATTTCGGCAGTTCAGAAACAGGCCGAAAACGAGGGGGTAAAATTTGTAGCGATCTCGGTCAAAACGGAGAGTGAAGTGGTTGAGCTACCGGAGGCCGATCAGCAGGAATACCGTGAGCAGTTGGGGCTAAAAAGCGGTCTGGGCGAGATGATTAAAGCTGGTTACGAACTGCTGGGGTTAATTACCTTTTTTACCGCTGGGCCAACAGAATCCCACGCTTGGACAATCGTCAAAGGCACGAAAGCGCCGCAGGCGGCCGGAAAAATCCACACCGATTTTGAAAAAGGTTTTATCCGCGCCCAGGTTTTTAATGTGGCAGACTTAGAGAAGTACGGCTCCGAAAAAGCCATTAAAGATGCTGGCAAAATGCGTAGCGAAGGCAAGGACTACACCGTCCAAGACGGCGACGTGGTGGAGTTTTTGTTTAATGTCTAAAGCCCAGGCGGCCTTAAGAAGTAGAAATAGCTGATAAAGCGGCCTAAATCGCCGGTGATTAGCAGGATGCCGAGGCCGATAACGATCAGCCCGGCGACCCATTTAATGACGTTTAAGTATCTTGAGATTTTGTGAATAACGGTTTGAGAAGATTTGAGAAAATAACCAACAAGTAGGAACGGAATCATTAAGCCCAAACTGTAAATGAGCAGGTAAAAACTGCCAACGGCCACCGAATTGCTGGCGCCGGCCAACAGTAAAATCGCCGCCAAAACCGGGCCGACACAGGGCGTCCAACCGGCGGCAAAAGCAATGCCCATCAACAACGGATACAACGTGCCGCGCTCTTTGGAGACGTTAATCCGCAGGGTTCGCTGTAGCCAGGAAAGCTTAATCACCTCCACCATCGTGAGGCCAAAGAAAATAATCAAAATACCAGCGATAATGTTGAAGTAGTAACTGAAATCAACAAACTGCCTGGCAAACAGTCCGGCCACAGCCCCAAAAATGGTGAAGGTAACAGTAAAGCCGATCACAAACAGCCAAGTCGCCAAATGGAGCCGGCGTTGAGTGCCGGGCACGTCGGCCTCGTCAATTTTGACGCCGGCCAAGTTCGATAGAAATATTGGCACCAAGACAATCACGCACGGGCTGGCAAAACTAAGCAGGCCGGCGGCAAAGGCAATGCCGACGTTCAATGATTCAATCATTGAACGTAAATCCTAAACTCTAAATCCGAAATTCTAACGTCTATTTGGAGTTTTGAGTTTGGCATTTGGTATTTTATTAGAGTTTAGAACTTAGGATTTAGAATTTATACTATTAGATCCCAGCAACGTCGCCGAAAGCGTTCTTTAAGGTATCTTTAGAGGTTTGACCGAGAAATTTTTGGTACTGATTACCGTCCTCGTCCAACACAAACATCGTGTGTTGGTAGGTAACGCCGAACTCGCGGGCGAGCGCCTCTTCGGCGTTGTCGGTATCCGAATCGTTGAAATTAACCCGGAAGGCGACGAGGTCATCGAGCTTCTTGGCATCGGAGATCTCGCCCATCAATTCCTGAACGACTGGCTCCTGTTGGGCGCAAGTTGGGCACCAGTTGGCGTAGAAGTAGAGAAAGATCGGCCGATGGGCGGCTTTGGCGGCGGTGTAGCCACTGTCGGAGTATTGGTAGTAATTCCCAATAATTTTTGTACCAGGGATGACAGCACCGGACGAAGTCGAGCCGGTTTCCGTTGTGACTTCTTTTTTGGTATCAGGCGCTGATGTTTGACTGGTATCAGACTCGGGAGCTTTCTTCATCTTTGTAGAGTAGTACCAGGAAGCGCTGGCAATCAGTGCGGCGGCAACGACACCGTACAATAAGTATTTCATCTCTCAAACATTAGCAAGGAACGGTGAGCCTGCCAATGTCAGATCAGAAAACGAGTAGTTGGTGATGCACTTTGAGCCAGCGTTCCGCTTCTTTATATCTCGGAAAGTAATCGGCAACTAAACCCCAAAAAACTCGGGAATGGTTCATATGCGTTAAATGGGCTAGTTCGTGGTAGATAACATAGTCACTCACCCAGTCGGGGCAGAGGATTAAGCGCCAATTTAACGAAATTGTCTGGCGGCTAGAGCAGGAGCCCCAGCGACTGCGTTGGGAGCGAATTGTGACGCGGGTAACGTCGCTATTAACCAGATCGGCCAAGAGCGGCACCCGTTTTTCAAAATAAACTTTGGCTTGCTTTTTGTACCATTTTTCCAGCGTTGAGCGGACAACACTATGGCTCTCCGATGGAGCAGAAACTGTTAGGGTGGTGTCGCCCAACTCTGCCTTGGGGCGTTGGCGACTGATCGCTAGGCGAAAGGCGTAATCTTTCCCCCGAAACGGCAGACTTTGGCGATTAGCGGTAAGGTGGTGTTGGTTTTTATTAATAACCGCTAGTTTTTCAGTGATCCAATCCTGATGTTCGGCGACAAACCGGTGGATTTGGCGCTCGGAAACAAATGGGTGAGCCGTAACAACAATACTACCGTCATCAATAACCCGCAGTTTCAAACTGCGGCTTGCCCGGTAGCGCTTAATTTTTATTTCCGGCAGATCGGTATCCACCCTTTGAGATTAGTAGATACTGTTGGTTTGTCCAGGAGTATCGCTGGAGCTATTTTTGCTGGCGGAGTAAAAATAAATTGCCCCGTAGACAACTAGACCGACAACAATATAAATCCACAGCCACTTCTTCCAATTACTGCCGTACCCTTTTTGGTCTTCCATGCTGTTAGATTGGCCGAAACTAAAAAAGGTGTCAATGTTGCGCGTCCGACCGGATTACCCTTCGCTTCGCTACGGTATTCCTCGCCTCGCAGGACTCGGCTCGTAATCGAGCCCAGTGGCTTCGCCACTGGTTCTCATCCGGTTCGTAACAAATATCCCCAGCAAAAGCTGAGTATATTTTTTGCGCGTCCGACCGGATTCGAACCGGCGCTCTCCTCCGTGACAGGGAGGCGCTTTAAACCAGGCTAAGCTACGGACGCATGACGGGTAAGGTACCCAAGTATTCTACCAATTTTTTGCTTCCCAAGAAAGGCGCTAGTAGGGAATGTAAACTTTTACTTGGTAGTTGGCCAAAGTGGCTTTATACCAATCGGCGTAGGTTCTAAAGTCTTTATCACTACGTTCGGTAACTTGAATAAGATGATAACCAAACTTTGTTTGGACGGGTTTGGATATTTTTTTTAGTTTTAGGGAAAAAGCCGCTCGCTCAAAGGTTGTCGAAACCGCCGCCGTTAGCTCTCCCTGAGTCCAATAACCCAAATCACCGCCAGTTTTTTTGGTTTGGTTATCCTGGGTATATTTGGTTACGACTTTTTCAAACGTATCGCCTTTAGCTAACCTGTCATATGCTTCATTAGCGGCCGACAATGTTGAGGTAAGGACGTGGCGAACCCGGATTCTTGTTATGACAACACTTTTAACCTTTTCCTTGAGAATCCGCTCGGCAATCACTTGTTTGAACTCCTGTGGCGACATCCCGTAGAGCTTTTTTAGGGTTGCCTCGAAATTTTTGGTCTGCTTTTTCTGATCGTTGAAAGCAGTATCCAGCTCCTCGGGCGTTACCCGGACGCCTAGCTCGGTCGCTTCCAATAAAATTACCTGGTCTTCGATTAAGCCGGAAACAATCTGTTGGCGCAGCTCACTGGCAGTCGGGAGTTTCTTGGCGACATCTTTTGGTGCCTGGGAGTCAAAGGTATTTAGAAATCGTAATCGCTGTAAAAATTTGTGCGCCCAGACATAGGAGTTATTGACTTTAACGGCCGGCAAAGGATAGAGCGCGGTAATGTTTTCGGTTAGTCGACTCTCGGATTTATTGTGATAGGCGGCAATATAGCCGACGCCACCGAACACTACGTAAAGAGTCAAAATTAATACGGAGATATCGATAAAGATGGTTGCCGGGTTGTGGATATGGCGCTGAATGATCGCCTCGACAAACGGCACATGAATTCTTAGCCAATTTCGGACTCGGTTGTATCCAAGCAACAAAAATCTGCCGAGCCATTTGATTAATTGCCAAAGCAATCCCAAAAACGCCTTAAGCCAATCTAAAACGACAGTAATTGGGGAAAGTTTGCCCATATGATGCTTCCTAGTATCAGAATAGCAATGATACCCACAAACACGAAATGTCCGGCCAGTTTTACCTGCCCGTCATCACGCTGTTCAAAAATATGCCAGAACAAGTAAAACACCAGACCAACAATTAGCGCCCGGTTATAGAACGACACCGGCCAGAGCGAGGCGATACTATTGGCCTGAGAGACAAAAAACGCCAGCAGAACTGCTTCTAGCCGGCCGACACTAGTACTGTGGAATTGGTTTTTTATCCAAGTAATTAAAACAATTAGCAAAAACACAGCCACCGAACCGACAATTGGCGCTAGGGCGAAACTTGCCTGAACGTAGTTAATTAAGGCCAAGCCAATTAGGGCCGTGGTATAGACAGTTGGTAGAACGTTGCCGCGGTAGCCCACAACCGTGGCAACAATGACTAAGATTAAGACCGATATCTGCGACAAGCCAGTTGGCAACAGTCGCCACATCACAAATAGCCCGGCAAACATCACTGCCCAACAGGCCAGCAGGGCTAGCGGAGGGAGGTTACGCAGTAGCATACCTTACTTTAAGACGTAATTTGTCCCGATGACAAGGACAAAATCTTTCTCAAGGGCAGCTGTTGTTGGCTCACCGGTGATAACCGTTGCCAACAGGCGTTTCTTTAATAGGGCATTGGTGTAGGGATTACCGTCTTTGCCCCAAATTGTGGTTTCGGTGGTAGTAGTGGCGACGGTTTCGGTGGCAATCACGTTATAACCAACGGCCTTAAGCGCAGCAGTAACATCCTTGCCGATTTTTTTGCCGGAGGCATCAATCACCACGATCTTGGCGTTTTCTTTGATCAAGTACGGCTCAGGCATAGCGGTTAGGACAAACTGATGAACCTTGCTCCAATCATTCTCGCCGGCCTTGGGGATAAGGATATATTGCCCGTAAATATTATGGCTAGACATCAACGGACCGCTGGGGCCGTTATCAATTACCTTGGCAATAGTCTTGGTTTTATCGACATTCTGGACTAGCTCAAACAACTTAGTCATCTCAGTTATTTTTAGGTCGGTTCGTAAGTGATTGCCAATAGCG
This sequence comes from Patescibacteria group bacterium, assembly GCA_040900165.1. Classification (GTDB taxonomy): domain Bacteria; phylum Patescibacteriota; class UBA1384; order 2-12-FULL-50-11; family 2-12-FULL-50-11; genus BOKZ01. The sequence continues at coordinate 4,359 of JBBDZM010000007.1, read as the reverse complement.
GAGATAGTGTCGGTAACTCTTTTGGGATTGGAGATTATTCCTAAACTCAAAGTTTTTTCGCGAATTGCTTCCACCACCTGTTGCTGGCGAGCGGCTCGACCAAAGTCGCTCCCACAGTTGCCACCGCGACAACGGGCGTACTTTAAGGCCTGGGAGCCAGTCATATTAAAGGTACCGGCCGGCTGGAAATAACCACAGGGTTTGCTGGCATCGTTCTCACAGGGGAAGTTCGAATCGCTCAGCGCTTTCTCGACATAAATAGATACACCGCCGATGGAATCGACGACACTTTTGAAGCCCTGGAAATCAGCTCGGGCAAAGTAATGCACCCGGATACCCAAGATTGTCTCCAGCACTTTCTTGAGCGCCGAAGCGCCTTGGTCGACGTCGGGGTCGCAGTTGCCGCTGAGCGCGCATTTTTTAATACCGGCATTATAGATTTCGTTAATTTTTGATTTTCCACCCAATGGGTTATCCACGTAGAGATCGCGCGGTACCGATAGCATCGCCAGCGTATTGTTGATCGGGTCAACTGAATAAATTTGGATACTGTCAGTTAAGCCGGCGGCGTTATCGGCGCCAATTAAGAGCGTGTTGATTCTGCTAGCTCCCTCCGTCAGTGAGTTGGGGTCGATATTGCCGCCGTACTTAAAGAAATCCGGCCCATCGCCGTCGTTTTTGGCCTGGATATTATTAAAGGCGATAATCCCGGTAACGCCCACCCAGGTAATTATGCCGACAACTATCAGAGTTAAGCCCCAAAAAAAGGCGCGCAACTTTTTGTTGCGGCGGGGCTTGATGCGGGTGATTGGTTGGTCGATGGCGGGTTTTTTTCGAAACAGCATAGCTCTATAACTTTAGCATAAGTATCCCGTAGCTTGTAAGTGTCTGATTTAGGAGAGCGGGCGACTAACTTTAGCCACTCTATCGATCTGGCCGTGGCGGATTTTTTTAACGGCTTCGTCGATACCGCTCGCTGACACTTCAATAATCGGCAAGCGGTTGAGCCAGGCAAAGGTATTGGCAACGGCCGTGCCAATACGAATGGCAGTAACCGACCCATCTCGTTTAACAATCGCCACTGCCTTAACTGACGCCGGAAGGATTTTTGCGGAAATTAATAGCTGGTCAATTAAGACCGGCAATTTTTGGGCCCGGGAATTTTGTGCTTCGATTTTTGGCGAAATACCCGCGGTAATTAATGCAACTGCCGTTTGTTCGCGCTCGGCAGTGTCAATTAGTAGGATTATTGGATAAGGTAAGTTTTCTTTTCTTTTCATTAATTATTTCGATATTAACTTGTTTATTAATTGGCAGTAAGCCGGCATTCAAGCGCTCCGGCCACTCGACAAAAACCAGCATCCTCTTTTGATGGCGATACTCCGCCCAATCAATGGCAGCGTGGAAACTGCTAAGCGGGCGTTCTTTGTCCGCTATTGAGCCCAAATCCTCCTGGTTCAAGCGATAGAGATCGAGATGGATAATCTCATTGATCTTTTGATTGTCGCTCAGAGGATAGCGATGCTCAATGACAAAAGTTGGGCTGGAGACCCGGCCAGTGTAGCCATAAGCCAAGACGATTTGGCTAATCAAGGTAGTTTTACCGGCGGCGAGTTGGCCGGAAAAGCCAACGATATCGCCGGCTTTGAATTGGCCTTTGAGTTTTTTGGCGACTTTCGGCAGGTCGGTTTCTAGAAATTCAATTTCCATAGCTGTATTTTACCTTAACAAAAAAGCGCCCATTGCTGGCCGCTTTTTTGCGAGCGCGATATGATTAATTACCGAGCGCGCTATCAATCTCGGAGGTGTCTAGTGCCGCATCGATACTAGCATCAGTCAGGAAATTAGTCGTGCTATCTTTGTTAAGATCGGCGTTACTGTCAATTTCCGGAACGGCAGTGCCAGAAGAGTCGTCCACGGTGCTGGTTGGGCTATTAGTGCTAAACAACCACCAACCAACGAACCCTAGCAACAGTATTAAGATAATGATCAGGATTGTTGGCAAGCTGGATTTTGGTTGGGGAGCGTTGCTGGTGGTCATATTTTGGTCGGGCGTAATATTTTCCATTACTGCTCCTCTCCGTTATCGTCGTTATCGTCAGCTGCTGCGTTGTCCTCGGCTTTGGCGGAATTATTCATCGCACTAATTAGATCGACTAGCGCTTTGCGATAATCCTTTAGGGCCGTTCGGGTATCCTTGATGGCGGTGCGGAAACCATCGAGCTGTTCGCCAAGCTTAGCGTTCTGACAATCGATCGTAATAGTGAAGGTTTCAACGGCGCTAACGGCGGCATCGGCATCGGCACTAGCGGTATCAACAGCCGCTTTTAGCTCGGTGTAGTTTTCCACTGTCAGCTGGCCTTGGTCGTGGAAACCCTGAACACGGATAAACATGGTGTCGATAACTGTTTTTAGCCGCGTTGCCTGATTATGGAGACGAATAACGACGTTGTTGAGTCGCTCTTGTCTGCGAGCACAAACATCAGCTTTAACGGTTGCTTTTTGTTCGGCGATCTTTGTTTTAATTGCTGCTACCCGTTCTTGGGCGGACAGCTTGGCGTCATGAGCTCTGGCCGATCGACCATTTTGAGCCAAACTCGGTGTGGTTAATACTAGGGCCAGCATAACGGCTAACCCAGCAACTCCAATTCTATTCATAAACCTCCTTAGTACTTGGGTGACTTTTCGCACCCTACCCAACTAGGTTATTCCAAATAGATTAGCTGTCAACAAAAAAGCGCCCATTGCTGGGCGCTTTTTTGCGAGCGTTAAGGGTTACTTAACGTCGGTTGCCACCGAAGTCGCGATTTGGGCGATCTTCACGTGGACGGGCTTCACTAACGGTGATTGCTCGGCCATCAAGTTCCTTGCCGTTCAATTCGTCAATAGCTTTTTGCGCTTCCTCATCGTTTGGCATTTCCACAAAACCAAATCCGCGTGAGCGGGTTTTGTCGAACTTATCCATAACGACAGACGCCGATGTAATCTCGCCAAACTTCTCAAAATGAGCTTTTAGCTGTTCATCGTTTATACTGTATGGGAGTGATCCCACAAATAGCTTCTTAGCCATATACTTATCCTCTTTCTTTACGTTCCTGAGGTAAGCTGGGGCTTCCAGTTAACTGCTCCTCAATTGAACTACAAATTTATATTACCTAGCTAGCAGTCTCTAGTACGTTAAGTATACAGCAAATAGCAAACAATAATACAAGTATGTCGGTAAAAAAGAGGCCCACCGTTATCGGGTGGGCAGGTCGAGGGAGCTGATAAACTCCATATACATGTCGCGGACAGTGCCTTGGCTGATAAAGATGATTGGGCAGGTTTGAGGGTCGGCAAGACTCTCGACTTGGCGTTCCCAAGTCCGGCTAGTGATCACGCGGTGTTCGATCGCCGTCTGACACTCACCCCGTTCGGCCAACCGCCGTGTTTGTTCGTCTTGATTAGGAGCAACCAAGTGAAACAGCCGTAGGCGGGGTCGGGGGATAATGCCGCAGATCTTCAAGATCGTCTCCGGGGTGATGGCTATTAGCGAGAAACGAAAATAGCGCATTGCCTCAAAGAACTGTTCATAGGTATTACCGTAGAACTTACCGTGGGCGCCAACTTTCCAGGTAACGGCGCCTTGCTCCTCCAACAGGCTGAACTCGACTTCCGTGATGTACTCGTATTCATCGCCCCGGTCATCGGAGCGGCGTGGTCGGGTTGTCAGACTGCGGACATAGCCAGCTTCATCGAGGCAGTCGGTAATCAGTTGTTGGATAATCGTCGTTTTCCCGGCTCCGGGGACACCGGAGAGGCCAATGACAATGTGATGGCTCGGTGTATCGAGCAAGGATTCGGAAAACTCGTATAATCTCATCGATATCTCCAGGTACAATCTGGTTGTATTATAGCAGCCGGTAAGCTGCTTAGTATCCGTTTCTCGGACACTATAGTCGCTAGTAAGCGACTTACACGGCGTATCCCGCCGTGTATAGCAGCCGGTAAGTCCAGCAGTTACCTCGACTTTAGCGAAAAACGTAGCATGAGAAAATATACGTTATAACGTATACAAGTGGTTAGAGAAATATTGCGGTTTGTGTTTTGCTCCCGGGCTTGGATTACCCTCCGCTTCGCTGCGGTATTCCTCACCTCGCTGCGCTCGGTTCGTAATCGAGCCCCGTGCTAATCGCACTGGTTCGAATTAATTCACGAGCACAACAAAACCCACCAAAAGGTGGGCATTGTCGTGCTCCCGGGCTTGGAGACGAAAGTCGCTGCGCTCCTAGATCCAAGCCCGTCCGCTCGTCGCTACGCTCCTCGCTCCCGGGCTTGGATTCGAACCAAGATACTGGGCTTCAAAGGCCCATGTCCTAC
>JBBDZM010000006.1:0-27314 GCA_040900165.1 Patescibacteria group bacterium | reverse complement strand
GCTCCCGGGCTTGGATTCGAACCAAGATACTGGGCTTCAAAGGCCCATGTCCTACCATTAGACGACCCGGGATCAGCCACCCGTAGCTTTAGTGAAGGGTGGAATATACATATTTTACTCTGAAAACTGTAGTTTGTCAGTACCAAAAAGAGCTCCGTGAGGAGCTCGATTTGGGAAATCCGTAAGCCGGGTTCTGTTTACCCCGAGCGTAGTCGAGGGGTTCCCCTTCGACAGGCTCAGTGTGGATCCATTGGATCCGTGATCATCTATCTAATGACGTAAACGCCATTCGGACAATATACGTAAAACGTATATTGTGCTCGTGCGATAAGGCCAAATATTCAACTGCGAGACCGCAGTGGAGCTCTTTCTCCCGATTAGGGAGTCCAAACTTATGATTGAATACTGGTCCGCTTATCTTGCACCACGCTGGGTTTCGCCTTCACTTACCATCTCTGGCAGTGCTGTAGTCTCTTACACTACTCTTTTCACCCTTACTACCAATGCTACGCATTGGAAATCCCAAATCCTAATTTCTAAACTCTAAACAATCTCCAATTACCAAAATCCAAAAGTTTAAAACATTTGAATTTAATATTTTGAATTTGTTTAGGATTTAGAGTTTCGAATTTAGAGTTTCCCAATGCGAAGCATTGGAGCGGTATTGTCTCTGTGCTACTTTCCCTACCCTTGCGAGCGCCAGCCGTTAGCTGGAGCGCGTCTCTGCGGTGCCCGGACTTTCCTCACATGTTAATGCGCGACCACTTGGATTTCGCCGTAACCATACCATAAAACATTGGAAAAATCAAGGCGGGAGTGTAAGGTTATCTTGCAAACATGCGCATCTGACGCATGAGTAGCAGTCTCATTTAAACCGCAGCGTAACATTGCTGGTCCAAGCGCTGCGGTCTTTTTATAAGAAGCTTTGTCGATGCAGCTTGGTTGTTCCGTGTCGGGCAATGGCGTCGAAATGGGCTTTGGTGCCGTAGCCAGCATTGTTCTGCCAAAAATAGTTGGGGAAAAATTGGTGGTACGAACGCATCAAGGTGTCGCGTAGGGTTTTGGCAACAATCGAAGCGGCTGCCACCGAGTAGAAAAACTGATCGCCGCGGACTTTACTAATGTGGGGGCGATCTAGGGCAATGTTGTCGGTCAGAACTAATTCGGCGTCGATATCATTCAATGCCCGCTGGTAAGCCAATCTTTGAGCAGCGGCCAAACCCAACTCGTCAATCTCCAGATTGGTTGCCCAGCCAAAGCGGATTTGTTCGGCCAAGGCGCGGATTTGCCCACAAAGAATAACCCGGCCGGGTGGGTTAATTAGCTTGGAGTCGTTGATGCCGGCAATTTCGCTGGTTAGTTCAATGGCGCAGACAATTAGCGGCCCGGCTAAAGCGCCGCGACCGACTTCGTCGACACCTACAATTTTTTGGATACCTCGCTCTTGGCGAAGCTTAACTTCGGTGGAAAACTTAGGCGTGAGTATTAATTTTGGCAGGCTGGGTGGTTTTGGCATTAATTTGCTCTGCCAAAAACTTACCAGTTATCGAACCCTTTGTCCTGGCAATTTCTTCCGGTGTGCCCTGGGCAACGATCTCGCCGCCCTTATCGCCGCCGTCTGGGCCCATATCAATCACCCAGTCGGCGCATTTAATCACATCAATATTGTGTTCAATAATAATTACCGTGTTACCGCGATCGACTAATTGATAAAGGACTTCCAACAGGCGTTGGATGTCATCAAAATGCAGGCCGGTGGTTGGTTCGTCCAAAATATAGAGGGTTTTGCCGGTATCTTTTTTGGCCAGCTCAGCGGCCAACTTAATCCGTTGGGCCTCACCGCCGGATAGGGTGGTGGCCGGTTGGCCAAGGCGAACATAGCCCAAGCCAACGGCTTGGAGAATCTCAAGTTTTTCGCGGACTTCCAGCTCTTTGTCAAAGAAATCCAGGGCTTCGTCGACGGTCATTTTTAAGACTTCGCTGATATCTTTGGTTTTGTATTTAATTTCCAGCGTTTCGGCGCTGTAACGGCGGCCCTTACACTCCGAACAAGTTACGTAAACATCCGGCAAAAAGTTCATCTCAATTTTAATCTGACCGTCGCCGCGGCAGTTCTCACAGCGGCCGCCGCGCAAGTTGAAACTAAAGCGTGATGGATCGTAGCCACGGTTAAGCGACTCCTGGGTATTGGCAAAATGTTCGCGAATTGGCCCGAGTGCGCCGGTGTAGGTGGCCGGGTTACTGCGGGGGGTTCGGCCAATAGCGGTTTGGTCAATATTGATAATGCCGTCGATCTGCTCGATACCGGTAATCGCTTTATGGGGCGCTGATTCGGCTTGGTTGCTGTGGAAATGTTTTTCCAGGGCAACGGCCATAGTATCTTCGACCAAAGTCGATTTACCGCTACCGGAAACACCGGTGACACAAATTAGCTTGTTCAAGGGAAAGGTTGCGTTAATGTTCTTGAGATTGTTGCCGGTGGCACCCTTAACGGTAATTTCGCCGTCGGTGTGTTGGTGGCGATGCTTGGGTAGGGCAATACTCATCTGGCCAGAGAGGTATTTACCGGTTAGCGATGCGGGATCGGCCATAATTTGTTTGGGTGTGCCCTGGGCGATAATTTCGCCGCCCTGTTCGCCCGCTCCCGGACCCATATCGATAACATAGTCGGCGCGGAGCATCGTTTCTTTGTCGTGCTCAACGATAATTACCGTGTTGTCGCGATTGCGTAGTTCCTCGATGGTTTTCAAAAGTTTTTCGTGATCGCGCGAATGCAGGCCGATTGATGGCTCATCAAGGATATAAACAACACCGGTCAAACCGGAGCCGAGCTGATTAGCCAAGCGAATACGTTGGGCCTCGCCGCCCGCCAATGTCGAGGTGGTGCGATTGAGTGTTAGATAGCCCAGGCCAACTTCCAGCAGATACTCGAGGCGTTGGGTAACTTCCTTAACGATCGGCGAGACAATTTTGCTACCCTCGTCGTTAATCTTTTTGGCCAGGGTCTTAAAGAAGCTAGAGGCCTGTTCGATCGTCATATTGGTGACGTCGATAATATTTTTGTTGTCGATAGTGATTGATAGCACCTCTACCCGCAGGCGCTGGCCGCTACAGACCTGGCAGACTTTCTCTACCATATATTTTTCGATCTCGGCTTTGAGGTACTCGGAATCAGTTTCTTGGTAGCGGCGCTCCAAATTCGGCAACACACCCTCGAAACGCTCGTCGTCCTCGCCCGGCTCCCCGTGCAGAAGGATTTTTAGCATCTCATCCTGCAATTCGCCAACTGGGGTGTCAAGGCTAAAATTATATTTTTTCGATAATTGGGCGAGGGCCTTTTGGTGCCAGCTGCCTTGGCTGGTAGTTCGGCTCCAAGGGCGGATTGCTCCTTCGGCAACGGTTAGGCGGGGGTTGGGTAGAACCAGCTCTGGGTCGGCAACCAATCGGACGCCTAGACCCTGACAGGTCTGACAAGCACCTTCGGGGTTATTAAACGAGAAAATTCGTGGCTCAATGTCCGGGAATTGCCAACCACATTGCTCACAAGCGAAGCGGTGGGAGTAGAACTGCTCTTTCTTGCTCTCCGGAGCCACCACTACCAGCATACCGTTGCCGTTGTGAAGGCCTTTTTCGACGATTTTTAACAGATCAATTAGCACTAAATCGCGGGATTGGTCGTTGCTAACTGGAAAATCAATCTGGCCGACCATAAATTCCAAGGTGTGGCGTTTGTTTTTGTCGATATTTAAATTAAGGGCTTCGTCGATGTCGATCTCGACTTTATCAAGGCGAACTCGCAGTACTCCGGCCTTGCGGCCCTGCTTAAGATGATATTTATGCTCGCCTTTTTTACTTTGGATGACTGTGGCGAAAATCTTGGCTTTCAAATGGTCGTTATCGGTAAAATCCTTGAGAATAAGCTTGGCAATTGTCTCGGAGTTTTGGGCCTTAACCTCAATGCCACATTTCGGGCAGTGCGGGGTGCCGGTGCGTGAAAATAATAGGCGCAAAAAGTCGTAGATTTCGGTAGTGGTGGCGACAGTTGAGCGAGGGTTACGAGCGGCGGTTTTTTGGTCGATAGCAATGGCCGGGGCGAGACCTTCGATATAATCAAAATCTGGCTTCTCCATATCGCTCATAAATTGCCGGACATAGGAAGAAAGACTCTCAACATAACGGCGTTGGCCTTCGGCAAAGATGGTATCAAAAGCCAGCGACGATTTTCCCGATCCCGATAAACCGGTGATGACGGTGATTTTGTTTTTGGGTATCTCAACTGTGAGGTTTTTTAAATTGTGAGTTCTGGCGCCAACGACTCGGATTTTTTCCATTAAACGCTCTCCTTTCTCTTCTGATTTCTCTTCTGAAGCACTCGTATACGCGTGTGCTGGGGGCAGTGTAACACAAAAATACTCAAAAGTACAAGGGTGACAGGGTCTTGCAATTCCCCGGCGCTTGGCTACAAAGAGTAGGTAGAAAGAAGGGAGGCATAATGCTAAAAGGTCAAATACAAGACGGAGAGAGTACCGGTCCGGGAACAGTCGTTGGTGTTAACGTTGCTTTGTCGGGCACGTTAAAAGACCAAAACGACGTCTCGGTTTACGGGATGGTTGATGGCGAAGTGGTATCGGAAAAAACCGTTACCGTTGGCCAATCAGCCCAGATAAAGGGTCCGATTAGAGGCAAGATTATTACTGTTGCCGGAGTAGTCCGTGGATCGATCGATGCTTCGGAGAAGCTCGAGGTAATGGAGACAGGCAAGATATTCGGGAGCGTGGTAACAAAAGATTTTGTGGTTCGCTCAGGAGCCCAGATAACTGGCAAAGTAACAATGGGGATGGACGATGACGCGGCAGTTGAGACGGCTGATTCAGAGCCAGATCCAGATAATGCCGAGGAAACCCTGGCAGAGGCCCAAGCCGAGGCCAAAGAAGAGTCATCCTTGCCATTGAGCGACGAAGTTGAACTCAAACCCGACGAAGAATAATTTTCCCCAGCGAGTCGCTGGATAAAAATGTATTACTACGTCCTCGAATCTCCTTCTAGTCGTGCGGTTAGACAAACCTACCAGAAGCTTAGGGATACTTTGACGAACCTGGGAATTGCCGGCGAGATGGTTACTGCCAGCCCAGCCCGCACTCCGACCGAGCTAACCCAGATGGGGATCTCCAAAGGTTACTCAACGATTGTGGCGGTTGGCGCCGATGACCATATCGACGAGGTGGCGATCGCTTCGCTCGGCAAGGCAGTGTTAGGGATTGTGCCGGTCAACGCTTCGCGGTTAGTGACCGGTTTGATTGGTACCTCCGACATCAGAGGGTCGGCCGAGTCGCTCAAAAAACGTCGGTTAACAACCCACTCAGTTGTGGTGATCGAACCAGATAGCGCCTTCTTTTTAGACGCCCATATTCTCCCACCAAAAATCGCCAAAGTTAGCCTGGTGATAGACAATAAAGTTCGAGTTCACTCCTATTTTAATACGCTAAGGATCGATCGAGGCCTTAATATATTTATTGAGAGCGCGCACGTTAGCGAACCGAAGAAAATTTTTGGATTGTTCAAGAGGGCATCGGAGACACTTACCTCCCAAAGTACTTTCCACGCCAAACAGGTAAGAATTGTCACGGAACCAGCCTTGGCGCTAATCGTTGGCAACGCCAAGGTTGCTCAAACCCCGCTCGAGCTTAGGTTGCTCCCCGAGTCATTGAAACTAATCACCAAACGTGGTACAGTTCTTGAGTAAATGTATTGTTTGCAAGAACATTCAGGACAAGTGGGTTACCAAAACCAACCCAGTTTGAATGCACGTTAACCGAAACACTGTCTCGGAAATATTGGTGTGGGAGATAAGATAGAAAAGTCGGCTCGTATCAACGGAGAGATTAGCTCGCCAGAAGTTCATTTGATTATGGACGATGGGCGATCGGCTGGGACTGTCTCTACCGACCAAGCCCGCTATTTAGCGGCGCAGGCGGAGCTGGACCTAGTAGAAATCGGGGCCAAAGCCAGCCCACCGGTTGCAAAACTGCTTGATTACAATAAGTATAAGTACCAGCAGGAAAAGCACGCTCGACAATCTCGCAGCAAAACCAACGAGATGAAGGAGATCCGTCTCGGGTTTAAAACCGACGAGCACGATATAGAGACCAAGGCCAAGAAAGCCCAAAAGTTTCTCTCCGACGGCAGTATCGTCAAGGTGTTCGTTGTCTTGCGTGGCCGAGAAAATATTTTTCCGGACATTGCCAAGCAAAAGCTCGATCTGTTTCGCCAGCAAATTGGTGCCGAATTCGATCAGCCACCGCTGCATATTGGCAAACGTGTCCAATGCATACTAAGAAAAACTAAATAATTATATAAAATGCCTAAGATTAAAACCCATAAAACTACAGCCAAAAGATTTAAAGTCAGCGGTTCCAACCGCCTAGTTGGACGTAAAATGTCTGTTGCCCACCGGGCTCGCTTTAAGTCCAAAAGAGCCAAGCGCCAGAAGGGGCTAACCGTTGTTGTCGAAACTGCCGTGGCTAAAAAGTTAAAAACCCTATTGAAAGGCTAAGATATGGCAAGAGTAAAACGCGGTACAACAGTTCGTCGACGACACAAAAAAATCCTTAAACTAACCAAGGGCTACAAACTTGGCCGCAGTAAGTTATTTAAGCAAGCCAAACAGGCTTGGCTCAAGGCCGGTCAGCACGCCTACCGCGACCGCCGCAACAAAAAGCGCGATTTTCGCCGCTTGTGGATTGTTCAGCTTAACGCCGCCGTTCGGGCTCACGGTCTTTCCTACAGCCAGTTTATTAACGGGTTGGTCAAGGCCGAAATTACCTTGAACCGCAAAGTCTTGGCTCAGCTCTCAATTGATTCGCCGAAACAGTTCGAAGAAGTTGTTGGCAAGGTCAAAGCAGCCCTTAAGGCAACCAAGTAAGCTACTTGAATAACATAGGTGAAACTGCGATACTCCGCTTGGAGGTATCGCACATTGTCAGCTACAAAAGAACGAGACACCACGTTTATTAGTACCAACGAGATTGTGGAATTCTTGCGTCGTGAAGGACGGCATACTGCCGAACAAATACGCGAACATTTTCAAAGGGAGGCTGTGAAGAAAGTGTATCCGTTTACTACCGAGACGCTTCTTTGGTTGATTAACCCATATGAACCAAGAGAGATGGTGGTGGCTCGAAAGGTTCTCGGGATAATGGACTCAGTCGAAACCAGCACGTCACTATCGATATTGCTGGCTAGGGGGCATTTGAAGGCCGACGAAAATTTTGCCTATTACGTGCCAACTTTGTAAACAAGTGATTGCACTTCCGTATTCGCATCTCCCAAGATTCTAGTTGCCTCCCAGACGGGAGGCTTCTCTTTATCTACGGAACCGACGGCGAAAAACAAAATTCTTAATTGTCGTGGCAATATTGGTGCGCTCAATTTTTGGTCCGTGGAGCTTCCAGAATAGTAAATAGATAGCGACGATTATTATCAAATGGCTAATTGCCTCAATCCGGACAATATCTTCGCCAAAGTCGATCTTGAGGGTTTTAATCAGCAGCTCGCCCAAAAAGAATCCTTCCATCGCTAAGAAAAATATCACCCCATCGGTTAGACGGGCTTTTAGCCAGGAGCGAAACAAAAATCCAAAGAGAATAACTGCCCAAGCAATACTTAGCAAATCGACTGGGTAAGCTCCGTTAATTGCTAAAAAACTATCGGTTAAGCGCCCGGCCGAACAACCGGAAAGGTGACAACCGATTTTGCCGATCGCCCAGGCAATTAAAAAGCTCAGGGCGCCGATATCGAGCATCTGCCAAAGTGGATCCTTTTCCTTCTTAATAAAGTACAAATACACCAAGAATCCAACTAAGATGCCACCTAGGGCAATCAATCCGCCCTGCCAGAAATAAAACATCTGCCAGAAACTTTGAAATTCCTTAGCGTAAATAAAGTAGTACGCTAGTCGGGCACCAACCAGCGAGAGTAATAGGGTGTAGAGAACGGTGTCGAATAAGTGATGAGTCTTGAGATTGCGCTGTTTGGCTAACCAGAACATCAAGAGTCCACCAGCCAACGTTCCGAGGGCGATAAACGTCCCGAAGGAGTAGAATTTAAAGCTTCCCAACTCAAATATTACTGGCAGCATCTCTAGAAACCAGTATCCCAGAGCCCCAAAACATCGTCAATCTGTGAACAATTCCAGTTGGACAGATAATTAGCTACAATGTTGTTTATGCGAAAGTTTACCTCGGTTATCGAGGTTCTAAAGGTTATCGGAATAGTCTTTATTGCGGCGGTGGCGATCCGTTACTTTCTGTTCCAGCCGTTTGTCGTTGAGGGGTCCAGTATGGAGCCCAACTATCACAACGGCGAATATCTGTTTATTGAAAAAGTCAGCTACCGGTTGCACATTCCGGAGCGCGGTGACGTGGTTGTTTTCAAATATCCCAACAGCCCCAATATTAACTATATTAAACGGGTAGTCGGGCTACCAGGCGAAACCTTGCGTATTGATGGGGGGAGGGTTTCGATCGACGGCAAATTATTGGAAGAATCATATCTCGAACCCGGTGAAATGACGCTAATTAATCGCAATAATGAGGCAACTTACGAGATAACTCTTCCTGAAGGAAAATACTTTGTTATGGGCGACAACCGCGACCACTCATCGGACTCACGCGATGGCTGGTTAGTGCCTCAGAATTACATCGTTGGTCGCTCGGCCGTGACAATTTACGCTAACAAATAACTAGCTTTTGAGCTTGGCGTTTTGAGCAATCCAGCTTTTGAGTTCGGTGAGTCCTTGGCCGGTTTTAGCCGAGACGACCAACTGATCGTAGCGGGAAACATGGCCATGAAAAGGGATCGGTTGGCCTGGCACTAAGTCAACTTTGTTAAAAACTATCACCGATGGTTTTTCTAGCCCAACGGCGTAGTAGAGCAGATGCAAGTCGCCCCGGGCAGTACCAACAGTGGCATCAACCACCACCATGGCGCAGTCGGCCTTTCCGATAGCGGTTAGCGCCCGCTTAACGCTAAAAGCCTCGGCGCCCTTTTCGATTTTCCCTCGTTTTCTGACGCCAGCCGTATCGGCCAGCAGATATTTTTGATCGTCAATAACGATTTGCTCGGTGACAATATCGCGGGTGGTGCCGGCCACCGGGCTAACGACTGCCCGGTTGCTGTTGGTTAGGGCGTTAAGAACAGATGACTTGCCAACATTTGGTCGGCCAATAATGGCAATTACCGGCGTACCGGTCTGTTCGAGATCAATTTGAGGAATATTTTTGGTAATTTCATCTAGTAGATCGCCGCTACCCCGACCAGTTGCGCCCGAGACTTCGTAGTACGGTAAGCCGATTTTACTAAGGTTCTCCACCTTTTTCTCGCGGTTAACGGAGTCAACTTTATTGGCAACAAGCCAAACGTTACGACCCCGTAAATTATCTAAAAATTGTCTATTGGGGCCAGATAGCCCTTCGATAGCGTCGTAAACAAATAGAATAATATCGGCTTCGTTGGTAGCGCTCTGCATTTGCTCAAAAACCCGCTGATTCAATTCCGATCCGTCATCGACCAATCCGCCGGTATCTACCAGGTTAAATTTTTTGCGGTTCCACTCAACTTCGCCGTAAACCCGATCACGAGTTGTCCCGGTTTCTTTGGCAGTTACGGCTTGCCACGAACCAGTTAAACGATTAAACAGGGTCGATTTACCGGCATTAGTCGGCCCAATTAAGGCGACTAACGGTAGTTCTTGATTTGCTTGGTTTTTAGACATTTAACTTTAGAATGCGGGTATGGTTTACGCCGACGTTGTGGTTGGGGCGCGGGGAAGCACCCAGTTGCTAACCTACGCCACTCCTGCCCAAATTATACCCTATATCAGGGTTGGTAGCCTAGTCACCGTGCCGGTGCGAAAGAAAAAAATTACCGCCGTAGTGATAAATATTCATCGGCGGGTTGATCGAACTCTTAAAGAAAAAATTAAAGAGATTGTAGCGATTGATAAAACTCACCCCGGGCTGACCCAACGGCAGTTGGCGGTTGCCAAGGAGCTCTCCGAACAGTATCTAACAGGGTTTGGCGATATTGTTTTTCGGCTGGTTTCATCGCTACGGCCAATTTCTATTGAATATCCCACCCAAGCCGGGCAGGTAACATTCTATCAGGGGGGCTGGGAGAGTCGAGTCGAATATTATCGCCAAATTAGTCAAAAGTACCAAGAAGTGCTGGTAATATTTCCAACCAACCAACATCTCAAGGCGTTTGTCGATATGATAAATGACGTTATCGTCCTGGATGGTAGCGCCGCTACTCGCCGGAAAATCACCGCCGTTTCCGGAAAAGCGATTTTCGTCGGTACGGTTGGGGATACGTTTTTCCCGCTCAACGGAAAGTCGTTAATAATAATTGATCAGCCGGAGCATATCGGTTCGCGCTACTCCAACCGGCCGGCGCTAAAATCAGAGTATATTGCCCAAACCCGAGCGCGTCTCGAAGGGACGGAACTAATTATTGGCCAGCCGTTAATTAGTTTTAGCCAGCTGCTTAAGGTAAAAAATCATACTGCTAAGCTGGTTGCACAAGACTTACCGGCTCGACCGGTTTCAATAACTTCGCGGCTGGGGAGCGCGGAGATCCTCCTGCCAACAGTGGTCGAAAAAATAACCGATTCACTAAATGCTCAGGAGCGAATTTGCCTGTTTGTTGCCTCCAAGGGCTGGGCCAGTGGGTATTTCTGTCGCAACTGCCAGCAATTAGTTACCTGTGCAAACTGTCGGCGAGTAACGGCAGTAAATCAGGATAAATTAATCTGTCGCTACTGTGCCCACGAGCAACTACTGCCAAACAAGTGCCCAAACTGTCAAAAAGAGCAGTTGGTGGAGCTGGGAGAGGGTATCGACAAGGTGGCCGATGCGATTAAAAACGCCTTCCCCGAGGCAACCCGACAGGTGATTGCCGGCAAGAGCAATATTTTTAATGACCGGCAAATTACCATCGGCACCGAGAAATTACTAAGTTTTCCACAACAAAAGTTTGCCAAACTTTTTGTGATTAGTGCCGATCGCGCCCTCACTGGTAGTCAGCTCGACGACCAGTGGCGACTGCTATCGGTTCTGCGCGAGCTATCTAGCCGGGTAAATCAAGTAATTGTGCAGACCTACCTACTGGAAAGCCGGGTTTGGCAGGCCTTAAACCAGAAAAACCTCCGCCAGTATTTTTCCGCCGAGCTGTCGGAGCGTCGAGCCTATAAATTACCGCCGTATTATCATTGCCTCAAACTTATTGGCCAGGGGCATAAGATTGATTATCTGCATATCCAAGTAGAAGAGTTGCTTAAGGTTGTGAAAAAGTTCTCAACCGGCACCGAGTATTCTTTAACCGAGCAAACCGACAACGACCAAGAGCAATTAGTGCTCCAGCTAATCATCCGGCCCAATATTTATCCGCGGCTTCGCGACAAACTTGCTGATATCCTAGCGCCAAACTGGTCGGCAATTCCGGGGTAATATTCTCGAAAACTTGATCATTTTAAGGTAAAATTGCCCTATGGATGTCCGCGTTATCTACGACCCAATTTTGCGTCAAGTTGCCCAGCCGGTAACCGTTTTTGATGCCCAGCTTAAAAAAGAAGCCAATGAGATGTTGAAAACTATGAAATCTCATATCGGAGTTGGCCTAGCCGCCAACCAGGTTGGCTTGAACAAACGGCTAATTGTACTGGGTTACAAACCAACCGGACCAGACGACGAATTACCGGAGTTACCGTTTCTGCAGCTTTGTAACCCGAAATTAATTAAATCTAGCCAGGAAAAAGCGGTGATGACCGAGGGCTGTCTGTCGCTGCCCGGCCTAGAGCTGCCAGTGGAGCGCAGCGCTGGTGTAACTATTGAGGCAAACGACTTAACCGGCAAAAAAACCGTTATCAAAGCCAAAGGACTGTTGGCCCGGGTGCTCCAGCACGAGATCGATCACATCAACGGCATACTATTTACTGACCACGTCAAAAACTACCAGAATTTAGCCGATTACCGATTTGCCCGGATGGTTTTTATCGGCAGCGATGATTTCAGCTTGGCGCATCTCAATGCCCTAACCGATGCGGGCTTAAACGTGGTGGCGGTTGTTACCGAAACGGCTAAAAAATCCGGCCGCGGTCAAACCTTGCGGGAACCGGTCGTTAAAGACAACGCCAAACAACAGGGAATTGCGGTATTCCAGCCAGAGTCAGCCGAGGAAATTACCCCGATTATCAAACAAATTGAAGCCGATCTAATTGTCTTGGCCTCTTACGGCAAAATCCTTAAAGCCGAAACCCTAGAGGCACCAACCTATGGGGCGATTAATATCCACCCATCGCTGTTGCCAAAGTTTCGCGGCGCCACCCCCATTCAGTCGGCGATTTTATCGGGCGATGCCCAAACTGGCGTAACCGTTATGACAATGGTTGAGCAAGTTGACGCCGGGCAGATAATTTCCCAGCAAACCCTGGCGATTCTCGAAGACGAAACTACTCCAGCGCTACGCAAGCGCCTGGCCAAGCTTGGCACCAAGATGCTTTTAGAAGCAATCCCCACCTATCTGTCTGGCCGGGCAAAATTAATCGAGCAAAACAGCCAGGAAAAATCGCTGACACACCGGTTTAAAAAAGACGACGGAGCGATCGACTGGGATCAACCAGCCGAGCAGATTGTCCGTAAGATTCGGGCGTTTACTCCCTGGCCAGGTAGTTTTACTCAGTTCAATGGTAAGCGCTTAAAGATTATCGAAGCCACTATTAAAGATGAAAAAGTCCTGCCTGTTAATGTTCAGCTTGAGGGCAAAACCGTTGTTAGCTGGAAAGATTTCCGGTCGGGCTACAAAGACCAATTGACCAGAGAGTCTTGGTACGGTAAAATTGCTTGGTAAATGTTAGTAATTCGCTTACGCCGAGTTGGCAAGAAAAACAAACCTAGCTACCGAGTGGTCGTCGCCGAGCACTCTTTTCCGATTGACGGGCGATTTGTGGCGGACCTCGGTTTTTATAACCCTCACACCAAAACCGCGAGCGTCAAGAAAGACGAGGCGATTGAGTGGATGAAAAAAGGCGCTCAGCCATCAAATACCATCGCCAAGATTTTAGAGAAAGAAAAAGTTAAACACGGCTCGGTAGTGGTGATAAAAAAGAATAAAAAATCCAAAGCCAAAATTATCGAACCGAAACCAGTTGCCGCTCCAGTCGCTGTTGCCGAAGCTCCGGTCGGTAGTCCCGAAAAAGTTACTACAGAAGTTACGCCAGAAACTATTGAAGAGCCGAAAGCCGAAGAAGCACCAGTTGACGAACCGGCTGAACCAGCCGCCGATGAGAAAAAGGATTCCTAGGAGTCCTTTTTTGTTTACAAACACCGGCAACTTTGTTAAAACTACCCTAACTTGCAGCTAGTAGGTCGAGCTGTGCAGATTATTACACAGGAGCCCCGAATGACAGCCAAAGAAATGACAGACCAAGAATACGTTGAGAGCATGGTTAAGCCGTTAGTCGATCACCCAGATGAAGTTGTGACTACCCGCGTTCTTGATGAGCGTGGTGTATTGATTCAGCTAACCGTCAATCAAGAAGACATGGGCAAGGTAATCGGCCGCGAGGGCCGCACCGCCAAAGCCATCCGGTCACTACTAAGAGTTTTCGGTGCCCGAGCCAGCGCCCGGATCAACTTGAAGATTGTTGAGCCCGATGGCGGCGAAGTGGCGATCGCACCAGACGTTGATAGCAACGCCGACAAAGCCGAGCAGCCAATTGCCGAGCAGCCAAGCTCCGAGCAACCAAGTTCTGAACAAGCAACCGAAGTAATTTAAATTAGGATAACGGGTAGTAATTACTCTTAAAGACGCAGTTGAAGTTTCCAGCGAACTTCACTGCTTGGGTCTCGACGCTTTCACCGCATCTGCGGTGCCAAGCGAAAGCGTCTGCGACACACTTTTCGAGCAATTACTACCCGTTATTTTTATAGGGAATACCGGTTCGCTCCAATAATTGGTTACAATACAAATATGAAATTCGATATCTTGACGCTGTTTCCAGAGATGGTCGAGAACGGTTTGTCGTACTCAATCCCCGGCCGGGCTCAAAAGAGCAAGACGATTGAAATCACAGCCCACAATCTGCGCGACTGGGCGATTGATAATCGAGGGACAGTAGACGATGCGCCTTACGGCGGTGGTCCGGGGATGGTTTTGCGTGTCGATGTGGCCGATGCGGCGCTGAAGAATATTGACCCTAAGCACCAAGCCCTGCGGATTATGCTCTCGCCGGACGGCGAAAAGTTTGATCAACGCCTCGCCAAAAAGCTCGCCCAAAAATCCCAGTTAGTTCTACTCTGTGGCCGTTATGAGGGATTCGATGCCCGGATTGAGCAATACGTCGATATGAAAGTTTCCTTGGGGGATTATGTGGTTAGCGGCGGCGAACTGCCGGCAATGATTATGGTTGACGCAATTACCCGTTTAATTCCTGGGGCATTAGGCAACGAGGAATCGCTCAAGCACGAAACTTTTGAAAACAACTCAACCGACTTTCCCCAGTACACTCGGCCAGAAACTTACGACAAACAAAAAGTTCCCGAGGTTCTACTCTCCGGCCATCACGCCGAAATTGAGGCCTGGCGCAACGAGCAAAAACGAACGACAAATTAACTCGATAATATCTAAATTCACGATTCACGATTCACGATTCACGATTCACGATTCACGATTCACGATTCACGATTCACGAATCTTTCTTTACGATTGACACTACTCCCGTTTCTCGGTACACTT
The DNA here is from genome assembly GCA_040900165.1 of Patescibacteria group bacterium. Classification (GTDB taxonomy): domain Bacteria; phylum Patescibacteriota; class UBA1384; order 2-12-FULL-50-11; family 2-12-FULL-50-11; genus BOKZ01. The sequence goes on along the minus strand of JBBDZM010000006.1, from coordinate 12,524 downwards.
CTCTTACATGCGCTCACTTCAGGATGAGATAAGACAAGCTCAAAAAGATCTTTCTTGCCCGATTTGTGCCCGCACGTTTCAGCTTAGAGATATTCGGATCCGCTCGTTTCTCGGCAACGGTAGCGCTGAACTTTCAGTTGTCTGTAGCCGCGGCCATTTTCCAGTAATCCTATTGGTACCGGTTAACCTCAAAGAGGTAACCAACGCCGGCCCAATTACCGAGGGGGAAATCCAACGGCTGGGTAAGAAAATCTCTAAACTCAACAGATCAATTAGCGAATTAATTAGCAAAAAATGACCGATAAAATCAATCTCACCGCCTCCGTCCGAACAGTCGTTGGCAAAAAAGTTAAACGCAGCCGCAGCAAGGGGCTAGTTCCGGCCGTCGTCTATGGGCAAGGTATCGACTCGATGCCAATTTTTATTGATGGCAAAGAGTACAAAAAGGTTTATCAGCAAGCTGGAACCAGTACTCTGGTTGATTTAACTGTTGATGACAACAAGCCAATTAAGGTTCTACTCCATACGCCCCAGTATCACAATCTGTTAAACGAGCCGATCCACGCCGACCTTTACGCGGTTAATATGTCAAAAAAAATCGAGACCGCTATCCCAATCCATTTTATTGGTACTTCGCCTGCCGTTGAAGAGCTGGAAGGTAACTTTATTACCAACCGTGACGAGCTAGATATTAAGTGTCTGCCAAGCGACCTTATCCCGGCCGTTGAAGTAGATATCTCAGTGATTAAAACTTTCGAAGACCAGATTCACGTTCGAGATATCTCTATTCCAGAAACCATCGAAGTAATTACTGACCCCGAAGAAGTAGTCGCGCTGGTTACAGCGCCGCGTAGTGAAGAAGAGCTGGAAGCCGAACTAGCCGAGGACAAAGAAGCCGAAGCCGCCGCCGTTGAAGAACTCGGTAAAGAAGGGGCTGAGGAAACCGAGACCGCCGAAGGCGAAACCCCTGAGGGCGAACAGCCGGAAGCTGCTGCCGAAGAAAAAACCGAGTAATATTAGTCGAACCTGTTAAATAAATAACCCAGGCGGGTGGGTTATTTGTTTTTATCCCCACGATTTGATGTCTTTAACGGCAAAGGTCCGGTCGGCTTGTTTGCCGATATCAAAGGCATCTAATAGCCACAGTTTCTCTGGGTGATACGGCGTTGAGCCAAACCAAAGTTTTCTCGGGACAATTTGGCGTTCGCCAGTTTCACCGCGGTAGTTGGTGTAGGTAATTGTAACAACTTCTTCTGGGCGGTATTCCATTTAGTTCTCTAAACAATTCATTGAGCCACCTCCGGGATTCGAACCCGGGGCCCCATCTTTACGAAAGATGTGCTCTGGCCAACTGAGCTAAGGTGGCACACTATCTGCTCTTCCTGGGCGTGCGCGTCGCAAGTATGCGACAGGCTCCCGCCCGCCTCGGCGACTCGAACTGAAACTATTCAGTTCTCTGTAGCGCCTCGGCCCCTGAGCTACACTGGCGGACACCTAATATTTTATCTCACTTGAGGGCTTTTTTGAACGAGAGCACTGTCAGTGTCACAAACACCACAAACATCCCGCCGGCGGCGAGAAAAGCTTCCCAGATGGCTGGGCTACCCCACCCCTGCAGGACCAAAGCGCGGATACCTTCGATAATGTAGGTAACCGGGTTGAAATCGGTAACTCGGGCAAACGTTGCCGGTAACAATTCGCGCGGCGATTGCGAGGTGGTTAGATACAGCAGTGGGAAAACCAGGATAAACATCGACTGAACCAACCGGGCGTTCTGGGTGCGCAGGGCAAAAATCATGCCGATACAGCTCCAGGCCATCGCAAAGAGCATTAATATGCCAAAGATCGCCAATACTCCCAAGAACCCGGCTTTAATGGTAACACCCCAGGCCAACAGCAAAATCAGCATGACTATTCCTTGGCCGAGCGACTGGACGGCAATCTCGGTTAATTTGGCTAAAACAATTGCCAACCGGTTGATCGGCATAATAATTAATTTTTTGAAGTAGCCGCTCTGGATATCCTGGACTAGCTCGATACCAGCATTACCGGCCGAAAAGAAAATGGCGGTAAAAATTGCGACCGGGGCGATAAAGTCTTTGTAGGAAACGTCCGGAAAACCGGGGACTTGCGCGAGCGCCGAGAGCGAGAGCGAGTTAACGGCAAAGAAGAATATCGGCATAAAAAACGGCGGTAGCAAAGCCAGCAACGGCCGCCAAATTAGCTTAATGTTGCGGATAGACAAGTAGTACCAGTCGCTGAAAAATGTATTCATTTGTTTAAACTCGAAATCCGAAATTCGAATCTCGAGACAATATCTAATTTAGAATTTTCAAAATTTAAAACATTTGAATTTGTTTCGGATTTCGTGCAACGCATTTCGAATTTCGTCTTGTGCTTCGTACTTATCATCGTTAGCTCCTCATCCTTGTAAACGGGTCGGGGGCGTTGCTGTTGACTTCTTCCGCTCCCAAATTATGACCGGTGGTTTTTAGGAAAACTTCTTCGAGGTTTTTGGTTTGGTACTTGGCAATCAGCTCTTTTGGCGAGCCCATCTCCACGATTTTACCTTTGTCCATAATTGCTAATCGATCGCAGAGCAGTTCGGCCTCTTCCATAAAGTGGGTGGTTAGGAAAATTGTCATTCCTTCTTGGTTGAGTTTACGCAGATGGCTCCAGATTAGTTGGCGGGCGTGGGGATCGAGGCCTTGGGTTGGCTCATCCAAAAAGAGGATTTTTGGCTCGTGCATCAGCGATAAGGCCAAATCAAAGCGGCGGCGCATTCCGCCGGAGTAGGTGGAGGTAAACTTGTCGGCGACCTTTTCCAGCTCAACTAGCTTCAGCAGCATTGAGACGCGCTCCTGGATTTTCTCGTTAGATATATGGTAGAGCTTGCCGTGCAACTGCAGCATTTCCCGGGCAGTGGCCACTTCGTCCAGACCAACTTCTTGCATGGCAAAACCAACCCGTTTGTAGATTTCGTCGAGGTTGTCTTCAAGCTTTAGGCCGTCAATGCTAATTTCGCCGCCGGTTTTCTTGACTAAATCAACCAACATATTAATCGTAGTGGTCTTGCCGGCGCCGTTCGGGCCCAAAAAGCCAAAGAATTCGCCACGTCTGACGTTAAAAGTTACACCCTGGACGGCTTTGACGTCGCCCGGGTAGGTTTTCTGGAGGTTTTTGACAGATATTATATTGTCGGGAGCTGGCATATCCGAGCTATTATCTAAGATTTTTTTAGCTGTGTAAAGCGTCCCTTACATTTGGTATTTATGACAATTTATTAACCACAGGCACGGATTTTTAGATGTTTTAGCTAATGTAGTTGATTTAGGTTGGGCTAGTGTGGGATTTGATGAAGACGACGGTGTTGAGTGAAAAGAAGATCGCGTTTGAACAGCATCGAGACGACCACCCCACTTAGCAACGGCCATTGACATGGTTCCACCTCAGCTCTAGCAAATATCCCCAGACGATGACTCTGGGGTATTTGCTGTAGTCAAAAGGCGCACGGGGCGCCTTTTGGATGGGTCGAATCTTACAGTTCAGAAAGTAACTCGTCAGCGGTTTTGTTCTCGACTGCAGTTCCCTTGTTTGATTTCGATTTGTCCCAGGGGTTGGGTTTGCTTGTAGCAACCGGCGGAAGAATCTCAGCTGGCTGGTTACTTGAGAACTTAGCCGGGTCGTCGAAGCGAACGGTGCATTTCGGGCAACGGTAGCCGACAATCACCTCGGTGTCCGTCGTAGATGTTGGTCCGTTCCCAGGACCAACCAAGGTGTTTAGATCGAACGACGAATCTTGGGGAGGGTTTGGATCTTCGTAGATCGGATCGTACTGGTCGTGCCCACAGTGTTGAATCGGGCAACAAAAGTTGCTGACCACTACCGGCAACTGTTTTACTTTTGTGACCGTAGCGCCGCAGTAGTCATCGTCGTCAATCAGAGTCTCGGTGACTTCCCCCAGCCGACACCATTGTTGTCGACCTTCACGTAAGCTATAGGATCGTTTTTCATAAGGTTCCTCGCAGAACGCGTTTGTGTAAATGTATCCCTGAAATAGATATCTGTAAATACTCGAGCGGGAGACGGGATTTGAACCCGCGGCCTCTTCCTTGGGAAGGAAGCATTCTACCACTGAACTACTCCCGCTATTTAACTGGTTAATTCTACCATATCTCTTTGCTGTTTTACGGCATTTTCCGTATAGCAAGTGTAAGAATGCATTGCTAAGTAGTCCACCTGCTACTATGGTTAATATATGGAAGGGAAACGGGTTGTCTTTTTCGAAGTGGAGGAGTGGGAGCAGGATTTTTTCCGTGACAAACTCGGTGGCAAAGCCGAGCTAGTTTTTTACCCTCATCGCTTGACGCCCGACACCATCGACGAAGCTGAACGGGCCGATTACGTTGTTTCCTTTATTTACTCTGATTTGTCGCACCGAACCCTCGACCATATTCGCAACCTTAAAGGCATCGTGACGATGTCGGTGGGAACCGATCACATCGATTTGGAAGAAGCCGAGCGGCGCAAAATTAACGTCTCCAATGTCCCGGCCTACGGCCCCAACACCGTTGCTCAGCACGCCATGGCCTTACTATTGGCTCTGTCGCGAAAAATCGTTCCTTCGGTGGAGCGTACTCGTGCTGGAGTTTACGAATACACCGGTCTATCGGGCTGGGATCTTAAGGGTAAGACTTTTGGCATAATTGGTACCGGCAAAATTGGGGCAACCGTGGCCAAAATGGCCAGCGGTTTTGATATGCGCCTAATTGCCTATGACCCCCACCCCAATCAAGAATTGACGGAAAAATACGGGGTTGAGTATATGGGTTTGCAACAGGTTCTCCACATTGCCAATATTATTACCCTGCACGTGCCGCTGATGGATGAAACCAAACATTTACTTGGTCCAGAAGAGTTTAAACAGATGAAAAAGGGCATGGTTATAATTAATACCGCTCGGGGTGGGTTAATTGACCAGGCGGCCATTCTCACTGCACTGGAAGATGGCACAGTTTCCCAAGCCGGTATCGATGTGCTGGACGACGAAGGGTTACTCAAAGAAGAAAAACAGTTTTTCTCCAAATACTTCAAACTCGAGGACTACCAAACGGCGATGACCGAGCATGCCCTAATGCGCCATCCGAATGTACTACTAACGCCGCATAACGCCTTTAACAGCAAGGAATCGTTAAGAAATATTATGCAAACCACCGTCAACAATATCGAAGGGATGCTCGATGGCGATTGCGTTAATCTGGTAGAGACTAAATGATCCAACAACTAAAGTTCCAAACCCCAACCCCCAAAACCCAAACAAATTCCAAATTTCAATTAACCAATAATTCGAAGGTCTGTAATTTGGGCAATTGTAATTTGTTTGGAGGTTGGTTTTTGGGTCTTGGGATTTAGGAAAGAATGTTGTTCTTAGCTGCTGACCACGCTGGCTACGAGCTCAAGGAAGCTGTTCGACATCGGCTAACTACTCGCGGCGTGCCGTTTGAGGATTTTGGGACGTTTTCGGATAAAGCCGTTGACTATCCTGGTTATGCTCGACAGGTTGCCAAGGCCGTACTCAAGCATAACGGCAAAGGAATCCTCTTTTGTGGCTCGGGCGAAGGCATGGCGATCGTTGCCAACCGCTCAAAAGGCATCCGGGCGGCGGTGGTGTGGGACGAGGACGTGGCCAAAGAAACGCGCGACGACAACGATGCCAATATCATATCTTTGCCGGCCCGATTTATAGGCGAGCAAAAAGCTTGGGATATTATCTCGGCCTTTTTATCGACGTCGTTTTCACATCAAGATCGCCACAAACGCCGGATTAAGCAGATAGATGAAGAGTAGCAGTCCAATTATCCCGGCCGCCCTTGTTACCAACCAGGAGAGTTTCCAGCAACATCTCGATTTTGCCGCCAAAACCAGCCAGTCAATCCATATTGACGTTATCGACGGTCAGTTTTGCGATGGCCAAACCCTGTCGGTTGAGAACTGGCCGAACATTGAGCTCTCTTACAGCGAAGCCCATTTGATGGTTAATAATCCTCAGGAATATTTAGAGCCGGTCAAAGCCAAAGGTGTCACCCGGGCATTAATCCACATCGAATCAACGTTTAATTTAGAAGAACTAATCAAAACCGCCCGCTCGCTGGATCTGTTAATTGGTTTTGCGATTAATCCCGAAACCGATTTAGAGAAACTCCGGCCATACTATGGGCTGTCGAGCTACTATCAAATAATGGGCGTCCATCCCGGCCGAATTGGTCAGTTAATGCTCGATACTACCAATCTGGCTGTTGCCTATATCCGCCGGACCAGCTCGAATCGCCGGCTGATTATTAGCGTTGACGGCGGAGTAACATTGGAGAATATCCCAGTTCTCAAAAAAGCGGGAGCCGATTACTTTATTAGTAGTGCCGCTATCTACGAAGGTGAAAAATCCTGGGAAGAAAACTATACTGAGTTAATGAGGGTAGCAACGTGACTAACAAAGAGCTCGAGCTAAAAGCCAACGAAATTCGCCAGACAATAATCGAAACGCTCTTGGAAGCCGGCTCGGGACACTCGGCTGGGCCGTTGGGGATGGCGGATATCTTTACCGCGCTTTATTTTGAGGTGTTAAATATCGATCCCAAAAAACCGGATTGGTCAGAGCGCGACCGGTTTGTATTGTCCTGCGGCCATATTGCCCCGGTTTTTTACGCAACCCTGGCATACCGAGGCTATTTTCCCCGGGAAGAACTAAAAACCTTGCGCAAATTCGGCACCCGGCTATCGGGACACCCACACAACCTGGCTCTACCGGGGGTGGAGAACTCATCGGGTCCCCTGGGGCAAGGCCTTAGTCAGGCCGTCGGCATGGCGCTAGCCGCCCGGATGGACGATAAAAAATGGCGAACCTATGCAGTTTTGAGCGATGGCGAGCACGACGAAGGCCAGACTTGGGAGGCAATTTTATTTGCTGGCAAAAATAAGCTTCACAATCTCACTGCCATTGTCGATCGTAACAATATTCAGATCGACGGCTTTACCGAAGAGATTATGCCGCTTGAACCCTTGGCCGACAAATATCGAGCGTTTAACTGGTACGTTTTGGAGGTAGACGGGCATAATTTCGACGAAATTTTAGGGGCAATGCGCCACGCCCGGGCGGTTTTTGAGAAACCAACGGTAATAATTGCCCACACCATTCCTGGCAAGGGCGTTGATTTTATGGAGAACGACTATAAATGGCACGGCAAACCGCCGAAATCGGACGAAGCAAAAATTGCCCTGAAAGAGTTGCGAACCTTGCGGGGCAAAATTAGGAGCGAGCATGAGTAAATATTTGGCCGGAATTATTGCTTTCGAAGACGCTGCGATTTCCCCAGCGTGGAAATCTCGCTTGAATCTTCGGCATTGCTCGTTCGCAAGCTCACACCTTGCCCGCAATGCCTGCGAACACTTCTCAAACAACAATTCTGGCCGTGATGGAGGGGGTAGATGAAGTATCTCGTGCCGATGGCTAAAGATTTCGATGAACAGATCGCCCCGCGCGACGGCTTTGGTAAGGGTTTGGTGGAGCTGGGGAAAACCAACCCCGATGTTGTGGCGTTAACCGGAGATTTGGTGGAGAGCACCCGGGTCCAGGAATTTGCCGAAGCTTTTCCGGAGCGTTTCATTGAAATGGGCGTTGCCGAGCAGAACATGGCGGGGGTAGCCGCCGGGTTGTCGTTTGCGGGGAAAATACCCTTCATGACCTCCTACGCTGTCTTTTCGCCAGGCCGCAACTGGGATCAAATCCGGGTGTCTATCTGTTACTCGATGGCCAACGTTAAAATTGTCGGGGCCCATGCCGGAATTTCGGTCGGTCCAGATGGAGCCACCCACCAAGCGCTGGAAGACGTGGCCATTACTCGGGTCTTGCCCAATATGTTAGTAGTTGTCCCGACCGATAATATCGAGGCCAAAAAAGCGACATTGGCGATTGCCGCCCATAAGGGACCCTGTTACATCCGCTTTGGCCGGGAAAAAACCCCGGTTATTACCAACGAAGAAACACCGTTCGAGTTGGGTAAGGCCATCAAAATCCTTAACGGCGATGACGTGGTGATTATCGCCAATGGCCAGATGGTCTACCGGGCACTCCAGGCCGCTAACCGCTTGCGCGAAAAGGGGACATCGGTGGGAGTGATTAATATGCACACCGTCAAACCAATCGACAAAAAGGCGATTATTGATGCCGCCGAGCGAGCTGGAGCGATTGTCACCGCCGAGGAGCATCAAATTACCGGTGGGTTGGGTGGGGCAGTGGCGGAAGTGTTGGCCGAAACTCGGCCGGTACCACTGGAGCGAGTCGCAATCCGTGACACCTTTGGTGAATCGGGCGATCCCAACGTGTTAATGGAGCATTATCACCTGGGAGTCGACGATATTATCGCCGCCGTCCTGAAGGTAAAAGAGAGAAAACACCATGGCGAATAATCAAATACCAACACCCAAGTCCCAAACAAATATCAAAGTAACAAATTACAATTATTCAAGTGATTTAAGGTTTGGAGGTAGTACTTTTTTTGGGTCTTGGGTCTTGGGAATTGGGATTTGGAATAATGCTCGTTAATACTACCCAAATGTATAAAAAGGCCGAGGCCGACGGTTTTGCTATCGGTGGGTTTAATATTACTTCGTTAGAAACGGCGCTAGGTATTATTGAAGCGGCCGAAGCCGAAAAATCCCCAATTATTTTACAAATTAGCGAAAAAACTATCGATTATATGGGTTTAGACGTGGTCTTTGCCGTAACCAAAGCACTCGCCGATCGAACAGCCGTACAGGCCGCCATCCACTTTGACCACGGCCGCAACTTTAAGCTGGTCGAAGAAGCGATGGCGATTGGTTTTAGCTCGGTGATGTTGGACGTTTCCAAAATGCCGGAGAAAGACCGAATTGCTTTTGTCCGGGAGTTCGTTAAAAAAGCCCACCGACGTCACGTTTCGGTAGAAGTAGAGGAAGACCAAATCGGTGGTCGGGAGGACTACGTTGAGGGTCGGGGCTGGAAATTTACCGATCCCAAACGAGCCCGGGCGTTTGTGGAGGCCACCGGCTGTGATGCCTTTGCCGTTTCCATCGGCAACTCCCACGGCAAGGCCCTGCCGGACGAGGATTTTGATCTGGAGCTACTGAAGCTGATTGACCAAACTGTCGACAAGCCGCTGGTACTGCACGGCGCATCGTCAACCGCCAACGAAAAAATTAGAAAAGCGATTGAGCTAGGGGTGCGCAAAATTAATATCGATACTGATTTACGCCTGGCCTTCAACGACGAAATCCGCGACACACTTATTCACGACAAAAAAATCTACGACCCGCGCGATATTCTTCGGCCGACCATCCTGGCGGTCAAGAAAGCGGTCCAAGAAAAAATCCGGCTGTTTGGGTCGGCGAAGATGGCATAAAAAAATCCCCCAAGAGCAAAAGCTCTCGGGGGATCAGGGACATCATGTCGGGGATTGTACATCACACCTCAACATGAGCGAAAATCCAAAAACTAGACACAGCATCGAACCTACTAGCGCACCAATGCCACCAACTTCTCTGGTGGTCCAGTGCCCTTCAATGAGGAAGTTTGTTCCCCAAAGAATAAGCATGGGTGCGCCAAGTCCTATGACGGCTCCGGTAAATCCTCTTGCGAGCCATTCCGGAGAGTCGTACTTCAGCCAGCTAATCACGCCCTCAGCCCATTCTATGAGCCGGTTGATGATCAGAATAGCGATTACCCCGACTGCCAAGTAACCAATAGGAAAGAGTAGTTGGAGGAACGGGTTCTGGATGATCATTTCTTTCATTTGATGTTCGCCGACTCAACTTGGTTTTCACCGCATCAAATCGTTAAAAAACTCTACACTATTTACCCTGAAAAGTCAAGGGTTTTGGAGCGCAATTCCAAGTACGCTTGCCCAGGAATTGGTTAATAGTTATGGTTAACTAGATGCGAGTTGCAATTAATGGATTTGGCAGGATCGGGCGGACTTCAGCCCGGATTATCTTGGAGAAACATCACGATATCGAATTGGTGGCGGTTAACGATTTGACGGACAACCCGACGCTGGCCCATTTGTTCAAATACGATTCCAATTACGGCATTTTCGCGGGAACCGTTAGCGCCGACGACGATTTCCTAATAATCAACGATAAGAAAATTCACAGCTTAGCCGAGAAAGATCCGGCCAAATTACCATGGGAAAAACTGGCAGTTGATGTGGTATTGGAATGCACCGGCGTTTTTACCGACAGTATCGGCGCCAAGGGGCATTTGGATGCCGGAGCTAAACAGGTAATTATTTCTGCCCCGCCCAAAGACAACACACCCACCCATGTAATTGGCGTTAACGACGATAAAGTCGGCGACGCTCAAATTATCAGTAATGCCTCTTGTACAACCAACTGCATTACGCCGGTAGCGGCAATAATGCACGCTAACTTCAAAATTAAAAAAGCGATGATGACGACAATCCATTCGTATACCGCCGACCAAAACCTCCAGGACGGGCCGCATAAGGATTTACGCCGAGCCCGCGGTGCGGCGCAAAACATTGTTCCGACTACTACTGGCGCGGCCAAATCGGCTGGTGAAGTTATCCCGGAGCTGAAAGGCATCTTCGATGGTATGGCTATTCGTGTTCCCACCTCGGTTGGTTCATTGTCGGATTTTTCGATGCTAATTTCCAGGCAAACAACCGTCGAAGAAGTTAACGAGGTCTTTACCGAGGCTGCCAAACAGCCGCGCTACAAGGGAATACTGGAAGTTACTAACCAACCGATAGTTTCCACCGATATTATCGGCAATCCCGCATCAGCAATTGTCGACCTAGGCTTGACACAAGTGATCGACGGCGACTTCGTTAAAGTAGTGGCTTGGTACGATAACGAGTACGGCTATTCCTGTCGTCTGGTGGAACTAGCCAAAGAAATTGCCTGATGGATTGTTTGCAAAACAAATGAACCAAACGGCCTCGTACAAAGACGCGACAATTACCGCTCTTGGACACGCGGGATTTATCGTTGATTATCCAGAGCGCAAACTCCGCTGGGCTTTTGACCCGTTCGACATTACTGGGCACGATCACGTCGATTATATTTTTATCTCTCACCCCCATTACGACCATTGCGATCCCCAGTCAATTAAAAAACTACTTGGCCCTAGAACCAGAATAATTGCGCCGGCTTGCTGTAAAAAAGAGCTCGAAGAATTTGCCGATAATTTAGAGATTATCGATGACAAAGAAAAGCACGAAGACAAGCAAATTATTTACTGGACAACTCCGGCTTATAATATCGATAAGTTTCGGACACCAAGCGAGGTATTTCACCCCAAAGAGCTCGGCGGAGTTGGCTGGATTGTCGAAGTTGACCGGACCCGGTTTTATCATGCTGGTGATACCGACAATATCCCAGAGATGGCCAATCTTAAAAAAATTGACGTAGCGTTTCTGCCGATCTCCGGCACCTTTGTAATGACCTGTGACGAAGCGGTGGCAGCGGCCAAAGTTATCGAGCCCAAGGCGGCTGTCCCAATGCATTACGGCAAGTTACTCGGCAGTGTCGTTGAAGCGACCCGCTTTCAGAATCTGCTACGCGAAGATATCCCAGTGATTATCGTTACCGACGTTCATCACGATCATTGAATTTTTTACCAGTAACAGGTAAGATTATCGGCGCAATGTCTAACGACAATATCTATTTTGACAACGCGGCGGCCACCCCAATTTTCCCCCAGGTTGCCGAGGCGATGAAACCGTATTTAGGCGGTATTTTTGGTAACCCCTCTAGTGTCCATATGTTTGGCCGCCAAGCCGCCGAAGCGCTGGATAGCGCCACCGCCAGCGTTGCCAAATTCCTTAATTGCCAGCCGAGCGAAGTATATTTCACCGGCAGCGGCACCGAGAGCAATAATTTAGCTCTAATTGGTCTTGCCAAAGCCAACATTTCCAATGGTAAGCACATTATTACGACTAACATCGAACATCCGAGCATTCTTAATGCCTGCACGGCCCTGGAAAAAGAAGGGTTCAAAGTTACTTATTTGCCAGTTGATAAAAACGGTTTAGTTTCGGCCAACCAGCTCAAAAAAGCCCTAAAAAAAGAAACAATTTTAGTGTCGATTCACTTGGCCAATTCCGAGATCGGTGTTGTCCAGCCAATTGCCGAATTAGCAAAAATTACTAAAGAGGCCGGGATTTATCTGCACGTTGATGCCTGCCAGGCGACGGCGTATTTACCGCTAGATACTCAATTGCTCAAGGCGGATTTATTAACTTTTAACGGCTCGAAGGCCTATGGTCCACGGGGGGTGGCAGTCCTTTATGTCCGTAACGGCGTTGATATTTTCCCAATTCATTTTGGCGGCGGTCAACAGCAAGGACTACGCAGCGGCACCGAAAATGTTGCTGGCATTGTTGGGCTGGCTAAAGCACTGGAAATTATTACAAATAAGCGCGAAAAAGAATCAAAGCGACTTGGCCAACTGCGCGACGAACTGCAAAACC
>JBBDZM010000005.1:2550-5139 GCA_040900165.1 Patescibacteria group bacterium | reverse complement strand
ATCATTGGATTGATAGCTGGGCCGGCGGTGTCTTTATAGGGGTCACCGACGGTGTCGCCGGTAATAGCGGCTTTGTGAGCTTCGCTCCCTTTGCCGCCAAAATTACCTTCTTCAATATACTTTTTGGCGTTATCCCAGGCAGCTCCGCCGTTGGTCATGGACAGGGCGACGAATAAGCCAGTAACAATTGTGCCAATCAGCAAGCCGCCTAAAGCCGCTGGACCGAGTAGCCAGCCGACCAAAATCGGAACGACAATCGGCAAAAGAGCCGGGACAATCATTTCTTTAAGAGCGGCGCCGGTAACAATCGAAACGGCCCGGGAGTAATCGGGTTTAACTTTGCCCTCCAAGATACCGCGGCGCTCTTTGAACTGGCGGCGGACTTCATCAACCACCGTGCCGGCGGCTCGGGAAACCGCTTCCATCGCCATGGAGGCAAATAGGTACGGCAACAGACCACCAATAAACAAGCCGACAATCACATATGGATCCGAAAGTGAGTAGACAACTTGCAGACCTTTGGCGGCGATTTCTTCGGTGTAGGAAGCAAACAGCACTAGCGCGGCCAGACCGGCCGAAGCGATAGCGTAGCCCTTGGTAATCGCTTTAGTGGTGTTGCCGACGGCATCGAGCTCGTCGGTAACGGTGCGGACTTCCTCTGGCAAGCCAGCCATTTCGGCGATGCCGCCGGCGTTGTCGGTAATTGGACCAAAGGCATCGATGGCGACAATTACCCCGGCCAGACTAAGCATGGCAAAGGCGGCAATCGCTACACCGTAAAGTCCCGCTAGCGCAAAGGCACCAAGCGCGCCAGCGGCGATAACGATTACCGGCAGGGCGGTCGACTGCATCGACATCGCCAACCCAGCAATAATGTTGGTACCGTGGCCGGTTTCGGAAGCTTTAGCGATCTTTTTAACGGGGTTAAATTTGGTGGAGGTGTAGTACTCGGTAATGATCATCATCAACACCGTTACGCCCAGGCCAACCAGCCCCGAGAAGAAAAGGCTATGCCCCTTAATCCCAGTGAGCGTAGCACCCTCGGAAAGGTAGCCACTAACGTAAAAGAATGTAACGGCTGAAAGAAGCGTTGCCACCCCTAACCCCTTGTACATCGAGCCCATGATGTTGCCAGATTTTCCTAATCGGACAAACAAAATTCCAATTATCGAAGTTATCACCGAAACTGCGCCTAGCGCCAGCGGGTAGAGAATAAAATTATCGTACTGCGGGAAAAGAATTGAGCCAAGCAACATTGCCGAAACAGCCGTAACAACGTAAGTCTCAAATAAATCGGCGGCCATGCCGGCGCAGTCGCCGACGTTATCGCCGACGTTATCGGCAATCACCGCTGGATTACGGGGGTCGTCTTCGGGAATGCCGGCCTCGACTTTACCGACTAAATCGGCGCCGACGTCAGCGGCTTTGGTGTAGATGCCGCCACCGAGCCGGGCAAAGATTGAGATTAACGATCCCCCAAAGGCTAGCCCAACCAGCGCAGAGATATCTTTGGTTAGCCAGTAGAAAACCGTTGTGCCGAGCAAGCCCAGACCAACGACCATCAGACCGGTAACAGCGCCTCCTTTGAAAGACAAATCCAGTGCTTTTTTCAGACCGGATTTGGCGGCCTCGGCGGTTCGAACATTAGCCCTAACAGAAACGTTCATGCCGATGTAGCCGGAAACGGCCGACAGAACCGCGCCGACCAAAAAGCCCAGCGCCAATACCCAGTTGAGAAATAGTCCCAGGGCAATAAAAGCAATCAAAGCCACAACCGCAATTGTTCGATACTGGCGGTTTAAATACGCGGAGGCGCCTTGCTGAATAGCCAGGGCGATTTCTTTCATTTTCGAGTCGCCAGCTGGTTGTTTGTTAATCCAACGGGCTAAATATAATCCGTATAAAACTCCTAGAATTCCCGCGCCGGTTGCACCGTATAAGACATATTGCTCTGTTGTCATTGAGTTTCTCCTTGCTTTGGCTCTGTTAATATAGGGCTATTGTAACGGATTTACCCTGTTGTATTCAAGAGTGCTTTCCAAAACAAAGTCGCACTGCTACATTTCGACCACGGAGGGTGACCTTACTATGCATAAATCTATTCTTATCTTCGGTGCTAGCAAGGGGCTTGGAAGGGCATCCGCCGAGCACTTTGCTAAAAATGGCTGGGAAGTCTTTGCGGTGGCCCGCGATAAAACCCTGCTGGACGATCTTCAAAAAATCACTGGCAGTATTAACGTTAAGACTTGCGATGTCACTATTGAATCTGACGTTGCCGATGCCTTTTCTTGGGCAGTAGCCAAAAGCCAAATTGATGCGGTTCTACTGACGGCCGGCGGCGGCTTCACTACAGATCTGCCGCTGGAGAACACGGGCGCAGAGTCCCTGCGCCAGGCCTTTGAAGTTAACGCCATTGGCACATTCTTTGTCGCCGTTCACGTTAAAAATCTCTTCTCCAGCCAGAAGCGTGGGGTGTTTGTCGGCATCGGCTCGCGCGCATCGCTTAACCAGGACGTCCTGCCGGGACGGGTCGCTTACTCGGCCAGTAAACATGCCCAATTGGCCGTGATCGAAACTCTTCATGGCGAG
>JBBDZM010000005.1:0-2450 GCA_040900165.1 Patescibacteria group bacterium | reverse complement strand
GGCCTTTTTGCTTGAGCGATTCGGCTAAAGTGGAATCGGCCAGAATTTTTTCAATATTTTCGGCGATGGCTTTGGGGTTTTTGGGATCCACCAGCAAGGCCGCCTCACCAGCCACTTCCGGCAAACTGGAGACGTTACTTGTTACCACCGGCACGCCGCTAGCAAACGCCTCCAAAATCATAATGCCAAAACCTTCATACCAACTGGGGTGGACGTAAACGGTGGCGGCGGCATAAAGCGGCGCTAAATCAGCGTCGGCGATAAAGCCGGGTGTGACAATATTTTTGTTAGTGCTTTGAGCCGTTTTAACCAGCTCGGCCACTGACGGATTTTGCTTGCTCGGCTCGCCAGCAATCACTAACCCCAAATCCGGATATTTTTTACTCAATACTTCGAAAGCTTTAATCAAAGCCGGCAAACCCTTGTATTCTTCCCAACGACTGACGAAAAGGATAAATCGTTTGGGTAAGGCATATTTTTGAATAATTTTTTGCTTTTCGGCTGGTGTGTGAAGCCGGAACGCCGCCTCGCTGCCCTCGGCGGTGACATTAATTTTCTCGAGCGGAAATCCCAGCTTTTCCACCAAATCGTCTTTGGTTGACTGGCTCGGAACAATAATCCGCTCTGCCCGCTGGCAGTCGTTGAAAACCCGACGGTAGGCCAGCCGACGTAGCCAAGAATCTTTTTGCCGGCCGGACGGGTAGAGATGCATAATAATGTCGTGGATCGTTATGACAAATGGCTGGCGATAAAATATTGGGTGATTGAACTGGGTAAAATGGACCAAATCGAACTGCTGTTGCTTAAGCAGAGCCGGCAAGTAGCGCTGTTCGTCGCTGGAGTAATTGTCGTACTCAACTACCAGTTTTTCCAAATTTGGGGCTTTGACGTTAAATTCTTTTTCACCCTTTGGAGTGATTATCGCCGTGTAGTGATTTTCGGAATCAATCGCCAATAGCTCTTTTAACAGGTTGCGGTTATAGCGGCCAACCCCACCGGATTCGGCTCGCCAGTTACGCATATCCAGACCAATCCTATGCATAGGCTGACTATATATTTAACACTGTGGTCTTTCCAGGTGGATAGCTATTTATGATACCGGTCAAAACGAATATAATATTCAGGTATGAATATCGCTAATGTATTTAATCGGAAGAACCGCATCCTCCTGAAGGAGCTGGTAATTACCGATTTCAAACTTCGCTATCAAGGATCAGTCCTTGGTTACCTGTGGTCACTGCTAAAACCACTAATGCTCTTTGCGATTCTCTACGTAGTATTTGTAAAATTCTTGCGTTTTGGCGAAGGGATTGAGCACTATCCGGTAATTTTGCTCTTGGGAATTGTGATGTGGGGATTTTTTACCGAGGCAACAATCCAGGGGATGCACTCAATTATTGGCCGGGGTGACGTTATTAGAAAAATTAGTTTCCCCAAATACATTATCGTTCTATCAAGCACTATCTCCGCTTTGATTAATTTGCTTATCAACCTGGCAGTAGTAATTATATTTATGATAATCAACGGCGTTCATTTTCAAGCCAGCGCCCTGTTGTTGCCGCTAAATATCATCGAGCTCTACATTCTGGCCCTGGCAATTGCCTTTTTACTATCGGCCCTGATGGTTAAATACCGGGATGTTGTCCACGTTTGGGAAGTAGTTTTGCAGGGGCTATTCTACGCCGTACCAATTATCTACCCCTTAAGTTTAGTGGTTGGATTCAACGAAACTGCCGCTAAAATCATTTTACTCAACCCGATTGCTCAGATAATCCAAGATGCCCGATATAACTTAATTTCCCATCAGACAACAACCGTCGGAAACTATATTAACGACCCCCTTACCCAACTTATTCCCTACGTAATTATTTTGGCGTTAATTATTTTTGCCAGTATTTATTTTAAAAATAATTCCCGCTACTTTGCCGAAAACCTATGATTACTAACGACAGCGCCATCACAGTCCGCGGCTTATCAAAAACATTTAAACTCCCCCACGAACGGCACTCTGGCGTTAAACAAGCGGTTGTCAACATCTTCAACACCGATCGAGGATATGAAATACAGAGAGTGCTTACCGACATTGATTTTGAGGTCAAGAAAGGCGATTTTTTTGGCATTGTTGGCCGCAATGGTAGCGGCAAAAGTACAATGTTGAAAATTCTGGCCGGCATCTACACCCACGACTCTGGTTCCGTTCAAATTAACGGCACTCTTACACCGTTTATCGAGCTGGGGGTTGGTTTCAACCCCGAATTAACTGGCAAAGAGAATATCTTTCTCAACGGAGCACTACTTGGTTTTAGCCGATCAGAGATCGCCAAAGTGTACGACCAAATTGTCGAGTTTGCCGAATTGGAAAATTTTATGGATCAGAAACTAAAAAATTATTCTTCTGGCATGCAAGTCCGCCTGGCCTTTTCAATTGCCATTCAGGCCAAAAGCGACAT
>JBBDZM010000004.1:0-6269 GCA_040900165.1 Patescibacteria group bacterium | reverse complement strand
TCGACCGATTAATTGTTGGACAATCCACCCATTCTCGTTTAGTTGACGCTGTCGAAACAGCGATTAAGTTAAGCAAGGGTTTGCTCCAGGTTTCGATTGAGAAAACGGAGAACGGCACCAAGAAAACCGAAGAACTTTTTTTAAGCCAGGAGATGTCCTGTCCGTACGACGGTTTTTCGCTCGGCGAAATCTCGCCACGGTCTTTTTCCTTCAATAGCCCTTACGGCGCCTGCGAAGACTGTCATGGGCTGGGCTTTAAAAAAGATGTTGACGAGGAACTCTTGATGCCAGATATGTCACTTTCAATCTCCGAGGGCGGCATCATGCCGTACACCGTTACCGCCACCAACTACTACGGCGTGCTGCTGCGCAACGCTGCCGAGCATTTCGGCATTGCTTACGACGCCCCGTTAAAATCATTGGAACCAGAGAAATTAAAAAAATTGCTCCATGGAACTGGCGCACCGTTTCAACTACGGCTGCGCTACTTTTCCAGCGGCCGAGCCCAGTATTTCAACGTTTGGTATCGCGGCTTAATCCCTCACCTTGAGAGTCGCTACAAAGAAACCGAATCGGATTCGGTTCGGGAAGAAGTGGGAAAATACATGCTCTCCAACAAGTGCCAAACCTGTAAGGGTGCCCGCCTGAAAGCTGAATCGCTGTTTATTAAAATTGCTAACAGCAATATCGCCGAAATTTCTCAACTATCTATCGAAGATGCTTTTAACTTCTTTAAGGCTCTAAACCTCACCGAAAAAGAGCTGACTATCGCTGAAAAAGTTATTTTTGAGATTCTCAATCGGTTAGAGTTCTTAAACAAAGTCGGCCTTAATTACTTGTCGCTCGACCGCGCGGCTGCGACATTGGCTGGCGGCGAAGCCCAACGGATCCGCCTCGCTAGCCAAATCGGCTCCGCCTTGGTTGGTATCCTCTATGTCTTAGACGAACCAACGATCGGCTTGCACCCCAGCGATAACCAACGGCTTATCGAAACCTTAAAAAAGCTGCGCGACCTGGGCAACACCGTAATTGTGGTTGAGCACGACGAAGAAACAATTAAAGCAGCTGATTTCGTGGTGGACATCGGTCCAGCGGCCGGCGAGCACGGCGGCCAAATTGTTGCTAGCGGCAATTTAGATGATGTTCTAAAAAACCCTGCGTCGATCACCGCGCCGTATCTAACCGGCAAAAAAGCGGTGGTTATTCCGGAGCGCCGGCCCATCGCCAAAGGCCATCCCCAGCTAACCGTCCATCAAGCCAAGGAAAATAATTTGAAAAATATCACCGTCAATTTCCCGTTGGAGCGTTTTACCGCTGTAACCGGTGTCTCTGGCAGCGGTAAATCCACCCTGGTCACGGAAATTTTGAGCAGAGGCGTTGCCCGCAAGCTAGGCAGCCACGCCGCGCCGGGCAAGCACGCATCGATCGCTGGGACCGAGCAGATCGACAAAATTATCGAAATCGACCAGTCGCCGATTGGCCGGACGCCGCGCTCAAATCCGGTTACTTACACCAAATGCTTCGATATGATTCGTCAACTATTTGCTGCCACGCCCGCCGCCCGTTCGCGCGGCTACCAAGCTGGCCGGTTTAGCTTCAACGTCCGGGGCGGACGCTGTGAAAATTGCCAAGGCGATGGCCAAATCAAAATCGAGATGAACTTTCTGCCGGATGTCTACGTTACTTGCGATGTCTGCAAAGGCGCCCGCTATAACAAGGAAACGCTGGAAGTGGCTTGGAAGGGTAAGCAAATCAGTCAAATTTTAGATATGACTATTGACGGAGCGATTGAGTTTTTCGCCAACGTCCCCAATTTGGCCGATAAGTTGAGAACGCTGCAGCAGGTGGGTCTGGGCTATGTCCGGCTTGGGCAAAGCGCCCCAACGCTCTCCGGCGGCGAAGCCCAGCGCATTAAGCTAGCGGCCGAACTATCGCGGCGCGACACCGGCAAAACACTATACATATTAGATGAGCCAACCACTGGTTTGCATTTTGCTGATATCGAAAAGTTGTTAGCGGTGCTGCAAAAACTGGTCGACCGCGGCAACACAATTGTTGTTATTGAACATAATTTAGACGTGATAAAATCGGTCGATTGGGTAATTGATCTGGGGCCAACTGGCGGCGACGGCGGCGGCGAAGTGGTAGCAAAAGGCACACCGGAGGAACTGGCCAAAGAGCCGGCCTCGCTGACAGGAAAAGCTTTAGCACCAGTGGTGTTTAAAAAATCCAAATATTAAACGAAGTAGGGCCCCGCACGAAGCGGGGCCCTGAATCCTGCCTGGGAAGAGGGCAGGTGGTCTCGGAGGGAAGTAAAAACCTTGATCGAAGAAATTATATAATAACCAATACACTATGTCAATACCGCAACCGCTAATAGACAAAATTAAACACTTGCCCGCCAACCCCGGTATCTACCGCTTCCTTGATGAAGATGGCCAGGTTTTATATGTTGGCAAGGCCATAAACCTGAAAAACAGGGTTGGCAGCTATGTCTCCAGCAACCACAGCGATCGCCCGTGGATTGCCGTGATGATGGGCTTGGCCCGAGACGTAGAAGCCGTTATCGTCGAAAACGAGCTGGAAGCATTGCTAGTTGAGTCGAGTTTTATTAAAGAGTTTGAACCAAAATTTAATATCAAACTGACCGACGACAAGTCATTTCCGTTTATTCAGCTTAACCGTGACGAGCCGTTTCCGCGTTTTAGCATTACCCGCCGCCGCAGCAGTAAAGCTGGGCTCCAATACTTTGGTCCGTATTTATCCGCCCGGGCCGCCCGGTTCACATTAGAGTTTCTGCGCAATTTGTACGGCATTCATATTAGCCCCAAAAAACTGGCCGGTAGCCAACGGCCCTGTTTTTACTGTCAGCTCTCCGGAAATCCGTGCGTGTTGGCCGATGAAATTACCGACGAAAAATACCGCGAAAATATTACCAAAGCGGCCGACTTCCTCCGTGGGAAGCGTAAAAATTTAATCTTTGAGCTACGCAATAAAATGACGGCAGCATCAGACAACCATCAATTTGAATTGGCGGCTAAGCTCCGCGACCGCCTAGAAGCTCTAGGGCAAGTAACCCAGCGCCAACAAGTTGTATCGGCTGACCTTGATGATTACGACGCCGTCGGCGCCTACGCCACCAGCACGAATGCGGCGGTGGTTGTGCAGAATATTCGTGAGGGTAGGTTGGTCGGGCAGCGCGATTATTACTTTGCCGTCCGGCCCGGCGAAACCGTCGGGGAAATCGTCAGGCAATTTTTGGTTTCGTTCTACCGAACAAGCGGGCTGATATCTAAATTAGTCGTTATTCCCAGGGAGATTGCCGATCAAGACGCCATCGCCGCGCTGTTGGCTGATGCGGCCGCGCAGCGAGTGGCCGTGACCGTGCCGGAGCGCGGCAGTAAACACCAAATGGTGGAGCTAGCCAACCGCAACGCCAAAGCTAAGTTAGAGCTGAAACTACTAGGCAGGGGCGACTCCATCGTCGGCGTCCTGGCTCTACAAGAGCTGCTGAAATTGAAGTTTTTACCGGAACGAATTGAGGCAATTGATATCTCTAATTTAGGTAAAAGCGAGGCGGTCGGGGCATCGGTTAGTTTTCACAACGGGCAGCCCGACAAAGACAACTACCGCCGCTACATTATTAAAACCGTCACCGGCCAAAACGATTTCGCGATGATTCGTGAAGTGGTCAGCCGCCGTCTCCACGACACGGCTCGGCTGGCACCGGATTTACTGGTAATTGATGGCGGGCCGGAGCAGCTGAAGTTTGCGCTCCAGGGGGCGGAAGGGGCACCGATGCAGCCAAAGGCGATAATTTCCTTGGCGAAAAAACCGGACCGCGTTTTTCTGCCCGGGAAAAAAATGCCGCTCTCCACGCCGCGCGGCCACAAGGGATTGCGGCTGTTGGCGCGCATCCGCGACGAAGTCCATCGCTTCGGCATTACTTTCCAGCGTAGCCGGCAACGGAAAAAGTCCCTCGGAAATTCCGGCTAATTGCTTTCCTAAAGCGAGTTTACTATAGTCGCTAGTAAGCGACTTACACGGCGTATCCCGCCGTGTATTATTGCCGAAGACTCATTTGGAGCGTTCTTTATGACAATGACTAGACGGGATTTTCTGTCCCTAACCGTTACCGCCGCCGGATTAGCCGTCGTCGCCGGTTGCGGCGGTGGTGGTGGCTCGAACATCGAAACAGTGTTGGCGCTGACCGAAGCGCTTGGCTACACAGTGGAATACGACCCCGACCGCGCCATTGGCAATACGCCGTACGTGAATGCTCTCACACAAAACGGCCAGACAGTAATGGAGGGGGATATCTTCTTTACCGTCAATGGCCAGCAATTTTTTGATAGCGGATCGGCTGGCGACAAGTCGGTCAACTCCTCGGTTAACGCCGGCGACATAATCGCCTGGCAGACCTTTTAGGGCAGATGCAATTGCATCTGCCCCGTTTTTTTATTACAACCAATCAACATGAAGAAACTGTTTCTGCCGGTTTTAGCACTAGTTGTCGCTTCTGCCTCGCTGCCGCTGATACTTTTTGCCAGCAATGAGGGCTTCGTGCTGGCGGCGGTTAGTCCGGACAAACAAAAAGTTTCCTGCATCCGCTCGCAGGAATTAAATATTTTATCGGCGTTGCAACACAACGGCTTTGCGCCGAAGCAAGACGACACCGGTTTTATCTACTCATTAATTGGCTACGACGGCCCGGTTTCCAGCGACCCGACTGCCCAACAAAACTTTTGGGGACTTTGGGAGGCAGACGGCCCAACGGGCACGCTGCAGTTTTCGAATTTTGGTCCAGCGAGCATCGGCCCTCGGGATAGCCATGTCTACTTGCTTGCATTCGGCGACGGTTCCCAGCCAGTGTTGCCAGCGGCCGCTCAAACCATCTGCAACGACCAACCTGCCCAACAAAGCCCGCCCACCATCCCCTCGCCGGAAATAACCCAGGGGGGTGGGTCATTTACATACCTGTTAAATAACTACGCCCAGGCCAGCAAAGCCGAGCAAGATTGGGCAGCGATGGCATTGGGAAGTGGTGGCAGAGACGTTCCAGTGGGCAACACAGCCAGCGTCGCCGTTACCTCCCAGGCACGAGTGGCATTGGCAAAAACGGCACAAGGCCATAGTGCCGCTGCCGAATTAGCGGCAATAGTTGCCAGCTTCGATGGCAACCAAATCGGCGAGAAAAGCTTGGTCAACGACGATATCTTTGGCGTACTAGCTTTGGCCGGGGCAAACAGGCCGTGGCTAGACACCCACCAGCAAGTTTTTGCCTTCATTGTCAGCTCCCAGCGCTCCAACGGCAGCTTTGGTTTCTCGCTTGAAGGCGACGGCGATGTCGATATGACGGCAGCGGCCTTGTGGGCGCTGCGATTAAGTACCGGCTATGCTGCGCAAATAAGCGCCGCCACAAACTATTTGCTGTTAGCCCAAAACAACGACGGCGGGTTCGGTTTTCGGCCAGGCCAACCTTCAAACGTGCCTTCAACGGCTTGGACGGCGCTGGGCTTGCGTGCCGTTGATCAAAACAATGCCGCAACCGAAAACTACCTGATAGCCAACCGCCAAAGCGACGGCAGCTATCTTTTTGCCGGACAGAAATCTTATCTTGCTACTAGCTACGCCGTTTTGGCACTCTCTGGAAAACAGTTGCCAATTATCCGATTAGCAACGCCACCACCCCAACCTCCTTCACCGCCAGGCGCGAACACCAGCTCTCCTGCCAGCAAGAAACAATCAGCCAAAACTAGTGTTGTTGTATCCACTGTCGAAACCTTTCACGGCTGTAGTGCTTCGGCTTCCGCCAGTGCCTCGGCTGGCGACGGCTGGGCCAGCGCCAGTGCTTCCGCGATAGTCCGCTGTTGGTAGCGCCGTTCTTGACTTTTCCACAGAATCACTCTAGAATTGCCTTACACAATTCGCACTTCGCAAGAGTGGTGATTGACATGAGAGACAACTGTACCTGCCACGAGGAGGCATTGGATGTTGCCTTACGATTTCTCCAAGGAAGGACGTTCCCCGACTTGATTGGTGCCCTAATGGGACTCAATTACAAGGTAGAGAAGCTTGCAACCCCAGACGGGCCAAACGGCCACATCTTCGCCTCCGGTGCAAATCATTTATGCCGGCACCAACACACCGTCTTCTTCGCCATCAAACGATTCGGCGAGAAAACGGTAACCAAGTGCGGACAGCTTCAAAACTCCAAGCCGACAACCGGCAAGAGAAAGAAGCGGCGGAGAATGAAAGCCGCCTGAACA
>JBBDZM010000003.1:0-44023 GCA_040900165.1 Patescibacteria group bacterium | reverse complement strand
AACTCTACTATTCGAACCCTTGCGTGAGAATAGTGAATTTTAGTCATTATCGTGAGTAAAATTCAATTATCTTTTGCGTATCGAATTCGATTGGCAAATCAGTCCCTTCGGGTAGGCGCTTGACGGTAATTTTTCCGGATTTTTTGTCGACTTTTAGCCAGTCAACCTCGGCCGTTTCAGGGTGAAACTCAAGGGTAGTATTTTTATACGGCTCAATCACGTCTTTTTCTTTAACGAGAATCGATGGGATGCTCACCCGTGAGCCGTTGAGCAGTATGTGCCGGTGGCTAACTAGTTGGCGAGCCTGTTGACGAGTCTTAGCAAACCCCGAGCGAAACAGGGCGTTGTCCAGACGACGCTCCAATGTCTGTAGCAATACTTCGCCAGTTGTCCCACGGAATTTAGCGGCCTTGGCAAAGTAACCTCGGAACTGCTTTTCCCGCATACCGTAGGCTCGCTTAGTCTTTTGCTTCTCGATTAACTGCTGACCGTATTCGGTGATTTTGCGCTGTCTAGCTTTCTGCTGGGGGCCTTTCATCAAACTCTCCTAGCTTTCTTGGGACGGCTGCCGTTGTGCGGTAGCGGTGTAACGTCTTTAATTTTAACAATCTTAATCCCCGTCCCCGAGAGTGCTCGCAGAGCGGCATCGCGGCCGTTGCCAGCACCGGAAACAAAAACAAAGGCGTTCTCCGGCTTGTACTCCATTAATTTGTTGAGCATTTCTTTCATCGCAGTAGTGGCGGCGTACGGCGTGCCTTTCTTGGTACCTTTGAAACCAACCGATCCGCAGGATGCCCAGGCCAAGACATTGCCGTTATGGTAGTCACTACCACTGACCATCGTGTTATTAAATGACGAGTTAACGGTAATACGGACATCGCTAACTGGTTGGATTACTTTTTTACGCTTGTTGGTTGCAACTTTACTGGTGGTGTTTTTGTCAGCCATTGTAATGATTAGGTTTTAGCGTCGGATTTCTTGCGTCCACTGCCGACAGTTACTTTCTTCCCTTTTTTGGTTCGGGCGTTAGTTTTTGTGCGCTGGCCTCGAACCGGCAGATTGCGAGTGTGGCGGTTACCGCGATAGCTATTAATTTCTTTAAGACGACGAATATTTTGGCTAATTGTCTGCTTTAAATCGCCCTCAACAATCATCTCTTTCTCGACAATATTACGCATGTCGTCAACTTGCTTTTGGGTTAATTCAGAGAACTTGGGGTTGTCGGAGATTCCCACTTTTTTCAAAATAACCTTAACGTTGCTTGGACCGACGCCGAAAACATAGGTCAAGCCAATCTCGATACGCTTGTGATCAGGAATATTTACTCCGGCGATTCGAGGCATCAGCTGTTTCCTCCGGAAACAGCAGAATTCTGAATTATGAATATTGAATTATGGGCAGAAAAATCAGTGTTGTCCATAATCATAATTCTTAAATCGTAATTCATAATTCTTTTTAACCTTGTCGCTGTTTGTGTCGGGGATTTTCACAAATTACTCGAAGTACCCCCTTGCGGCGGATAATTTTGCATTTTTGGCAGCGTGGTTTAAGGCCAACGTGTACTTTCATGTCAGTCTTCTAGTGATTCTCCCTTTAGTTAAATCATAGGGGCTAAGCTCAACCGTTACTCTGTCGCCGGGCAATATTTTGATACGGTTGCGTCTAATCTTGCCCGAGACATAGCCGGTGATTACCTGCTCATTGTCTAAAACGATGCGAAACTGGGTATTGGGCAGAGCCTCGTCAACGAGACCGTCCAGCTCAATAACACCTTCTTTTTCCGACATCTGGAGAAAATTATACCTGGATTAACCCTGTCACGTCAAGACGACTGGGCCGTTTTGGGTGATAATAACGGTGTCTTCATAATGGGCCGAGACGGTCCCTGTCATCGTCACAATTGTCCAGCCATCAGCCTTAACGGCGATAGTAGTTGGCTCAAGGGTGGTAATTGGTTCGATCGCTAAGACCATCCCCTCTTTTAAGATAGCTCCACTACCTGGCTTGCCAAAATTAGGTATTGAGGGCGGTTCTTGGAGGGTTTTACCGACGCCGTGGCCAGTTAGATCACGAACAATTTGAAAACCTGCTCCTTCGACCGTTCGTTGGACAATATCGCCGATGTCACCAGTTTTGTTGCCAATTTTCGCCTTAGTTATTGCCTTGGCGAGTGCTTCCTTGGTAACTTCCAGAAGTTTTTGAACGGGTACTGTTACCTTACCAACCGGGTGGGTTCTGGCGGTATCAACTATATACCCACCGTACTCAACACCAAGATCAACTGATACAACGTCGCCTTCTTCTAGAATTCGTCCGCTCGGTATCCCATGAACTACCTCCTCGTTAACCGAGATGCAAGTTGCGGCTGGATAGCCTTTGTAGCCCAGAAAAGCTGGACGCATCTGAGCGTCAACAATCACTTTTTTAACTGCCTGCTCAATGTCCTCGACGTTAACGCCCGGCGCAATTAACGATTTTGCTGCCGCGTGGGCTTTTTGGGCAATATTTCCGGCTTTTTTGAGACAGTCGAGCTTATTTTCCATCGATCACCTTCTTAATATTGGTAAAAACTTCCTGACGTGATGGTTCGCCGTCAATAATGAAAACAGTAAAGTTGGATTTTAACCAATAAATTACCGGCATTGTCTCCCGCTTAAATAGCTTGAGCCGGGTTTCGACAATTGCTGGCTGATCGTCTTCTCTAACTGTTTTCTGACCATTAATAACAACCTGACGGCCAGCTAGGCGATTTTTGGCAGTCGTATCAGAAATTTCGACAAAAAATGAGATTATTTGCCAGTTATTTTCGGCCGAAAGCTCTTTTAAGAGCTCCGCTTGGGTCATTGTTCGGGGGAAACCATCAATTACTAACCCCTTGGAAGTATCGTGATCGTTCAAAAAGCTATCAAACATTGTTCGCAGATAGCTGTTAGGAACTAACGTACCGCTGCGCATGATTTTCTGAATTTCCTGCCAATTGGCGCCTTGGCTATCGACGGTCGCCCGAAGCTCTTTGCCAGAATCAAAGAACGGTAATTTTAGGTAATCGGCCAAATATTCGGCCTGGGTACTTTTACCAGATCCCTGGGAACCAAAAACCAAATAAACCGGCGTTTTATTCATGGCTCTCAATATAGAGAATCGCCCAAAACCCTCGATCGCCCTTTTGCTTGGGCTGAAACAAACCGACAACGTTGGTTTGATCGGCGGATTTGGCCTGAACTAAGGCGGTTCCTTGGCTGGTATCTTGCTCTAATAGGGTAAATCCGTCGGTCTCGGCTATACCAAAGTATGGTTGGCCGAATAACTGGGCGACTTTGATTGGATCGTAGAAATCGCTTTGGGCCTGATCGCGCAGCTCGCGATTTTTTTCGGATGCCAACTCATCGCTAAGCGTAAAGTGAACTCGGTAATAATCAGTTTCCGTGCTGAGTTTGGGGATAACCAACTGCTTGCCAGTTTGAACAACGTTCTCATTCTCCAGACCATTGGCCATAACAATCAATTGCCAATCAATACCAACTTTGACGCCGATTCCAAAGAGCGTTTCGCCCCTGCCTACTGTGTAAACGTTGGCCGGATAAGTGACTCGACCCTTCGGATCGGCCGGTTTAGTTAGTTTGTCTACCTTATCTGGCTGGGTAGTATTTTTGGCCCCGGGGATTTCACCAGAAAACTGTTGGGAGTTTTGTTGCTGTTGTTCGCTAGTCGGGCGCGACTGATTATAGAAATAGAGCGTTGAGCCAGTTAAAAAGCCAAAAACTACAATCACCCCAACAGCAATATTAAGCGGGATGTTGATCGGAGCAGTCATATACTCTAAATTTAGTGACTTTGCCGGCAATCATCAACCGGCAGTTTCATATTTGCGCATCAGCAACTGGCTACCGACTTGCCGACTAGTTTCGATAACAACCGAGACGACAATTAAGATGCTCGTACCGCCGATTACTAGCGTTTGGAGCTGGAAGGTGTTTTCAAGAATAATCGGCAATACGGCAATCAATCCCAAAAAGGTGGCACCAATTAGAGTTATCCGGCTAATAGTAAATCTTAAGAAGCTGACAGTTTCTCGCCCCGGTCGGACGCCTGGAATAAAGCTTCCTTGTTTTTGAAGATTTTCTGAGACTTGATCGGGCTGAAAGACGATATAGGTATAGAAAAACGTAAAGGCAAAGACCAGTAAGAAGTAGGAAAAACCATAGTAGAGATTATTGGTGGTAAAGCTGGTAATGGCGTTCGCAATATTGATAATTGTCTGCGACTGAGCAGTTTCGAGAAACCGGGCAATTACCTGGGGGAACGTTAGAAAGCTCAAGGCAAAAATAATCGGAATAACCCCGGCGCTGTTCAAGCGCAAAGGCAAGTAGCTATCAACTGCCGTTCCCGCCCCCATTGCCCGCCGGGTGTGGGTAATCGGTATTTTCCGTTCGGCTTCCGTGACTAAGATAATTACGGCAATTACCAACAGGGCTAAGGCAATGAATATCACAACCGGGATAATGTTGCCGGACTCCACAACGCTGGCGGTATTGGCCAACTGTTGGGGTAGGCCCGCAACAATCCCCAGAGCAATAATCAGCGAAATACCGTTGCCGATGCCCTTTTCGGAGATCAGCTCACCCAGCCACATTACTAATATACTAACGGCTGTCACCGTTACTAGTATCTTGATGACGTCATCGGTGGTAACAAGCGTTAAAACATTTTGGCTTTTTAGTAAAACAATCATGGCGTAGCCCTGGATTAATGCTAGCGGAACCGTTAGGTAACGAGTGTATTGATTAAGTTTTTCCCGGCCAATATTTCCCTCTTTGCTGATCTCGTCCCATGCGGGAATCGCTTTAGTGAGAAGCTGTACAATAATTGAGGCGGTGATATACGGGCCAACGCCGAGAAGGTCAATTGATAACCTTGTTAGTGATCCGCCGGTAAAAAGACTTAAAAATCCAAAGACTTGGTTTTCCGATTGAGCGAGAAAATTGGCAAGCTGCGTTCGGTCGATCTCAGGAAGCGGTACGTGAGCAATAAACCTTACAAGTACCAATATTCCGAGAGTGAAGAGGATTTTTGCTCGCAGGTCCTTGCTTCGCCAAAGCTGGAGCAATGTATCCTTCATAACTTGCTTTGGAGTCTTTTGGTTAGGCCGACGCCTTCAAAGGTAACTTTCGGTTTAAGAGCGGCACCAGTAATAACTTTAATTGGGTTGGTAGTTTTAGAGCGGCGGATTATTCCTTTATCAAAGAGGGTTGTTGGAGAGACGACTTCACCATCGCTATAGAAGTGGTTAATCACCGATGTCGATACCTCGACTGTTGGGACTACCACGCGGTTGAAACCACGCAGTTTAGCCATCCGGCGATGGATTGGAGTTTGGCCACCTTCGAACCAGGCCTTAACTTTCCGGCCACTTCCCGAACGGGCCTTCTGCCCTTTAGTGCCACGACCAGCGGTTTTGCCGAGCGTGCTGCCAGGACCACGACCCCGTCGTTTGGCGCGCTTATGTTGGGTATCTTTAAAAAGGTTAGTAATACTCATTATCTAACTCCTCGGTGAACCGGTTTGGCTTCGAGATTAGACAGGGCATGATAGGTAGCCATCGCACTGTTGACGGTATTGCTGCTACCAATTGATTTGCTGACAATGTTTTTTATTCCCGAGAGCTCAACAACAGCGCGAACCGGTCCACCGGCAATAATTGAGTGTCCAGCGGGAGCGGGCTTTAAGAGGACCTTAGTTGTCCCATAGGTATAGGTAATCTCGTGGGCGATGCTGTCTTTAACGATTGCGACATCGATCATCGTCTTTTGGGCTTTGGCTTTAGCTTTGGCAATTGCTCCCTGAACGTCAGTTGATTTGGCAACACCAACGCCAACCCGTCCGGCCCGGTTACCGATAACTACCAGCGCTCGGAAACGAATCCGCCGGCCACCTTTGACGGTTCGAGAAATCCGGTCGATCGCCACAACCCGATCCTCAATCTCTGGACGGTTATCAACAATTGTTTCTGTCGTATTGGTATCAGTATTTTTCATCTTAAATAGTTAATCCGCCTTCTCGAGCGGCTTCACATAATAGCTTGACTGCCCCCTTATAGGCAAACCCACCTCGATCGTAAACGGCCGATTTAATTTTTAGTCCTTTGGCTTTATCAGCTATTTCCTTACCGACTTTTTCGGCCTTTTTTATTAGGGAGGCTCGATCTTTAAGAGAGTTGGCCGCCGCTAGAGTCTTACCGGTAGTATCGTCGATTAACTGGGCAGAGAGATTGTTCAAACTGCGATAAACTGCCAGTCGTGGCCGGACAGCCGTACCCGATACAACTTTACGTAATTTTGCGTGAATTCGTTGTCGTGACATCTTAAGCCGCCCCGGCTTTCATCGCTTTTCCTTGTTTCATTCGGACATGTTCGCCTTGATAGCGGATTCCTTTGCCCTTGTATGGCTCGGGTTTGCGAACAGCGCGAACGTTGGCACAGAACTGCCCCACCACCTGTTTGTCCGGGCCAGTTACCGTAATAACGTTCTTCTCAACTCTTGCTTTGACACCCGTAGGCAGCTCCATCTTAACCGGGTGGGTGAAACCAACTAAAAGAGTTAGGGTAGTGCCTTCAATGCTGGCTCGATATCCGATCCCGATTAACTCCAGCTTTTTCTCAAAATTGCTCGATACGCCAACGACCGCGTTGTTAAGTAAGGCGCGGACGGTGCCGTGAAGAGCGCGGTGAGTTTTTGAATTACCGGTTCTTTCAACAACCAGAGTATTGTCTTTCTGAGCAACCTTAATCCCGCGGGGAATCTGAACGGTTTGTTCACCGTTGGCACCACGGACAATTGCCTCGGTATGCTTAATCTCAATCTGAACACCGTTTGCAACCTCAACTGGGCGAATTCCAATCCGCGACATTCTTATACCCTCTCCTTACTGTTGACGCTGTCGCGGACAATGTCGGCCAAAATGTATTTATTGCTGACGTTGATGCGCGACATTACCAGAGCTCACAAATTAGTTCGCCACCGACTTTTTGTTTTTTGGCTTGGTGGCCAGTCAGCACACCTTTAGGGGTGGAGATAATAACCATTCCAAAGCCACTGCGCGGGCGAGGAATTGCACTGTACTTAACATACCGGCGGATACCGGGCTTGCTCAGACGTTTAATATGGTTTAGCGGCACGTTAAGATCAAGCTCAACGTCTAAGTTGTAGCCATCTTTAGTAAATGAGCTAATGAATCCTTCTTTTTTTAGGATATTGGCAATGTCTTCGACCATCTTACTATGGCGAACCCGGGCGACTTTTTTTTGAGCCATAAAAGCATTGCGGATTCTCGTTAAAAAGTCCGAGACGGTATCGTTGTACATTACCAAGACGCCTTTCTAATACCGGGGATCTCGCCCTTAGAGGCGCGCTCACGAAAACAGATTCGGCAAACTCCAAATTTGCGCAGGTATCCTCGGCTACGGCCACAGAGGGCACAGCGATTCACCTCGCGAGTTGAGAACTTTGGTTTTTTGCCGGTCATGTATCGTTTGCTTGCCATCGTAACAGATTAAATTTTACTCGGTTTTCATCGGAAAGCCAAGCGTCTTGAGTAGGACCGCACTCTTGTTTTGATCGGAATTTTTAATCGTAAAGGTAATAGTTAAGCCAAACTGTTTATCGATGGCATCATTACCGAGCTCGGCAAATGGAATTTGATCGCGCAGACCGATGGTCAGGTTGCCCTGCTTATCGAGTTTCTTAACGTCGATACCTTTGAACTCACGAATTCTTGGCAAAGATATATTGAGCAAGCGATTAATAAAATCGGTCATTTTTTGGCCGCGCAAAGTAACGCGGTAGCCAACGACATCACCTTGGCGGATCTTGAAACCGGCAATTGCCTTTTTGGCGGTAGTTGGAACAGCTGCTTGGCCGGCGATGGACCGTAACGAATCGGCGATGTATTTAACCATATCTTTATCCTGGCGATGTTGCCCCAAGCCAACGTTGATTGAGACCTTGCTGATTTTTGGTAAAGCCATCGGATTGGCTATTCCCAAACCAGTTTTAAGGTCGTTTAATTTAGCCCCGTAGGCCTCTTTAACGTTTATCAATGACATTATTTACTCTCCTTCTTGATTGCCTCGCCGCTACGCTTGGCGATCCGTTGTTTCTGTGAGCCGGCCATATTGCTGTAGCCAACCCGTGACGGCTTACCAGATTTGGCATCGATAATCATGACGTTTGAGATATCAATCGATAAGGTTTTGTCGATAATTCCGCCCTGGGGGTTATTAGTTGAGCGTTTTAAGTGTTTTTTGACGATATTAATTCCGGTCACTACAACGCGGTTATTTTTGGGGATTACCCTTTCAACCGTGCCTGTTTTATGGCGGTCTTTGCCAGCAATAACCAACACTTTGTCGCCCTTGAGAATCTTCGATTTTTGATACTTAATGCTAGTAGCCTGTCTCTTGCTCATAAAACCTCCGGTGCCAGAGAGACAATCTTTGAGTATCCTCGGTCGCGAATTTCTCGGGCAATTGGTCCAAAAATCCGGGTTCCGCGGGGAGTGCCGTCGTCGTTAATAATTACCACGGCGTTATCGTCGAAGCGGATGGTTGAGCCGTCTTTACGCCGATAAGGTTTAGTTTGTCGGACAATTAGCGCCTTAACCACTTCTTTTGCCTTAACGTTACCGCGGGGTATGGCTGATTTTACAGACGCAACAACGACGTCGCCAAGTTGGGCAGCATCGTGAGTACCCTGTTGAATAACTTTAATTACTCCTAACCATTTGGCGCCGGAGTTGTCGGCCACCTTAACCCGAGACATTAGTTGGATCATGCCAGCTCCTCTTTTTTGGCCTTGCCAACAATTGTCCAGCGCTTGTTTTTACTTAACGGCCGACTCTCAACAATTTTAACAATATCACCGGTTTTGAAGGCATTATCCGGGTTTTCGGCCATAAAACGATTGTGACGTTTATAACGCTTTTTAATTACTCGGTGTATTTTCCAAACCTCCACCTCAATAACAGCGGTATTAGTCATTTTATCGGAGATAACGGTGCCAATTTGGGTTTTTTTAATTTGGGATTTATCCATTTGAATCATCTTTTACCAGCTGGGCGCTAACCTTTTCGTCCAGAATTGTTTTCATTCTAGCGGTCATTTTTCGCAAAGAGTTAAGCTCGGCGGTATTTTTAACTTTGCCGAGTAATTTTTCTTGCCTTTTAATAACCAGCTTTTTTTGGTTCTCAACGATTTTATCAGATAACTGCTTATCTGTTAAGCGGCGTAGCTGTGCTAGTTGCTCCCGTATCTTCATCGTCGATCCTCCCCACGGATAAATTTAGTTTTTACCGGCAACTTGTTGGCGGCTAGACGCATTGCTTCTCTGGCCGTTTCTTCGTCAACCCCAGACATTTCAAAAACAATCGTTCCGGGTTTAATAACGGCTACAAAATGACTAAGAGCACCTTTTCCACCGCCCATGCCAACTTCCAATGGTTTAGAGGTAACTGGTTTATGAGGAAACACCCTGATCCAGATTTTTCCGCCGCGCTTAATATAACGAGTCATTGCCCGGCGGGAGGCCTCGATCTGTCGTGAACTCAACCAAGCTCGGTCGAGGGCTTTAAGGCCATAGTCACCGAAATCAATATTTGTTCCCCGAGTTGCCGGGCCAGCGTAGCTGCCCTTAAACGACTTCCGGTGCTTAAGTTTTCGCGGTAACAACATTTAGGCCTCTTCCTTGTCCTCGAACTTGCCACGGTTGAGCCAAACTTTAACGCCAGTTACCCCGTAGGTTGTTTGGGCATGGTAGATATCGTAGTCGATATCAAATTCAAAACGCGACAGGGGGATTGAGCCGTCCTGGAATTTCTCTGTTCGGGCAATTTCTGCTCCATTAAGACGACCAGAAACAATTATTTTTATCCCTTTGGCGCCGCTAGCCATTGATCGCTCAATCGCTTGTTTACAGGCTCGTCGGTAAGGGATCCGTCGTTCAATCTGATTACCAATATTCTGGCCAACTAGCGTTGCTGAAAGGTCTGGCTGGCGATCTTCGACAATATCCAGTCGGACAATTGGTTGTTTGGCGGGATAAAATTTGGATTGAACTTCGTCTTTGAGAGTGTTAATCCCCTGTCCACCGCGGCCAATAACCAAACCAGGCTTGCTGGTAACCACTTGGATAGTTAATCGGTCACGGGAACGGATAATCTCCACTCGGCGCAGGCCCGCATTGGCGAGTTTTTCTTTAATAAAGTCGCGGATCTTAAAATCGTCTACTAAGTATTTCTTGTAGTTTCCTCGGGCAAACCACTTACTCTGCCAATTTGGGTTGATGGAGATCCGGTTGCTGATTGGGTTAATCTTTTGTCCCATTTTTTACTCCTTATCCTTTTTGTCGCTCTTGGCGCGCTTTGATTTAGCCGGAGGTGTATTATCAACTGTCACAATAATATGGGCGAGGTGCTTTAGGTAAGCATTGGTGCGACCACGGGCATTGGGACGAACCCGTTTAATTTTTGGCCCAGTGACAGAAGAGACACTGGTAACGACTAGATCTTCGGCTTTAAATTCCTTAGCGGTGGCAGCGGCCTTAGCCATTTTCAGAGCTTTATTAATGTAATAAGCGGACTGCTGAGGCATCAGCGAAGTTTCTTCAATTGCTCTCTCTAGATTTTTTCCTCGAAAAATTCGAGCAACTGGAGTCAGCTTTCGGGCGGAGTGTCTAACAAATTTTAATTTCACTGTAACGGCCATTATTTATTCTCCTTAGTTGGGGCAACAGCTGGGGCAGTGGTGGTGGCTTCTTCTTTGGCCATCCGACCGCCGTGGACACGGAATTTGCGAGTCGGAGAGAACTCACCCAGCTTATGGCCGACCATTTCTTCGACAATTAATACCGGGATGTGGCTTTTGCCGTTATGGATAGCGATAGTGTGTCCAACCATCTCGGGGAAAATCGTTGACGAACGTGACCACGTTTTAATCACTGTCCGCGACCCAGCCGGCATATCTTTGATTTTTTTTAGTAGCTTTTCGTCCACGAATGGACCTTTTTTAACTGAACGTGACATTACTTTTTCTTTCTCCGACTAATAATATATTTGGTGGTCCGTTTGTTGCGGCGGGTACGGTACCCGAGCGCTGGCTTACCCCAAGGGGTTTTGGGATGTTTCATTCCGATCGGGTTAACACCTTCACCGCCACCATGGGGGTGAGAGTTCGGGTTCATTGCCTTACCGCGGACGGTCGGACGGATGCCCATGTGGCGAGATCGGCCAGCTCTGGCGATACGAATACGGTTGTGGGTTGGGTTAGAAACCTTACCGATCGACGCCATACATTCTACCAGGACTTTGCGGATTTCCGAAGAAGCGAGCTTGAGAAAAACGTATTTACCGTCTTTGGCGGTGATTGTGGCTGACGAACCAGCAGTGCGGATCATCTTACCCCCTTGGCCAGGATTTAACTCGACGTTGTAAACCTCATACCCAACCGGGATATCCGCCAATTTTAAGCGCGAACCAACAGTAAACTTCTTCGTTTTGCCACTAGTAACCAAGTCACCGATTTTAATGCCGTCTGGCGCTAAGATATATCGCTTGGTACTGTCGGGCATCTCAATCAGAGCAATGAAGGCACTACGGTTAGGGTCGTATTCAACGGCAGTAACTTTGGCAGCACCTTCAAATGGCAGAAATTTGAAATCAATTATCCGAAAAAGCCGTTTGGCACCGCCGCCCTGATGTCGAACAGAGATCTGACCAGTATTGTCTCGGCCGCCGTGTTTTTTCAGTCGAAATGTTAACGACTTTTCTGGTCGTTTCTTGGTGAGGGTCTCGAAATCGCCGTATGTCATATGGCGGACTGCTGGGGTAGTTGGTTTAATTGAGCGAGGCATCACACCGCACCTCCGGTGAGGAAAACTCTAAACTCGAAATTCGAAATCCTAATTGGGATTTGAAGATTTAGATTTTGAATTTTATTAGAGTTTACTTGTCCCGAGCGGAGTCGAGGGAGAATTTGGTGTTTAGAGTTTGTCATAATCATTTCTTATCCTTGTCTTTGTCTTTATCCTTATCTTTAGGCAGCTCGAATCCGGGAATATGCTGTTTTGGTGCTAACTGGACATAGGCCTTGCGGCGAGCCGCTCGTACACCAGGTTTGCGCTTAAAATTAACTTTTTTGGCTGGCAAATTAACAATTCTAACCGAAATGGCCTTAACGTCGTAAAGTTTCTTTAGTACATCAGCAATGGAGTTTTTGGTTGCCGTTTGGTCGATTGAAAAAACATAGAGACCGCTATCGATGGCGATAACTGATTTTTCCGTCATTACTGGGGCAATAATACTTTTCATTGTAATTTACCCTCCTCGGTTGTTTCGACCGGTTTTTTGGCAGAGGTCTTTTTGACTGTTTCGGTTTTTACTAACCCAAGGGATTTAGCCGATCCTTCGTCGACAAGGGTAACACCGGCATTAACATCAAGAATAGACAGATCGATAACAGTGACAGTTTTGATGCCCCGAAGATTGCGGGTAGCCAAGACTAACTCTGGCTCAATTTTTTCTGTTACTAACGTGACTTTTTTCCCCGTGACGCCGTTGTCTGAAAGAAGTTTTTGTGCCGATTTGGTCTTGGCCTCGTTGAGCGAAAGTGTTTTAACAATTATTAGGCGCTTCTCGTCTTTTAGGTAATTTAGGAGCTCAATCAGGGCTTTGCGAGCCATTTTCTTTGGCAAATGCTGTTTAAAATGACGATTTTTATCCGGTCCAAAGGTAATACCACCGCCGGCCCATAGCGGTGAGCGGTTTGATCCGGCACGGGCCCGGCCAGTCCCTTTTTGTCGCCAGGGTTTGCGTCCGCCACCGGAAACTTCGGCCCGGTTTTTAACGTGGGAAGTTGCCTGGCGGCTGTTGGCCTGGAGGCTTAAGAGGGCTTGCTTAATGAGTGCCGTGTTTACCTTAGCCATTAGGTTCCTTTAATAATGACTTTCCCACGATTTGGTCCGGGCACAGCGCCAGCAACTATTAGCAAGTTGTCTTCTTGATCAACTATTATTACCTTGTTTCCCCGAGCGGTAAACTGAACATTACCCATATGACCGGGCATTTTTTGGCCTTTCGGAACACGCTGGGGGCGCTGGGCACCAATCGAGCCGGGCTGGCGAATATTGTGTGAGCCGTGAGTCATCGGGCCACGATGGAAGTTGTGTCGTTTAATTGTTCCTGCAAAACCCTTGCCTTTGGTGGTACCGGTAATTGAGACGTTATCACCAACACTAAATTGGCCAACATCGACAGTCCCCGAATCACTCTCGATTCCCTGGGCGGATTTAATCCAAACACCAAGTTTGGTTCCGAGCTTCTTGGCTAAATAGCCTTGGGCTTTGTTGGTTTTCCCATCAACCGCAACGGCTAACTTAGTTTGGTCTTTTTCTTTAATAACCACATTTGGCTCGGCTTTAATAACAGTCGCCGCGATTAGCTTGCCGTTATTGTCCCAAATCTGGGTCATACCAATTTTATGGCCTAAAAGTAATTTCATTTAGTTTGATAAACAATTCATATTGAGAAAATTGAAACACTCAACCGCCTAACAGGTTGAATATGCTTAGATATTATCTAATGAATCAGGGTAGAAGTCAAGAAAGTTGGACGAAATATTGTGTGGTGTAGCACTCAAAGACCTCACAAAATAAAAACCGGGGCAATGAGCCCCGGAGGATCTTTTTCCCGCCCTGTTTATCCGCGCAACCACGGCAGTACGGGAATGGCCTCATGTGCCAGATCTAAGAAAATCATAGCATATAACAGAGTAAATGTCAAGAATCTGGCCCCGCTATTGCGGAGCCATTGTTGTTTTTCACCGCCGAGCGTAAGTCTGGCAACCAACGAATTCCTCGCTGGACATACTAACCGGTTCGTCTCCTGCCCTCCGTAGAAAACACTCAACGACAGCATCCGGTAATTCGCCGAGTACCAGCGGCTTTAGCGGTTTCCGGGTCCCTTCCTTGTGTGGGACAACCATAACCAATTGCCTGAGAATGCAACTATTAACGTTGTAGTTGTTGACACCAGTATCCATATCTCTCCAGGTGCGCGACTGACCGGCAGTCGTTCGGGGCAATACTATCACAAAACTACGGTGTTTCGTTCAAAAGCGCCGCAAATTTCTCTTTGACCTTTTTTAGCTTGGGATTAATTACCACCTGGCAATACGGGGCGTTTTGATTCCGCTCAAAGTAATTTTGGTGGTAGTCCTCGGCCGGGTAATACTGCTCCAACGGTTCGACAGCTGTGACGATTGGCTCTCCAAACTCTGAAGATTTGTTTAGCTCTTCGATAAACCCCTCTGCTTCGTTCTTTTGGGCGGGGGTGGTCGATAAAATAACCGAGCGGTATTGCGTCCCAACATCAGCGCCCTGTCGGTCGACAGTAGTCGGGTCATGGCTGGCAAAGAAAACCGTCAGTAAATCAACATATTTAATAATCGCTGGGTTAAATTCAATCTTAATTACCTCAGCATGATCGCCAATATTTTGATAATTGGGATTGATTGTTGTTCCGCCAGCGTAGCCCGGCTCAACTTGCTCAACACCTTTAAGCATCTTGAAAACCGCCTCTGTGCACCAAAAGCATCCACCGCCAAAAATTGCCGTTTCCATACCACATCTTTACCAAAAATATTGGCTTTAGTCTTTAATATTGTTTGCTTATTTTGTACAATAACTCTGTTTTGTAGGTGAAAATGAAATTTGTCGCTACGATCCTTGCCGTCTTCTTCGCAATACTCGCAATATTCTTCGCATTTTGCTGGGAAAATATCAAAATGCGGGGCAGCCACAACAGAAACTCCAGTAGATACTTTGGAACCCTGTTCCTGTTGACCATTTTGGCCGCGTCAATCTGTGCCGTGCTTGCCCGCTACTCA
Source organism: Patescibacteria group bacterium (assembly GCA_040900165.1). Lineage (GTDB taxonomy): Bacteria > Patescibacteriota > UBA1384 > 2-12-FULL-50-11 > 2-12-FULL-50-11 > BOKZ01. The sequence continues at coordinate 29,090 of JBBDZM010000003.1, read as the reverse complement.
TAAAAGCACCCCTCTTGGGTGCTTTTAAAACTTAACTGGTACTTTTAGGAAGTCGTCGTTCTCTGGCAATCCAGAGGGATTATCGTTCTTGAGTAGTAAATAGCCGGTTTTGGTAGTTGGCTTTTTGAAAGTTAGCACTACCTCATAGCTTACAAAATCTTCGCTCATCCAATTCTCGCTGGTCATTGCTGGCTTAACGGCAATCTGTTTGTCATTGGCATCGTAAAGATGAACCGGGAAGCTGGCCTCAAAGAACCATGTGCCGCGGGCTTGGCCTTTGATGGTTAAGGGGCTGGTAATCACGGCGTTTGGACGGGGAGAATCGATTTTGATTAAATCGGCCTTTTCCAGTTCATTGCCGATATCTTGGGTAAAAGTTTTACCGCCAATACTACATTGGGCCGGATAACTTTCGGCTACTGTCCCTGTCTGCCCAACGCAGTCGTCAAAATCGCTAACAGCCAGAACGGTTGCTCCGTTTTTCTTTGATTTCTCAAAACCAATGTCGTAGCCAACCCAGCTACCGACCGCTAAAGCTACTAGCACCAACGCTGCGAGCAAGATATTTGTTTTCATGCATTTATTGTACCCTCTTTCTACGGCAGTCAATATCCCCTTTTAGCAAAACCCCGCCGGAGTTACGGGCGGGTTTTTGCGAGTTACTATCAGTTAAGTATTACGTCTTTATCTCTATATCTACTCCCGCGGGCAAATCAAGGTTCATTAGTGCGTCTAAGGTCTTAGGAGTCGGGTCTAAAACATCAATAATTCGCTTGTGAATTCGGATCTCGAACTGCTCACGAGCGTCCTTGTGGACGAACGTTGAACGGTTGACTGTCACCAGCGATTTCTCGGTTGGCAGTGGAATCGGACCAGCAATAATGGCGCCCGTGCGCTCAGCCGCCTCGATGATTTTCTTAGCAGAACGATCGATTACCCGATAGTCGTAAGCCTTAAGCTTAATCCGGATTGATTGTTTTGCTGCATCGAGAGCGGCTGATTTTGCCATTAATGTGCGTCCTTTTTAGTGATTACTTAATAATCTTAGTGACTATGCCGGCGCCAACTGTCTTACCGCCCTCGCGGATAGCAAAGCGAAGCTTTTCTTCCATGGCAATTGGCTGGATCAGAACAACTTTGAAGGTTGTGGTATCACCGGGGACGACCATCTCTTGACCCTCTGGTAGGTGAACTTCGCCAGTTACATCAGTTGTTCGGAAATAGAACTGCGGTTTGTAGCCCTTAGCAAATGGGGTGTGGCGGCCGCCTTCTTCTTTTTTCAAGACGTAGGCCTCACACTCAAATTCGGTGTGGGGAGTAACGGAACCGGGCTTGGCCATAACTTGGCCGCGCTCAACGTCGGTGCGCTCTAAACCACGCACTAGCAAGCCAACGTTATCACCAGCTTGACCAGAGTCTAGCTGTTTACGGAACATCTCTACGCCAGTAACGGTAGTTTTTTGAGTTGCGCGAATACCAACGAGCTCGACTTCTTCGCCAACTTTAACGGTTCCTCGCTCAATTCGGCCGGTAACAACTGTTCCGCGTCCTTTGATCGAGAAAACGTCTTCAACTGGCATAAGGAATGGTTTGTCGGTCTCACGAACTGGATCCGGAACGTAGGTGTCAATGGCTTCAATTAGCTCAAGAATTGATTTCTCAGCATCGGCATCACCTTCCAAAGCTTTCAGGGCCGATCCCTTAATGATTGGGGTCTCTTTGCCTGGGTATTCGTTCTTGGTTAACAGATCACGGATTTCTTCCTCGACTAACTCCAGAAGTTCTGGGTCAGTAACTTGGTCGCACTTGTTTAAGAAGACGACGATGTAAGGAACGCCAACCTGTTTGGCTAGTAAAATATGCTCGCGAGTCTGGGGCATTGGGCCATCCGGTGCGGAAACGACCAAAATAGCCGCATCCATCTGGGCGGCGCCAGTGATCATGTTTTTAACGTAGTCGGCGTGGCCGGGACAGTCGACGTGGGCGTAGTGACGCTTGTCGGACTCATACTCAACGTGATAGGTGGCAATGGTAATACCGCGTTGTTTTTCTTCGGGGGCGTTGTCGATCTGATCGACGGCCCGCTTCTCTGCCTTGCCGGACTTAGCGAGTACGTTGGTAATCGCAGCGGTCAAGGTAGTTTTTCCATGGTCAACGTGGCCGATTGTACCGACGTTAACGTGGGGCTTGTTGCGTTCAAATTTGTCTGCCATTATTTAACTCCTTTTACTTAACCTTTTATTTTAGTGTAACAAATATATATTACAGTAAGTTTCTGGGTAATTGTACCCGTAAATTAGTAATCTAGTCAACAGCCCTTGAGATATATTTTTACTCTTCGGAAACTTTTACTGGCGCTACTTTACCAATTATACCTTCAGCAATGTTGCGAGGAACTTGCTCATAGTGATCAAACTCCATCGTATAGGCCGATCGCCCCTGGCTCATGCCCCGTAAATCAGTAATATAGCCAAACATCTCCGATAGCGGCACCATCGAATTAACAATCTTAGCGTTACCGCGATTTTCGGTACCGATTACTCGCCCACGGCGGCTATTAAGATCGCCAACGACATTACCAAAGAACTCGTCGGGAGTGGTCACTTCCACTTTCATAACTGGCTCAAGAATCACGACGCCAGCTTTTTTGACGCCTTCGCGCATTGCCATCGAACCAGCGACTTGAAAAGCCACATCGCTCGAGTCAACGTCGTGATACGAGCCGTCGTAAAGTGCCACTCGGACATCAACTAGCGGATATCCCGCGATAACCCCTTTGGAGACTACGTCTTTGACGCCCTTTTCCACTGATGGGATAAACTCGCGGGGAATCGTACCACCGGTAATTTTGTTAACAAATTCGAAACCCTGGCCGGTTTCCATTGGCTCAATCTCAATCCAAACGTGACCGTACTGACCACGGCCACCGCTTTGCTTAATGTATTTACCTTCCTGTTTAACGGCTTTAGTAATTGCCTCTTTATAGGCAACCTGGGGTTGCCCTTTAGTGGCGTCGACTTTGAATTCCCGTTTCATCCGATCGACGATAATATCCAAATGGAGCTCCCCCATGCCTTCAATTAGGGTTTGATTGGTGGTGTCATCTTGGCTCAAGCGTAATGTTGGGTCTTCGGCGGCCAAGCGCTGGAGAGCGGCGCCCATTTTTTCTTGGTCGGCTTTGGTTTTTGGCTCAATCGACATCTTTATCACCGGCTCCGGTACAGTAATGCGCTCTAAAATAATCGGGGCGTTTTCGGCGCAGAGGGTATCGCCGGTAGTGGTGGCTTTTAGGCCAACGGCGGCGGCGATATCGCCGGCGTAGACTTCGGTAACGTCTTCGCGGGAGTTGGCGTGGAGACGAACAATTCGGCCAACGCGCTCTTTATCGCCTTTGGAGCTGTTTAAAACGTACGAGCCAGCCGTCAGTTTACCGGCATAGACTCGGAAGAACGTTAGCGAGCCAACGTATGGGTCGGTAGCCACCTTGAAGGCCAGTGCCGTAAACGGTTCATCGTCGGAGACGGCGCGCTCAAGCTCTTTCTCGGCGTCTTTGACATCGGTTCCCTTAACGGGCGGTTTGTCGAGCGGCGAGGGCAAGTAATCCAAAACCGCATCTAGCAGGGTATGGACACCCTTGTTTTTCAGGGCCGATCCGGCCAAAACTGGGAAAACTTCGACGTTCAAGACGGACTTACGCAGGGCGGCCTTAAGCTCGTCAACACCAAGTTCTTCGCCGGCAAAGAACTTTTCCATTAACGCTTCGTCGGTTTCGGCGATCTGTTCAATAAGTTTATTGCGATAACTTTCAACGTCGGAGAGCATATCGGCCGGGACATCTTCAATTGTTGGCTGCTTGGTTATATCGTCGCTCCAGATAACGGCCTTGTTTTGAAGCAGGTCAACGACGCCTTTCAGTTGGTCTTCGGTGCCGATTGGCAGTTGGATAACGGCAGTTTTGGCGCCAAGACGATCCTGGATAGTTTTGACGACGTGTTTGAAATCCGCGCCGATTCGGTCGAGCTTGTTAACAAAACAAATTCGGGGAACTTTATATTTGTCGGCTTGGCGCCAAACCGTCTCCGATTGGGCCTCAACGCCGGCTACTCCGTCAAAAACGGTAACAGCGCCGTCCAAAACCCGCAGGGAACGCTGAACTTCAATCGTAAAATCGATGTGACCCGGCGTGTCGATAATATTAATGTTGTGATCTTTCCAAAAAGCGGTGGTCGCGGCGGCGGTAATAGTAATGCCGCGCTCTTGCTCCTGCTCCATCCAGTCCATAACAGCGGCGCCTTCGTGAACTTCGCCGATTTTGTAAGTTTTACCTGTAAAATATAAAATTCGCTCGGAAACGGTCGTTTTACCGGCGTCGATGTGGGCGATGATTCCAATATTGCGAACTTTATCTAAAGGGTAAACTCTAGCCATTATTTTTTTACTGTTTTGTACATATCGTGGAGTACTACTGACATCCCACTAAATGTGTAAAGGACCACAAACCTTATGAGGTATATATTCCAATCAAAATTAAATTTTGGATACTGCCAAAAATAGGCCAGGACTGCAGAAATCAGTGCAATAGCAAGCGTTTGCTTCCAATTCCAACTAGGTCCAGTACTCCCGTAAGAATCCATTTAGTACCGCGCAAAGTGAGCAAAGGCCCGGTTGGCTTCGGCCATTTTGTGCAAATCTTCGCGCTTTTTCATCACTTTACCGGTGTCTTGGAGGATATCTTTCATTTCGCCGTAGAGAGCATCGGTCATATTGCGACCCTTTTGGCCCCGGGCGGCTTCTAGTAACCAGCGCATCACCAAAACGGTTTTGCGGCCGGGTTTGACTTCCATCGGTACCTGATAGGTAGCGCCACCAACTCGGCGAGAGCGGACTTCCAGAATTGGGGAAGCTTTTTCGATAACCTCGCGCAGCAACGGTGCTGGCTCGGTCTTTAGCTCGGCCGCCAGTTTCTCCAGCGCCGCATAGGCAATGTTTTGGGCAGTTTCCTTCTTGCCATCCCACATAATTTTATTGATAAATTTAGAGACCAGCGGATCGTTGTATTTAAGTTCGAGCACCAAAACTGGTTTTTTCATCTTGCTTCGTCCACGCATCAGACCAAACCTCTGGTTTGGAAATACGAAATTCTAATTTCGAAATTCGAAACGTTTTGATTTTTAGGATTAGTGCTTTGGATTTGTTTCGATATTCGATATTCGATATTCGTATTTTTCATTTTATTAGCTTTTCTTACTCCCATATTTCGATCGCCCCTGCTTACGGTTTTCAACACCTTCGGCGTTCAAAACGCCACGGACGATGTGATATTTAACGCCCGGCAAGTCCTTGACGCGACCGCCCCGAACCAGTACTAATGAGTGCTCTTGGAGATTGTGCTTGATACCAGGGATATAGGCTGTAACTTCCTGGCCGCTTGTTAAACGAACCCGGGCGATTTTTCGCAGAGCCGAGTTTGGTTTTTTCGGTGTCATGGTTGTTACTTTCACGCAGACTCCCCGCATAAACGGACGGCCTTTCATTGTTTCGGTTGGGCGATTTTTCAAAGAATTAAACCCACGATGCAACGCCGGCGATTTTGATTTCGCTTTGACGGATTTTCGGGGTTTTCTGATTAGTTGATTAATCGTTGGCATCGGCAATAATTCTACTCGGTTTTAGGTGCTTCTTCAATCGGTGCCATGACGACTGGACGTTTTTCTGGAATTACTGGCCGACCAATCATCTCCGGATCGAAACCAGTTCCCGCCGGAATTAGTTTGCCGATAATAACGTTTTCTTTCAGGCCACGGAGCGGATCAATTGCTCCCTTAATAGCCGCTTCAATCAAGACTCGGGTGGTTTCCTGGAAGGAGGCCGCCGACAAGAAGCTATCGGTTTGGAGCGACGCTCGGGTAATTCCCAGAACAATCTGCTCATAGGTAGCGATTCGTTTGCCCTTTTTCTTCATTTCTTCGTTCATTCGGTCGATATCTAATCGGCTGGCAACTTGGCCACGCAACAGCGATGAATCGCCGCCGTCAATCAGGCGGACTTTCGCGAACATACTTCGGGCAATAATTTCAATGTGTTTTTCATTAACGCCAGCACCGTGAGACGCATAGATATTTTGAACCTCGCGAATGATGTAATCCTGGGTTTTCTCAACGCCAAGCAAATCAAGCGATTGGTTTGGATCAATGTGGCCTTCGGTTAGTTGCTGGCCAACTTCGATTTTATCGCCACTTTTAACCAGTACCCCTATGTCACCGGTAACAGTGTAGGTGCTTTTGAGCGGTTCCGTTGAGGTAACGGTAATAGTTTTACCTTTAATACTGACCCGACCGGTTATACCTGAACGAATCGCTTTTTTCTCTGGGGAGGTAGCAATTGCTTGCTTGGCTTTAACGACATCTTTTTCCTTAACCGACGCTACATAGTCGCTCTCCAGTTTGTAATCTTCGCTCAATATTTCGTCGCTGACGATGTCGATGTACTGCTTGTCTTTTGCCTCGTGGACAACAACTCTTCCGGATATCTCCGAAAGAATTGCCGGGTTGTGGGGTGGGCGAGCTTCGAAAATCTCTTCAACACGAGGCAGACCGGAGGTAATATCGCCGCCGGAGACACCACCCATGTGGAAGGTTTTCATCGTTAGCTGAGTGCCTGGCTCACCAATTGCTTGAGCGGCCATAATACCAACGGCCGTACCGATTTTAACGGTGTTGCCGGTGGCAAGATCTCGCCCGTAACATTTCTGGCAGATCCCCCATTTGGCCTGGCAGTGGAGCGTTGAACGGACTTTTACTTCGGTCACTTGCGCGGCAATAATAGCATCAATATGGTCCTCGGTAATTTCTTCACCCTTTTTAATGACGGTTTTACCGGCTTTGTCTTTGACGGCCTCGGCAGTTGCCCGGCCGATTAGCCGCTCAACGTAGCTCTCGCCGTATTTACTCGATTCCGCCTCAATAACAGTAATGCTGAATGGCGTAGCACAGTCTTCTACGGTAATAACCAAATCTTGTGATACATCGACTAGGCGGCGGGTTAAGTAACCAGCGTCAGCAGTCTTAAGCGAAGTATCAGATTTACCCTTTCGAGAACCGTGGGTCGAGATAAAGTATTCAAGAACTGTTAGACCCTCTTTGTAGTTGCTGGTAATTGGCACTTCGATAATCGAGCCAGATGGGTTAACCACTAGGCCCTTCATTCCCGCCAGCTGAACTAGCTGGTTAGAAGAACCGCGAGCACCGCTAGTAACCATCGTCCAGATTGACGAGTTTACCTTAAAGGAGTCTTTAACTTCTTTCTCCATCTGATTTCGAATATCCGACCATTTCTCAATCGAGAGCTTGCGCCGTTCATCAGCTGAAATTAAGCCTCGGCGATAGCGCTTGGCAATCACGTCAACCGCTTCTTCGCCTTGAGCAATAAGTTTCTTTTTGGTTTCGGGCACGTCGATGTCAAAGATCGACATTGTCATTCCGGATTTTTCGGCGAATTTAAACCCAAGGCTCATGAGGGCGTCCGCCACTCTTGCCGTCACTTCAATACCAAAGAGTTTGTAGATTTCTCGCATAATCGCTTTGAGTTTCCGGGTATCAAGCGCGTCGTTGACGTATGGATATTCCGCCGGGAAAATTTCATTAATTAATACCCGGCCAACAGAGGTTTTGATTCGCTCGCCGTTAATTCGAAACTCGATCTCGGCCTGTGGGTTTAATTCACCGCGTTGATAGGCCAGCTCAACATCTTGAGCAGACATAAAGGCCTTGCCCTCGCCTTTGACGCCTTTATTGATGTTGGTTAAGTAGAAAAGCCCAAAAACAATGTCCAAGCGCGGAGCCACCAACGGCTCGCCAGACGACGGTTTGAGTAAGTTATTGGCCGAACTCATTAGTATCTTGGCTTCGTGTCGAGCCATTGTTGATAGCGGCACGTGGACAGCCATTTGGTCGCCGTCGAAGTCAGCGTTATAGGCGGCACAGACTAACGGGTGAAGCTGGATTGCTTTGCCTTCAATTAAGATCGGTCGAAATGCTTGGATACCCAAGCGGTGCAAAGTTGGGGCACGATTAAGCAAAACGTAGGACTCTTTTGTAACATCTTCCAAAATCTCCCAAACTTCTGGTGTGCCGCGCTCAATCAAGCGAGCAGCGTTTTTGACGTTGTGAACGTAGCCGTCGTTAATCAGTCGACTTATCACAAACGGTTTAAATAGCTCCAGAGCCATAATTTTTGGCAGACCACATTGGTCGAGCTTAAGGTTGGGACCAACAACGATAACTGATCGTCCGGAGTAGTCTACCCGTTTACCAAGTAAGTTTTGGCGGAAACGGCCCTGTTTACCGCGAAGCATATCTGAAAGTGATCGGGGCTGACGGCCAATCGTCGTAGTTTGAGTTTTGCGAGCTGAGTTATCAATTAGGGCATCAACGGCTTCCTGAAGCATTCGCTTCTCGTTGCGAACAATCACGTCCGGCGCTCCTTGGTTAAGTAGGCGCTTAAGGCGGTTGTTACGGTTGATCACCCGGCGATAAAGATCGTTCAAATCCGATGAAGCAAATCGTCCGCCGTCCAATTGAACCATCGGGCGCAAGTCCGGTGGCAGAACCGGTAGTTTATTGATTACAAACCACTCCGGCTTAACGCCGGCCAGCTTAAGATCGGTCATCATTCGCAGGCGTTTAGTGAGACGGCGAATAGCAGCTGGTGGCGCAACTTCTAGCTCTTTTTTAACTACGGCAATTCCATCGTCGAGATTGAAAGGCTTCAGCAGCTCTAAAATTGCTTCAGCGCCGATGCCGACTTTAGCAATATTACCAAAGCGCATCGATAGCTCGTGGAACTTTCCTTCACTTAAGACCGCTTTTGGCTGGAGTGAGTTGAGATCGGATTTAGTGGATTTATAATTTTGCTCCAAAATCTCTAAGCGTTCTGGGGAGTCCTTAAGCAGTTCCTTGGCGGCTTTATACTCAACATCCAGTTGGGCTAGTGCCTGCTCTTTAAGGTCTTCTCTAACAGAAACAACAATGAAGGAAGCAAAGTAAACAACTCGCTCAATGTCGCTCACGGAAATGTCGAGAACAGTGCTAATAGTATAGGGGACACCGCGGACATACCAAATGTGGGCAACTGGCACGGCCAAATCAATATGACCCATCCGTTCTCGGCGAACCGAGCTTTTAGTAACTTCCACGCCGCATTTGTCGCAAATTACGCCTTTGTAGCGAATTCGTTTGTATTTTCCACAGTAACACTCCCAGTCCTTGGTTGGCCCAAAAATCCGTTCATCGAACAGGCCATCTCGTTCTGGTTTCTGGGTTCGGTAGTTGATAGTCTCCGGCTTTAAGACCTCGCCGTAGCTCCATCGCTCTACATCGTCTGGACTTGCAACGCGAATCCGTAGCCCCTCAAAGTTCAATAAATTGAACTCGACTTTATCGGTGCGGGTTGACATCTTTAACTCTGGCATTACGCGTCCTCCTTAGCGACAGATTTATTTTTGACTGTCGGTTGTGTTTGTTTATTAATAACTGCCGTTGGCAACTCAACTGAGGGCTCGGGACTAATTTCTGGGTCGAGCGCGAGTGTCTGGGCTTCGGTCAGGGTTCGGCCGGCTTCAAACTCCTTGAGTTTTTCTTCGGTCTCAATTACCTCAACGTTTAAGCCTAGGCTCTGGAGCTCACGGACCAAGACGGCAAACGACGCTGGGATTTGTGGTTTTTGAATTTCGTCGCCTTTAATAATTGCCTCATAGGCCTTGGCTCGCCCAATAACGTCGTCGGACTTAATAGTAAGCATTTCTTGCAAGGTATGAGCCGATCCGTAGGCTTCTAGTGCCCAGACCTCCATTTCTCCAAAACGCTGGCCGCCAAATTGGGCTTTTCCACCGAGTGGCTGCTGGGTAACCATCGAGTATGGGCCAGTTGAACGGGCGTGCATTTTGTCGTCGACTAAGTGGATAAGTTTCAGGACGTATTTAGTTCCAATGGTTGTACGTTGATCATATTCTTCACCGTTTCGGCCATCGCGAAGCTGGATTTTTCCGTCTTCGGGCAAACCGGCTTTGATTAGCTCTTGGTGGATATTATCGACTGGCGTACCGAAAAAGGCGGGAGTTGCGACTTTGTAGTTAAGCGTGCTGGCCGCCCAACCCAAATGCGTTTCCAGAATCTGGCCCAGGTTCATTCGGGAAATAACGCCAAGTGGGTTCAAAATAATATCAACTGGGGTACCATCAGGCAAGAACGGCATATCTTCCTCTGGCAGGGTTCGCGAAATTACCCCTTTGTTTCCGTGACGGCCGGCCATTTTGTCACCAACGGTGATTTTGCGCAGTTGGGCAATCGAGACCTCAACCTGCTGATAAACACCAGCTGGTAGCTCGTCGCCATTATCCTTGGAGAAAATTTTGACCTCAACAATTTTGCCGCGCTCACCGTGTGGTAATCGCAGGGATGTATCTTTGACGTCTTTGGCTTTTTCACCGAAAATTGCCCGTAGCAGTTTCTCTTCGGCTGTTAGTTCGGTTTCACCGCGGGGGGTGATTTTTCCAACCAAGATATCAGTCGCTGATACTTCAGCGCCGATCCGAACAACTCCTTGTTCATCAAGGTTAGCCAGGGCCTCGTCGCCAACGTTGGGAATATCGCGGGTAATCAACTCTGGCCCGAGCTTAGTATCACGGACTTCGGCCGAGTATTTTTCAATGTGGACAGAGGTAAATCGGTCATCTTTGACCAGACGTTCGGAAATTAAAATCGCGTCTTCATAGTTGTAGCCGCCCCAGCTCATGTAGGCGACCATAACGTTCTGGCCAATCGCCAGCTCGCCTTCGTAAGAAGCGGATGAGTCGGCAATGACATCGCCGGCCTTAACTTTCTGACCAATTTCCACTGATGGGCGCTGATTAATACAGGTACTTTGGTTAGAGCGAACGAACTTTAATAGTGGATAAGCGCGCTCGTTGGAGCCGCCTTTGATTTTGATCATATCGCCGTCAACGTAGGTAACGGTGCCAGATTCCTCGGCCATAATTAACTGCCCAGAATCTTTAACAGCCGACTCTAACCCAGTACCGATAATTGGTGACTGAGGTTTAACAAGCGGCACAGCTTGGCGTTGCATGTTCGAACCCATCGAGGCGCGAACGGCTTCGTCGTGCTCAACAAACGGGATTAAGGCGGTGGAGATAGAAACAACCTGTTGCGGTGAAATATCGACGTAGTCGATCTTTGAAACCGACTCAATCACTGGCTCGCCAGAGCGGCGGGCAACGATTTTTGTGCCGGTTAGATAGTTGTTCTTGTCGATCGAGGACGAGAACGGCGCTAGCGCGAAATTCTCCTCTTCGTAAGCATCAAGGTATTCAATTTTGTCGGTAACTTTCGCTTTGCCGTTTTTGTGCTCGACTTTACGATACGGCGTTTCAATGAAACCGTACTCATTTACTCGGGCCGAAGCGGCCAAGTAGCCAACCAGTCCAATATTCTGACCTTCGGGGGTAGTAATTGGACAAATCCGGCCGTAGTGGGAGCGGTGAACGTCGCGAACATCAAAACCAGCGTGTTCTCGGGAAATTCCGCCAGGACCGGTCGCTGACAAGGTCCGCTTGTGCTCCAGCTCGGCTAGTGGGTTGGTTTGGTTCATAAATTGACTCATTTGCGAGGAGGCAAAGAACTCTTGCAAAATTGCGGCGACTGGCCGGCTGTTAATAAGAGCAATCGGGTTGACGTCGTCCGGATCGGCCACTTGGCTCATTCGGTCTTTGATAATCCGCTCCATTCGCAGTAATCCCACGCGGATCCGGTTCTGAACTAACTCACCAACCGCACGGACTCGGCGATTTTTTAAGTGATCGACGTCGTCAGATTCACCTTTGTCGTCGTTATTCAAGCGAATAACTTCTTTAATAGTTTCGATAATATCTTCTGGACGCAAAACCCGGTTTTTGGTGGTGTTGGGAATATCCATCTCGAGACGCTGGTTAATTTTATAGCGACCAACCCGTCCTAAGTCATAGCGCTTAGCATTGAAAAAGATATTTTGAATAAATGCTTCGGCCGTTTCGGGTGTTACTAGATCGCCCGGTCGAATTCGCTTGTAAACCTCAACAGCCGCTTCCTCGCGGGTTTTGGCTGGGTCACGAGCTAATGTTGCTTCAATAAACTGATGGTCTTTGTCGGTATCAACGCTTTTAAATAGTTTTTTAATGGCCGCATCGTCGTAGTTGCCGATTGCCCGCAAGAAAGTCGTAATGGGGATTCGCCGTTTGCGATCAACTTTTACCGAGATAACGTCACGGCTATTAGTTTCGAACTCCAACCAGGCGCCCCGGTTAGGAATAATCTTGGCGCCAAATAATTTCCGGCCGCCTAAATCGTCGGAGGCAAACAAAACCCCGAACGATCGGACAATTTGGGAGACAACGACTCGTTCGACGCCGTTAATTACAAATGTCCCGCGTTCGGTCATCAACGGGAAATCGCCCAGAAAAACCTCGGCAGTTTTAACTTTGTTGGTTAATTTGTTGGTTAATTTAATTCCACAGCGCAACGGCGCTTTGTAAGATAAATTTTTGCTCTTGGCGGTTTTCTCGTCGTACTTGGGCTTATCGAGTGAGTACTTGCCAAACTCCAAAGAAAACAACTTGCCAGTAAAGTCATCAACCGGCGATACTTCGTTTAATAGCTCTTTAATCCCCTCGTCAAAAAGCCAGTTATAGCTTTTTAGCTGAACTTCTATCAAATTCGATAGAGTATTGTTGGACTCAATTTGTCGAAAATTCTTACGCAGTTTGGCCTCCCTTGCCCCTATTATTAATTAAATTATCGACACGATAAATTTGCTCTTGGCGGAGCAAATCACTAGTCGACTTGTTGTCGCTCTGTCTAATCGCTAATACCTCAACTAACTTACCGCCAGATTACGAAATTTTGACTATTCTGTCAAGAGGCCAGTTTTATTATTCCCCGTCGAAGTGTATCGATGCCTTCTTTAGTTTCGGCGCTGACCATTAGGGCTTCGGGGAATTTTTTAGCAATAGTCTTTCGCTCTTGTTGCGAAAGTAGGTCGATTTTATTGAGAACGATTAATGTTGGTAGCGTTGAGAGATGTTCGTCGTATTGGATTAGTTCGTTCTTTATTTGATCCAGGGCGTTTTGGGGATTGGGTTGCGTTGCGTCAATCACATGGATAATCGCCCGCACCCGTTGAGCGTGTTTTAAGAATTCATCGCCGAGCCCCTTGCCCTTGTGAGCGCCCTCAAGCAACCCCGGCAGATCAACCAGGATTATTTTATTGTCACTGGCATCCATTGCTCCCAAAACCGGCTCGCGGGTCGAAAAAGCAAAGGCGCCAACTCGCGAATGTGCCTCGGTTAAACAGTTAATAATTGATGACTTCCCGGCATTGGGTTGGCCAATCAGTGCCACGTCAGCAATTAATTTTAACTCTAGACGCAGCTGTTTGGTGATACCGGGCTTGCCGGGAGTAAATTCTTCGGGTTTTTGGTTAGTGGCGTGAGCAAAGTGGGGGTTACCCAGGCCACCGTCGCCACCTCTAGCTAATCGGTACTTTTGGCCAAGTTGGGTAAAATCAAAGACTAATTGGCCGGTTATGGCATCGGTGACTAATGTTCCAACTGGTACGGATAGAATTAAATCGTCCGCCGAGCGGCCGTGTTTTTTCTTGGACATCCCCCGTTGCCCGTCCTCGGCGCTAAATACTTTTCGGTAGCGAAACGAGCTTAAGGTGTCAACGTTATTGTCAGATAACAGATAAACACTCCCACCCCGGCCGCCGTCGCCGCCGTCCGGTCCGCCCAACGGAACGTGTTTTTCCCGGCGCCACGCAACAATGCCGTCGCCGCCTTTGCCCGATTTAATCGTAATCTCAACGTTATCTACTAACATTATCGGTTAATCTTACCGGAAAATACTTAAATATGCCTTAAGAGCTGGTCGTAAAGACAATTTTTAATAGTTCGCTAAATAGCGCTGATGGTTCCTGCGCAAAGGTACTGTCGTATCTAATCAGGTAATTACCGCCTTGGCTAACCGTTGGCAAGATGATATCGCCCCTAGTAACAAATATCCCTCGCGCTTCACTGTTCGAGGAAATATTGGAGTTAAAAATAATATTGCCCTCCAGCGATGTATAGGCGCCACACTCGATTGTTGGGGAGTTGAAGGTTATGTTCCCGGTAGCGATTACCCCAAATTTGGTATTGTTCTGGCAAATTAGATCATTAGCAACTGTTAAGTTGCCGTTAACAATTAGTGTCCCCTCTCCCCGAACATTCGCTTGGGTTGCTAAGCTACCAAGAGTTAAGTTGCCGTTTTTGTACCAGATTTTTCCACCTGGGCCAGTGGTAAACGATGATTCTCCGGCGGCACCGGGATTAGCTGTTGGTGAGTTGAGATTAAATGTCGTATAGCTAGGGGTACTATCGAGTGTTGTAGCTTTGGCAATTCCGTCATTTTTTAATTTGTTAAGTTTATAGGCAACAGATGCACTATCGCTAGCAGAGCCCCACTGCAGTTTGGCATTACCGGCCACGTAGTTGCTAAGTTTTTGATTGTCATTCTGTTGGTTAAATTCGGCCGTAAAGTTTCCACCAACCGCCACCCAGTCTTGATTGGAACCATTGGGGAAAACAAAACCGCCAACTTCGAAACCGCCCAAGACATTACCCTCAACTACAATTTGACCCGGCTGGGTGAGTGCGACAACTTCTTGAAGGTTAAGCGTACAGCTACCAGGAGATAAGCAGATATTGCCAGAGAAATTACTTAGCTCTAGCGTTGGTTTGAAACAGATGTGGGTATTGCCAGCGGCCGAACAGTCCCCGTCGGTGATATCGGCAAGTTCGTAACCAATCGGCAGATTGGCCGCCAGATTATCGACGGTTGCCGCTGACGCGAGACGTTGAAACGACATCTTGAATTCGTACACCGGAAAAGTTCCCAACAATAATACGTTGGTCGCTGGCGGTGGCGCATAGGCCTTAGCCGAAAAATCGTTAATCAGCTGGTTAAACGCCGTTAGCTTCTCCCTACCCGGCAAATAAGCCGCCTGACCCCGTTCGATGTCCTGAATCGTAATTTCGTACGATTCGAACAAACCGGTTCCGACAACGTCTGTGTTAATAGTAAATCGACTCGGACCAGTAAATTCCCCGGTGGTAGCCGAAAACGTGTAGGTACTGCCATCAAATAATAACGTTTCGGGCGTATAAACTGATTTTGGCGGTAATTTAATAATGACATCGCCAGTTTCAACCGGTGGAGTGGTGCACCCTAGACACCAAATCCGGGCTTGGCGAGGACTATTTTGGTAGTCGGTGGGATCTACGCCGACTCCCACAAACAGCCGATTCTGCGACCCACCGATCATCGTTGAGACGTTGCTAATCGAGCTGGTTGATACCGAGAAACTTGAGCCGTCACTAGATTTATAGATGCTAGTGCCGCCGCCGACATAAAGTATCCCATTGGCAACCGCCATTGCCCGCCCAGATAGGGGCGACATTTGGCCAGTGTGGTTAACCCAACTAACCCCATCGGGCGAGGAATAAACCCCACCGTTATGTAAACCAATGTAAATCCGCCCATTATATTGAGCGCTCGTTGCAATATAGTTTCCAATAGCACCAAAATTATTAGTTAAAGTTGTCCAAGTGGTTCCGTTGGATGTTTTAATTAGTTTGCCCGAACCACCGGCGTTATAAAGACCGGCGTAGAGTTGGTTATTAAAAACGAACATATGCATAACCGCTTCATTATTGGTCGAAGTTAGCCCATTGTTAACGACTTTCTGCCAGCGCTGTAGCGACGCCGCCCACTCGGTGGGGTTCTGGCCAAGCTCGCCAGTAGTAAAGGCATCGTGGCGCCAGATTTGGGCGCCAAAGCTTGATCCGCCAACTGCGCGCGAGTAGGTTCCGGCATAGAGATAACCGTTAAAGGATACCAATGACTGGACTCGGTGTTGTTTAAGATCTGACTGCATTTGGTTAGTTAAGGCCGGTGGCGCTAGGGGGAAACCGCTTCCAAATATCGAAAAAATATGGGTGGCAGCATTAACTCCGGCACTGTCCAGGTCGTAGTTTGCAACCGAATAGATATTATTGCTGCTAAATTTTATCCCAGCGGTAAACTGCTCCCCCACTGGTTCAGAGTTGGGAGGGAAATCAAAAGCCGTCGATCCAACCGTTGTGCCGTCACCGGCACAGGCAAATGTGCCGCCCAAACTCTTAGCGTTATTGCGCCCCCAGGTACCAAAACAAGCATAGTTATCAAGCCGCCAGCTGGAGCTGTTATTATAGTATCTTTGATCATTAATTACGGTCATTCCAACGGAACTAACCGGCGACCAATCGTCGGTCTGGGCTTTGACTTGGCTGGTCGACAGCAAACCAGTGAGAAAAACTAACCCCAGGGCAAAGACAAAGATTTTTTTGATCATCGGTAATCCACCAACCCTTGCAGACGAGCCATATTCAGCTTGCCGTCAGCGCCGTAGGTTAGCTCGGTGGCGTTGATGCCGTAATCGGGGACAGTATTGTCGGTGACGCTGTTAGGGAGTGGGTTACCGTTAGCATCAAAGTCGCTAATTGCCGACTCGACAACCGGATCGGACGAGTTAAATATCCCCGAAGGCGACAGCAACCGCCCAAACTGCCAAATGCCGTAGCTAACCACCACCAGCAAAACACTGGCGACAAATACTAAACTAAGCGCTCGTTGCGGCGACATTTTCCGAAAATCGAGCAACTCCCTAACTTTTGTCCCCCACTCTCTCATCTATTCTCCAAAGTAACATCTATTGCCGATGGAAGGAAGCTGACTAACGACACTCCGCCAGGTAGGACGAAGGCACTGTTTTCAATTTGAACGGAGTAAGTTCCAGCCGATTTATACGGCGCTAAATTAAGCTTAAGTTTAACGTCGCCGCTACTAAGATTTTTCAGAATATCCCCTGCTCCACTAACAATCGCCGAGATCGACGTTGGGCTAGTGCTCGACACCTTTAACGATGACGACAAGCCGTCGTAGACAAACTGCGGGGTAACAGATTTAGTCGTGTCGGCCTTGGCAATTGTAATCTTTACCAACACCTTGGCCGTATCGTCGGCGACAGTTACCCCCGACGGCAAATCTAGAGCAATATTTTGACTAGAGGTCGAGCTAATGCCGTCAAGGGAGATTCGGGCGGTTTTAATTTGCTTGAGATTAGTTAGGGCTTCGGCCGAACCAAGCACGCTCACCACCGCCGGCTCAACGCTGACTGATTCCACCCAATAACCAACTGCCGGCGTACCACTGAAAACTGGAGTAACCGTCACTACCTTACTGTTACCGGCCTTGACCAACGGCAGTGTCAGCTTGACAGCCGCGGGTTTAATTTCAATCGAGGGGATTAGTTCGCCGGTTGCGTCCAGCGCCACTAGATCAACGGCATCGAGCTTAATTGTCTCCGTCTCACCATTTAATTTTATCTCGGCATAAACCTGGCTGATATCGGCAATCTCCGATTTTGGACCAGCAATTTCGACTTTGTCTGGTTCGATCTTCGCCTCGCCCGGGACCAGCTCTTTGCCGGCCGTACCACTTACCTTAATTGAGACTGGGACGGTCTTTTTAATTACCGGCTCAATAGTGATTACGGCTTTACTGGGTTTAATGGAAATAATTCTAACCGAGTCAATTTGGCTAGTGACAATAATATCGACGTCGTAAGTTCCCTCGGCTCGATTAGCAGCATCGACAGTTGCCGAAAAATTATCGCCGTTCAAACTTTCCCAAATGTCTCGGGGAGCCGAGATAATCACCCGAACGGTTTTGCCGCCGCCAAAATCGGCCGTCATTCCGGTTGGAAGATTAACTGCCTCGACGGGAATCTCCGAGGGCAATTCGGCGATTTTCACCAAGGCGCCAGCGCCAATAAAAACCATCACGGCCGAAACAAGCATCGCCGTAATCCCCAACGTTATTTTATTGAAATGGCCAGGTGTAGTGGCCGGCGCCCCACTAAGCAATTGAGCCCAGCGTTCATGAAAGATAATCGGGAAACTCACCAATAAAACCAGTATTACCGCTTGAACGGCGATATGCAGTCCCGGAAAGCGCAAAAATGACGAGATTATTAGTGTGGCCGTCGCCACAAAAACAATTCCCAAATACCGCATCCCCTTAACCGAATTAAGAAATATCAAGATGCCGTAAGCGGCAATTGAGAGTAGTAGAAAATCGACGATTGAGTACCAAATAATATCGCTATTACCCACCCCAAACTGTAGCCAGCCATACCAAATCTGCTCTAAAAAGCTTATTTCCCTCCCATAGCCTAACGCTAACTAAAGTTAGCCTACTCGACAAGCCGCTTACTCGTAACTAACTGTGTTGGCAACTAAAATATCGCCGTTGACAATTTCCGCATCGGTTTCAACCGATAGCCCGCACTGTGTCCCCTTTTCGGCTAAATCAACTTCGACTTTACCAACCTTAACGGCAATAATCTTGCCTTTGCCAACCTCTTCTTTGCTGCGATTTATCACCAACTGTAGGTCTTTTTTAATCTCACCGCTAAGAACTTCCCCACCAACAATTGCCTGGGTACCTTTTTTGGAGAACAGCGCCAGCACTTTCAAGCGGCCGATTTCTTTGACAACTTCCACTGGCGTGGCGATTCGTTTTAGCTCGGCTTGCAGAAAATCGGTGGCGTCGTAAATAATCCAGTATTCCTTGGCTTCAACGCCGTCTTTGGCGGCGATATCTTGAATTCGTTTCGGGGTGGCTACTCGAAAGGCAATAACGTGGGCTTTGGCGGCCTTAGCTAGGCTGATATCGTTTTCGTTAACTGGGCCAATCCCACTGGCGATAATCTCGACGGTTGCGTCTTTGGTTTTGAGCTTGCGGATCGACCCTTCCAGGGCCGCCAACGATCCACCGACATCGGCTTTAATGATAATCGGGTAGGTGTTTTCGCTTTCTTTATTACTTTTCTTACCAGTGGCTTGTAGATCTTGGGTCATTGTCCGGGCGACTTTTTCGTTCGGCACTACTTCTAGTCTTTCGCCAAACTTCGGAACGTCTTTTAGCCCAGTAATAATTGCTGGCTTGGCTGGTCCAGCCGAGCTAATTTTATCGCCCAAATCATCCAGCAGGGCCCGAATCCGTCCGTATGTCTTGCCAATAACAATTACTTGTCCCGGATGAAGCGAGCCGTTGTAGACAAGGACGGTGGCAATGGGGCCAACCTGTTTATCAAGGTTAGCTTCAATAACAATTCCTTCGGCAGTCGCATCGGGATCGGCTTTTAGCTCTAGAATATCGGCCGTTAGCAAAACCATCTCTAATAGATCCTCCACACCAGAGCCGGTTTTAGCGGAGATTGGCACGGTAATAGTGTGGCCGCCCCAATCCTCGGGATTTAATCCGTGATCAGTTAACTGCTGTTTAACTCTGTCGATGTTGGCGCCTGGCAAATCGGCTTTGTTAATCGCCACGACAATTGGGGCGTTTGCGCTTTTGGCTTGCTCAATTGCTTCGATAGTCTGGGGTTTGATGCCGTCATCGGCCGCAACCACCAAGATAACGATATCGGTCAACGACGCACCGTGCGCCCGCAGAGCCGAGAAGGCTTCGTGACCGGGGGTGTCAACAAAAGTGATTTTCCGGTTTTTAGCCTCTTTGGTTTTAAAGTTAATTTGGTAGGCACTAATGTGTTGGGTAATTCCCCCGGTTTCGCCCGCGGCAATATTGGAGCGGCGGATATAGTCTAAAAGCGATGTCTTACCGTGATCGACGTGACCCATAATTGTCACAATCGGTGCTCGTTCAACTGCGTCTTTACTAATAGTAGTTTTATTAACTGCCGTCGATTTTTGCTCGGGCTCGGCTTCAAAACCAAATTCTCCGGCAACCAAACTGGCAGTATCGTAATCTACCGACTGGTTAATATTGGCAAAAACTCCGCCGGCGACTAGTTTGCCAATAACTTTAGTGGGGTCGACTTTAAGGACGCTGGCGAGCGCGCGTACGGAAATTTCCTCGGGTATTTGAATTTTGGGTTTGTCGCTCATCGTTATTTTTTGGCCGGTTCATTGTCCGTATTGTTTTTATCGAATTCGTAAATGACCGTTAGGTTACTAACTTTATCACTCCCGTTGGTCCGCATCAAGATAACGCCGCTGGCCTGCCGCGATAATTTCTTCAACGAGCTTGCCGGAATTTTAATAATCTGCCCGCTGGTGGTGGCGATAATAATCTCAGTCGCATCGGGCTCGATAACTTCGCCCGTTACTAATTTGCCGGTTTTATCGTTAAGCTTGGCAATCCGGATACCACTACCGCCCCGGTGTTGATTGCGGAAAGCGCCGACTTCAACTTTTTTGCCGATGCCGTTTTCGCTGATTACCCCAATTGCCTCCGATGAATCAGATAGCACAGCTGTCTCAATAACCGCGTCGGTTTTTTCTTTAAGCTTAATCCCCCGCACCCCAGCGGCACTTCGCCCCATTGGCCGGACTTCGTCCTCGTTATAAACAATTACTTGGCCGTTTTTGGTAACGTGGGCAATCTCGTCGTTGCCGGAGGTTCGTTTTACCCAAAGCAAGCTGTCGTCGCCCTTGAGGCCAACCGCGACCACTCCGCTTTTGCGGATATTGTCGAGCAGCTCTCTTGGTACTCGCTTAACCGTTCCGTGTTGGGTCGCAAAGAAAAAGTATTTGAACGGCTCATTTTTGCTAATTGCCATTACTTCCGTGACTTTTTCGTTTTGGTCAATCCGAATAATATTAGGCATCGCCACCCCTTTGCTTTGGCGACTAGCGGCCGGAATCTCGTAGGCCTTTACCTTAAATGCCCGACCGCGGCTGGTGAAAAACAGCAGGTCGTCGTGGGTAGAGCAGGAAATAATATCCATCACGTAGTCGTCTTCGCGGGTGGCCATACCAATTACACCCTTGCCGCCGCGCGATTGGCTGCGGTAGGTATCCGGGGTCATTCGCTTGGCGTAGTTGTTAATCGTTAGTGTAATCAGGACTTCTTCTTCGGGAATTAAATCGTAAGCAGTCATCTGCCCGAGTTGTTCGGGACGAATCTCCGTGCGCCGGTCATTACCGTATTTCTTTTTAACTTCCGCCAATTCGTCACGAATAATTGATTCCACCCGCTCCGGTTTTGCCAAAATATCCTCAAGATCGGCGTTTAATTTCATGACCGCTTCATATTCATCGTAAACCTTCTGCCGCTCCAGGTTGGCCAACTGCGATAAGCGCATATCCAAAATGGCGTTGGCTTGGAGCTCGCTTAGTTTAAACTCGCTCATTAAGGCCGTCTTGGCGGCGTCGCGGTTTTCCGACTTGCGAATTAGAGCAATAATCGCATCCAAATGGTCGAGGGCGATTTTTAAGCCCTCTAATATATGGGCCCGGGCTTTGGCGATTTTTAGCTCGTAGTTAGTTCGGCGGGTAACAACATCGGTCCGGTGGCCCAAAAATTCACTGAGCATTTCTGGCAACGACAGCAGTTTTGGCTGGATACTATCAACCAGTGCCACCATATTATAGTGGACAACACTCTGGAGTTCGGTCATTTCGTAGAGTTGGTTTAAAATTTTCGATGAAACGGCGCCGGACTTGAGATCGATAACTACCCGAACGCCATCGGAGCGGTCGGACTCGTCGCGGATATCGTAGACACCCTCAATTTTTTTGTCTTTGACCAATTCGGCAATCCGGGTAATAAACGTTGCCTTATTGGTTTGATACGGCAGTTCGGTAATAATAATTTGGTCGCGTTTTTTGTCCTCGACAATTTCGGCACGACCCCGGACAACGATCCGTCCGCGGCCGGTGGCAAAGGCCTGTTTGATATCGCTTAAACCGTAGGCAATACCGCGGGTTGGGAAATCCGGCCCCTTAATAACTTCAATTAGCTCGTCGACATCGGCTTTGGGATTTTTCTGCAAAAGGAGTAAACCGTCAATAATTTCATTCAAGTTATGCGGTGGAATATTGGTCGCCATGCCAACAGCAATTCCCTGCGAGCCGTTAACCAACAGGTTGGGAATACGGGTTGGCAGTACCACTGGCTCTTGCTTGGTGCCGTCGTAGTTGTCGCGGAAATCAACTGTCTCTTTGTCGATATCTTGGAGTAACCCATCGGCCGGTGGCGCTAATCTGGCTTCGGTGTAGCGCGAGGCCGCTGGCGAGTCGCCGTCCATCGAGCCAAAGTTTCCCTGACCGTTAACCAGCGGTAAGCGCAAGCTCCACCATTGGGCCATTCGAACCATTGAGTCGTAAACAGCCAGCTCACCGTGGGGGTGATAGTTACCCAAAACTTCACCGTTAATCTTGGCCGACTTGCGGTGTTTGGAGGTAGGAGTCAGACCCATTTCGTGCATGGCAAAGAGAATTCGCCGGTGAACTGGTTTCAAGCCGTCGCGAACATCGGGCAAGGCTCGGGCAACGATTACACTCATGGCGTAATCGAGATAGCTCTCGGTCATCTCGTTATTAATTGACCGAGCCCGGATCAAGCCGTACTCAGTTTTTTTGCCAGTAGTTTCCAGCTCCTCGGCACTCACCTCCGGTATCTCAATCTCTTCCGGTGTCTCCTCAACTGGTAAATCTTTTTTCTCGTTATCTTTCATAATTATTTATATATCGATGTTTTGGGCAGTTGCTGCACGGCTCTGGATAAATCTTTTACGCGGCAGAACGTCATCGCCCATTAATCCCGAAAATATCTCATCGGCCTGCTCGGCATCGTTAATATTAACTTGGAGTAGTACTCGATTCTCCGGGTTCAAAGTGGTCTCCCACAGCTCCTCCGGATTCATCTCGCCCAAACCTTTGTAGCGCTGGATATTTAGCCCCGGCAGTGTCCCGTTGTTGGCAGCTTTAAGTTTGGCAACAATTTCGTCGCGCTCTTTGTCGCTATGCGAGTACTCTACCTTGCCCTTGAACTTGACGCCGTAGAGCGGCGGTTGGGCAATATAAAGGTAGCCCCGTTGGATAATCTCCGGGTAGTGGCGGTAGAAAAAGGTCAGCAAGAGTGTGCGAATATGGGCGCCGTCCACGTCGGCATCGGTCATTAGAATCACCCGATGGTAGCGCAAACGCTCCATATTAATTTCATCGCCAATTCCCACACCGAGCGCCACGATCAGAGCTTTAATTTCATCGCTAGCGAGCATTCGGTCTAACCGCGCTCGTTCAACGTTCAAAATTTTGCCTTTCAGCGGTAGGATTGCCTGGAAGCGTCGGTCGCGGCCTTGTTTGCCCGATCCACCAGCCGAATCGCCCTCTACTATATATATCTCGGATTTAGCTGGGTCTTTTTCGGAGCAGTCGGCCAGCTTGCCCGGCAAAGTCATGCCCTCCAACGCCCCTTTGCGAATTACTGCATCGCGAGCCGCTCGGGCGGCCATCCGGGCCTTGGCACTAACAGCAATTTTTTCAATAATCGCCTTGCTCTCGTTGGGGTGTTCCTCTAGCCACTGGCCCAGTCCGGCGTTAACGACCGTCTCCACCTGGCCACGCATGGTCGGCGTACCTAACTTGGATTTAGTCTGGCCTTCGAATTCCGGCTCCGGCAGTTTCACAGAAATTACCGCCGTCAGACCTTCGCGGATATCCTCGCCGGTAATGCCGACATCGGAGTCTTTGCCGTTGCCGGTCAATTTTTTAGCGTAATCGGTAATTACCCGGGTAATTGCTGAGCGAAATCCAGTCAAGTGGGTGCCACCTTCGGTGGTGTGGATGTTGTTGGCGAAGCTATAGACGTGCTCGTTGTAGTCGTCGACATAAGTAAACGACACTTCGATAAACGACTCCCCGATTGTTTTGGAGAAATAAATCGGCTCGGGAATTAACGATTTTTTATGACGGACCAAATGGCTAACGTAGGCGGCGATGCCGCCCCCAAAATGGAACGAGTAGTTGCGTGGATAGTAGCTATCGCCTTCGGGGATATCACCGTCTTGCCGATCATCGCTTATGGCAATTTGAATGCCTTTGGTTAGATAGGCCTGCTGACGAACATGGTCGATAATTGTCCGGCGCGAAAATGTCGTTTTAGGGAAAATTTCTGAATCGGCCTTAAAAGTAATTCTGGTGCCCTGTTTGTCGGTTGTTCCAACTTCCTTAACTTGCTCTTTGGGCTTACCGCGACTGTATTCCTGCTCGTAAGCCTTGCCGTCTTTATAAACCTCGGCTTTAACGTACTCCGATAAGGCATTAACGACTGACACTCCCACGCCGTGCAGACCACCGGAAACTTTGTAGCCCTCGCCGCCAAATTTTCCACCGGCGTGAAGTTTAGTTAGAACAGTTTCCAAGGCGCTGACTTTAGTGGCTTGGTGAATATCTACCGGGATACCTCGGCCGTTGTCTTGGATCGAAACGGTTAGGTCTGTATTGAGCTCAATTGTCACGTTGTCGGCGTGGCCGGCCATGGCTTCGTCGACAGCATTATCAAGCACCTCCCAGACGAGGTGATGGAGGCCTTGTTCACCGGTTCCGCCGATGTACATTCCCGGCCGTTTTCGGACCGGCTCTAAGCCCTCCAGAACAGTAATTTGTGACGCGTCGTATTTGCCTGCCATCTTAATTAGTAATTATTGTGCTGGAAGAATTTCAGCACAAAATTGTTGATTTACAGTCTCTTCCATATCAACAACTATACCGTATTACCCCTGTTTTTCAAGCTCATAGACCTATCAGAAAGTACCGGTCTAGCCCTTGACTTTTTGGCCAAAATCTGGTATAAAATACGCTGAAATGAAGGAAGTTGCACCGTACCTACTGATCCTGGCGGGAATCGCACTGCTGCTGTTCTGTTGTTATCGCCTTGTGGCGACAACCGGGTTCAAACACCCAAGGACACGAATCCAGCAACGGATCGTCCCGGACAATATCCCAGTGTTCAACCTGGGAATCGGCATCTCCGCCGTTTTCACCTTCGTCTTCGCGCTCATCACATTTGGTTGAGCCGCTCACTCAACGCCCGTGGTTTCGACCACGGGCGTTTTTCGTACACGTCCCAGTTGTATGGGATATACCCCATACAATACCCTCAACAATAGAGAGTTATGCGTGTCAATATTGTCGAACATTTTGGCATATAGCTATTAACAAATAGCTGGGGCTCTGGTAGTATTACCACGTTTTGATTATCTGTACATTTAAATGCAAAAACGCGTACAGCCAGTTCGTTGAATTATTGGTCAGAGCCACCGGGCCCATCGACCAAATGGCTGGCATCTTTAGCGACGTCAAAAAGCTAGGGAAGGTTGGGTGCGATAGACACGTTATTTGCGCCTTGCTCTTACTAGCCGACTTCCACCCCGGTCCTTTCCAGGCATTTGCCCGGGAGCGAGTTAATCAGTTGGGCATCCCGCTCATTCGCACCGTGATTGATGGCGCCACCAACCACCGGTCGGTCCATGCGGACCTAACGGCTTTGGAGAAGCAGCTGGGAGTAGTTGACGGGGCACTGCTCGTCATGTTGCTTCATCTGATCAAGTTCAACCAGGTTAAGGTGGAACTATTTGCCCGGAAATACCACCTAGACAGAATCCTTAAATAATAGTGATCCAGCACCCCGCTGGGTCATTTTTTAACCGGTCAAATCGGGTAAAAATGCGCTTGTTTAGCGACTGAGCAATGTTTAGTATGGCCACGGAGAACGAAATGCACATTAATACTACCAAGAAGGTTCTGGCCTTCGATGCCGACGGCGTCATCGTCGATTTTTTTCAACCGTTCTCTCGGTTTGTTGGGGAGAGCATTGGACGGGAGATATTGATTTCGGAGTTGGCCGATCAAAACTTTGCCAAATACTTTGGTATACCACCGTCTCAGATCAAAGAAATCCACTACAACTTTATGTGGCACGGTCACTACGAGAATCTGCCGGCTATCCCGGGAGCGATCGAAGCGCTCAAAAAACTAATAGCTGTTCACGATGTCCAAATAGTTACTGGTCGGATCGGTGGGTTAGTTGATGTGACGAAGCGATGGTTTAACAATCATGGCCTGCCATTGGTGATTCACCACACCTCTGCTAAGGACAATCCCGTCAACTCTGGGGAGAATCAGCGCAGCAAGCTCCAGTGCTGCAAGTCGATCGGCGCCAGTTGCTTGGTGGAGGATAATCTCCACGAATTTCGCGACTGGGACTTGGCTATTAAGCCAATTGGTTTTCCTTGTCCGTGGAATGCCATGCTACGGGTCGAAATGCCGCACGTTGAGCCAATGGATTGGCCGAAAATCCTTGATTATTACATTGACTAACCGTAAGCAAAGAGTACAGTTATAGGGACACGGAAACCGTTCCGTGCCAATCCGGAAAGAAAGCGAGCGAATGCGAGAATGCCCTTCTGGGCACTTGGTCCCTTCGGGGACATTCCTGAGGGCGGCTCCAACCGGAGTCGCCCCTTAATTTTTTTGCTACAATTAGTAAGCCAGCTCCAATACGAGGCATAACCAACGGAGTCTGGCCGACACACAGCTAAAGGGTGCAGGCCGCCAGGCCTGACATATCTGGTCCAAGGCGGTTCCGGGCTCCAGCCCGAACCGCCTTAAACTTTTAGAGGCCCTGGAACAATCCAGGTAGTTAGACACTAAAGCGCCGACTCTACGGAGTACTGGGAAACGGTCACTAAAGATTGTTTTGGACAATTTCCTGGATTTTTTGCTTGAACCGCTTGGTATCAAACTGCATAACGTGCTCACGGATTGTTTGGGGATCGTACTTAGCTGGGTCAAATTTTTCTAGTACCGCTACCAACGACTCGACCGATTGCTCAGGGAAAAACTCGCCGGTTACCCCGTGCTTGACGGTCTCTAACGAACCCCCTTCGCCAAAGGCAATCACCGGCCGGCCACAGGCCATTGCTTCTAACGACGTCATACCCGCGTCCTCGCGAGGCGGGAAAATTAGCCCGATCGCCCCAGCATATAGCTTGGCCAATTCTGAATCCGGCACCCGCCCCAGAAATTCAGTCTTTTTGCCGGCAATTTTTTTTAAGTTATCCAAATCACTACCGCCACCGACGACTTTTAATTTCAGCCCAAGTTTTTTGGCGGCCAGAATGGCGATATCGGTACGTTTGTAGGGCTCGTTGCGCCCCAACGTCAGCCAGTAGTCGCCAATTTTGTCAGCAATCTTAAATTGGTTGGTATCAACTGGCGGAAAAACAATCGCATCCGCCACTCGCCCATAAAACTGCTTGGTCCGGACATAAATATAGGTAGAGTTGGCTATTAGGTAATCCGGGCGTTTGCTGGCCTGGAGGTCCCATTTTTGGAGCCGTTTGATTAGCATCCGGACTATTGGCCGACCGATAATCGGCCAGGGAATTGGTGCGTCGGCTAAATATTGTTCGGTATCAACCGTTAAATAACGGGTGGGGGTGTGGAGATAACAAATATGTTTGGTTGGCGGCTTGGTAATAATACCTTTGGCGTAGGCAGACGAACTAGAGAGCACCAGGTCAAAACCGGAAAAATCAAAAGACTCGATCGCCCTGGGCATTAAGGGGAAATAGAATTTGCGCTGATTGGGCATTCCCGGATAGTCCTGCAGAAAGCTGGGGATAACTTTTCGACCGGGCAAAAACTCATCGACCAGTTGTTGGTCTTTAACGATTAGATATATCGGCGCGTCCGGATAGATTTCGCTAAAAACTTTTAGCACCCGCTCGGCACCGCCCCACTGGGTAAAAAAATCATGGACAAGGGCAACCTTCATACAAGGATTATCCGGTATTTAACTCGATTACGCCAGTACAACTAAAAAGCCCGCTATCCGCCAACTGGCGGAGCGGACTCTTTAGTGCTCAACGTGAAACACGTTTAACCTTTCTTCAACATTGGAAGACCGGTTCGAGCGTTCTCCATTACTACGTAACCTGCGGGGACCGCATCCAATGCCCCATCTCGGACATCTTGCGCGAAAAAGTAGATTGTCTGCATTCGTCCACCTCGAAGCGTAACGTCTCGAGAGTGTAGGTAGTAAGTCTTACCAGACTTTTTTGAAACTGTACTAAATGCCATTTCTTTCACCTCCTTCCCCGCAGAGTTTATTTTTCAATTTCTTGGTAACAAACCTGTTGCCACCTTTTACCATTAGTAAAGGTGCCGGTTGAACCTGTCAAGTGGTTGGGCTGATGGCCGTATATGGGGAAAATTAAGATTGTTGATTGTTCTTGGTTAAGATATGGGTCAAAGCGTATACAAGTGGTTGGGTTGATAGAGATAATATTGACTGGTTGGGCAGACATTTGGAGAGAGTTAGGATAAAATTGCCTGGATGAAGTTCCAACTGGCAACCGACCCCACACTGAACTTTCCAGTCGAACGGACTACGTCCTGTTACGACATTGTGCAGTTAGTGAGGGGCAAGAAATAATATGGGTAAGTTTATTTTAAACACCGACAAAACTCCGGCTGGTGATCAGCCCAAAGCGATCCGCCAGTTGGTGGACGGATTGAAAAAGGGCCTGAAACATCAGGTCCTTTTGGGTGTCACCGGCTCCGGCAAAACCTTTACCGCCGCCAATGTGATTGCCCAAGTCCAACGCCCCACTCTGGTAATCGCCCACAACAAGACGCTAGCCGCCCAGTTAACCAGCGAGTTCCGCCAAATATTTCCAAAAAACGCCGTTGAGTATTTTGTTAGTTACTACGATTATTACCAACCCGAGGCCTATATGCCCAACACCGATACCTATATCGAAAAGGAAGCCCAGATAAACGACGAGATCGACCGGCTCCGCCATGCCGCCACCCAGGCATTATTGAGCCGGCGCGACGTCATTATTGTCGCTTCCGTGTCTTGCATCTACGGCTTGGGCTCGGCCGAGGAGTACCAGAAAGCGACATTGGTTGTCCGCAAGGGCGAGCAATTAAGCCGCGAAACGATTATCGACAAGTTGGTGTTTCTGCAGTATCAGCGCAACGACGTCGAGCTATCACGGGGAAATTTTCGGGCGCGCGGCGAAATTATCGAGATTATGCCGTCCAACTCCCAGCGGATTATCCGGATAACAATGTTTGGCGATACCATTGAAGAGATTGAGGA
>JBBDZM010000002.1:17750-50215 GCA_040900165.1 Patescibacteria group bacterium | reverse complement strand
CGATCATTTTGGCTTTGCCGCCTTCCATCACGGCAATCGCCGAGTTGGTGGTTCCGAGGTCGATTCCAATAATTTTGCTCATAGAAAAAGTGTAAAGTGTCCTTTACATAATGTCAAGAAATGATGCTCTAAAGGATTGACTGGTTGGCTGGCAGCGATTATAATTCCGCTACGTTTGTACGGAGTAACATGATGGAAGAAACAGGAGCACCGGCAATCTATTTGCCACCAAATGACCTAGGAAGTTGGCCGACTCGCCTAAACTATGCGTTCGGGATCGGAGTCTTTACTGATGGTGATGAAGTGGAAGCTCAAAGACGCGGCCGAATGCTAGGCGAGTTTGCAGATAGCTGGACAGGGATGATTCTTGAACTGGGGCCTGCCCCGAACGAAGAAGACGTGGAGCTGCTTCGTTCGCTGATGCGCGACAACAGTGAGATTGAGCTGATACCTTTCACTGACTATATCCGGGCCGCCGAGGCTCCGGAGGGAACGCGAGAGCATGCGGCGCTGGGGTACTACGAGAACAGTGTCGGATAC
The DNA here is from genome assembly GCA_040900165.1 of Patescibacteria group bacterium. GTDB lineage: Bacteria > Patescibacteriota > UBA1384 > 2-12-FULL-50-11 > 2-12-FULL-50-11 > BOKZ01. Next base: position 49,675 of record JBBDZM010000002.1, on the reverse strand, counting down.
CCAGCTAGTTTCCACGACCCGCTTTTGGCTCACTCACCGACCCGCGACCAGTCCCTGTTGACAGCAGAGATCTTGGCTTCTCAGATGAGCCACAGCCTGAAGTTCTTCACTGCACTGGAGGAAACGCCGTTCCGGGCAGCTTTGCACGGCACTGGTTTTGGCCAACTGGTCTTCCGGGTAATGTGGGGACAGATAACTCACATCGTCAAAAGCGGCAGCCATTCGCAGCGGTTGGACGACTGGCTAGCGGTGGCGAAAAACGGCTGGGTTTACCTTGGCTACAGCCAGGGCACCATGCCTCGCTTCCTCCACCAGTGATCGATCCGCACTCATCCCCGCCTCCGGCTCCGCCGGAGGCATTTTTTTATCCCTTCGAAACTCGGGAAGTTTCCTTTACATAATGTCAAGAAATAATGCTCTAAAGGATTGACTATTCAGTTGATTACAGGTAAAATCTGTCCAGTTTGAACTTGGACAATCATGAGAAAACCCACTGAATACATTTGCAACATCTGCCCGGCGGCCAGGCCCTTCCTGGAAGCAATTGAGACCTTCTCAGAAACAGAGAGCGGTTCGTCAGCGCTTATGAACAGCTTGGTGGAAAATGGTTGTTTTGCCGACTGGCCGCACAAACTGCCAAAGAGAAGCGTGGCAATCACCTACAAGGGGATTGGACATAAAGCTGCAAGGGTCTACGCCCTCGCTATTTCTCAAGCCCTCCCCAACATCGCTGGCAACTTGATCGAAGAAGTACCGTTCTCAAACTTCGAAGAAAGAGAACTTAAACAGCTGTTTCGAGCCAAGTTGCTGTCTAAGGGTGGAAATGTAGACGAAAAAGCGGCCGCAGAGCTTGGAAAAGAGCTCTTTAAGGGCCCTTGAACCGACCATCATACGAAGCCCGACACTTTTTTGTGTCGGGCTTTTCTTTATCCCTTCGAAACCTGATCTGGTATATTGGGCGAACAGAGGCGAACATTACATGCCAGAGAAGAAGCCCGAAATCGAAGAACTATTGAAGCGGCTCGACGAGCTGTTCGAAGACCCAGCCTTTTGGGAAAACTTCCGGAAAACTATGAACGAAGCGGATAAGCTCGCAAAAGAGCTGGGAGCAAGATCCCGCTTCCCCCAACCGGATCCGCTCACCGAGCTGTTCCCAAAGTTGCGACCACCCAAGTTCCGCCAAGCCCGGCTCTGCCGGGCTTGAATTTTATCCTTTCGAAATCCGCACTTTGGCCGGGCGGAGAACTTTATTGAGATACTTCGTGGCTAATGATATTGGATGCCCAGATTACGCTCCAGAAATTTTGTAATTGGGATGCTTTTCGAGAGAGCGTGCCCCCCATCACCAGCTTTTGTTACATGGACTTCGCCTGTCTCAACATCTATTGAGCTCAGGGACCAATCATCCTCAATCTCACCACCGCTTCTTTCGACAACAACGTTTACCCCCGGGGTAAGATGTAGCTCTTCTAATATCTCCACAATCTTGGAATCCGACTGTCCCATTTCATCAGTTCGTATGTCTCCGTGATAAGCGTAACCCTCCCACCTTCTGCCTGTTAGAACCCGTAGCTGTTCAACTAAACTAGAATTATCATTCGGATTAGAGCTTTCCGTTTTATCAGCGCTAGGCGAATCGGTCTCGCCGATTATATTTACGAGCTCAGTTAAACTAATACCGTGCCTCTCTGCTAACTGACTAACTTCGAACTTTATTGCCTCCCGCTGTTCTTCGGTACTAGTTTCTCTCTCCATGACTAATTAATATCACCGTCTATTACAATTAACAACAATTCTTAACCTTTTGAGACACGGACCTTTGCTGGTCTTAGCACCCGCCCATTTAGGAGCCAGCCGGCTTCAACTTCGTCGATAATGTGATCGGCCGGAATTTTAGAATTTTCGTGGGAGATCGCTTCGTGGAGCTCCGGATCAAATTCGGCGCCTTTGGCGGGAATGCGGGTTAAGCCCATTTCGGCCAAGGCGGATTCCAATTGTTTTTCAATCTGCTGCAAGCCGGAGATATAGCTTAAAAGTTTTTTGAAGTCGTCTTCAGAAATTTTCTCAAAATCATCTGTCGAAAGAGCCGGTGCGTGGGTACTGGCGCGGTAGAAATTATCAAAAATCGGGAACAGCGCCGCAATCACTTCGCTACGTGATCGCTCGGCAGTATTTTCTCGCTCGACTTCACTGCGCTTGCGGGTGTTATCCAATTCGGCAACCAACCGCAGTTTGTCGGCAATCGCCGCTTCCAATTCAATTTCCAATTTTGGTTTTTTTACTTCTTTATTCCCAGATTTTTTGGCTGTCATTACAGCCGTATTATAGGGATAGAATGATTTATGAGCAATAATCCACCCAACAATTCCCCATATACTACTCTAATAAACCTCATTATTTATTGAACCACTTGTATGGGGTATAACCCATACAATATCCTAGAAGAAATTACTGAAATTTTTGATAGTGTATGCGTAAATGAATTGTTTAGAAGACTAAATGAATTGTTTAGCAGACTAAATGGATTGTATAGAGAACTAAACGGATGAAGTTTTGGAGCCCATCGCGGCAGTTTGTTTGGTTTTGGCTGGCCTTAATTGCCGGCGTGGTGCTGGGCCGGTACTTCCAGTTCCCCGTCACCACCCTGGCTTGGATCGGCGGGCTGTGGCTGTTGGTATACATCAGCGGGCAGGCCTGGAAAATTGAAGTATTGTCGCTGACGCTATTTGGGTTGGTGGCCGGGGTACTGCTGTGGCAAGTGACCGATGGGGAGGGTTGGCTGCACTTGGAGCTACTGACGCAGTTCCAAACAGCGCTGGTGGGCGTGCGCGATTCAATTGTTGAGCGGATTTTCCTGGCCCTGCCGGAGCCGCACGGCTCGCTGTTGGCGGGAATCTTGCTGGGCAACCGGGTCCGGCTGGACCGAGATTTACTGGAAGTGTTTCGGTTGGTTGGTTTGAGCCATATTATCGCCGTCTCCGGCTACAACTTGACGATTTTAACCGCCAACATCCGCAGTGTTTTGCGGCCAATGCTGGGACGGAAAATGACGCTGGCCGTGGCGGCCGTTGCGGTGGTGAGTTTTGTATTACTTTCCGGTGCGCCGCCGTCGATTATCCGGGCGGCCGTGATGGCCGGAATCTTGCTCTGGGGCGATTATTTGGGCCGACCCCAGCGATCGCTCGGCGCATTGGCGCTGGCGGCCGGAGTAATCGTGCTGTTTCAGCCAAAAATTATCTTTGATATTGGCTTTCAACTATCAATTGCCGCGACTTACGGGCTAATCCGGCTAGCGCCGGTAATAACCCACGCGCTTGGGTTATTTAAAATACCGGCCTGGCTGAAGCTGGTTTTAGGCGAAACATTGGCCGCGACGATTATGACGGCGCCGTTGATTATCGCCGTCTTTGAGCGGCTCGCCGTGGTCTCGCCGCTCTCCAACATTTTGGTGGTGCCGCTGATTCCACTACTGATGACCATTGGGATTGGCTCGGTAATTTTACTGTTTGTTTTCCCCGCCGTCGGCAGTGTGGCCACGCTGTTAACTTGGCCAATCTTACAGTGGATAATTTTCGTTGGCGAAAAGTTGTCGGCCCTGCAGTTTGCCAGTACTAATTTGGCCTTGTCGGCCTATGCCAGCGCCTTAATCATGCTGGTATTTTTTATCGGCTCGGAGATGCTGAACGCTCGCTATCAAGCCCGGGAGCGGGAAATTACTGTATGAGCAAAACCATTAGCAAATTCTTGGGAATTTTATTGCTGTTGGGGCTAATCGTTTTTTCGGTTAATTCCTATCAAGCCAACACAGTCGGCGGCGATTTGCGGTTGATTATCTTGGATATTGGTCAGGGCGACGCGATTTTAATCGACACGCCAGAGCGCCAACAAATTTTGACCGATGGCGGTCGCGGCACGGCGATATTATCGGAGCTGGCTAAGGTCTTACCGCTAAGCGATAAAGATTTGGATTTAGTAATTTCAACTCACAACGATGCCGATCATCTCGGCGGATTGAACGAAGTGCTAAAGCATTATCAGGTTGACGAGGTTTGGCTGACCGGGGCCGTCGGCACCACCAAAACCTACCAGGCATTCTTGCAATTAATTGCCGATAATCACATTCCCGTTAAAAAGGTTATGGCCGGCCAAACCGTCAAATTTGGTGATTTGGAGGGGATAGTGTTGTCGCCGTTAAGAAGCTACGACGGGGCGACGCCTAGTTCCCAAAACGCCACCAGCATCGTGACGTACTGGCAGTACGGTGAGCAATCCTTTTTGCTAACCGGCGACGCGGAGCTAGCTCAAGAGCAGGAGCTAATTAGCCGCGGGTTACTCAGAAGGGTTGATATTTTGAAGGTGTCGCATCACGGATCGCACACGGCATCTGGCGAATCGTTTCTCAAGGCCATTGCACCGAAGATTGCCGTTATCTCGGTTGGAGCCAGTAACCAGTACGGTCATCCCCATCAAGAAGTTATCAACCGATTGGCAAAACTAAAGATACCGGCCTTGCGCACTGATCAATCGGGCAGGATTACATTCTCGGTTTCTTTAACCGACTACTCGTACACCACTTTGCGCTAGCTCTTGAAATATTTATGTGTTTAGACACATAATCCGGGTATGGCAAGAAAGTTTGTGCTAACCGGCGGTCCGAAAAAGTTTTTCAACAAGAAATTATTACCGGAAGTTAGTTGGGGAAAAACTAAAAATTCCTACGTATCAGTATCGTCTAGCTGGTATAAAAATGTCATTAGCGAAGTAAAAACAGCCCGGCGAAAAAAACGGCTGTCGCAGGAAAGTTTGGCGAAATTGTTGGGGACAACCCAGTCCGAGGTATCGCGTTTTGAGGGCGGTAAGAGCAACCCGACAGTGGAGATGTTGGATCGGATTATTGCCACGTTAGACTTGGAAATTAAAATTTTAGCCAAAAAGTCAAAGAAATAGCTGTATCTAGGCGAAATCTTGATATCGTTCGATATGGGATATATCCCATACAATTTGTTCAAGGAAATTGATGATAGATAAAATTGTAAACATATATGAAAATGTAAAATGTTCAGTGTAGCGGTGGTGGATGGTAGTGGCTGATAGGATTATTGAGAAATTAATAGAGTAAAATAAGAACATGGCCGGACACAGTAGGTGGACGCAAATAAAAAGGCAAAAAGGCGTGGCGGATGTGAAACGCGGCGCGCTGTTTGCTAAATTGGCCAGCGGCATTACGATTGCCGCTCGCCATGGGGCGGATCCGGAGATGAATTTTCAGCTGCGCATTGCCATCGACAAAGCTAGGGCCGCCAATATGCCCAAAGACAATATCGAGCGGGCAGTGGAGCGAGCGGGTGGGAGCGGAGCGGATGCGATTGAAGAAGCGTTATACGAGGCCTACGGCCCGGGCGGGACGGCGTTTTTGATCGAGGCCGCTACCGACAACCGCAACCGGACGGTTGGTGAAATCAAGGCAACGCTAGCGCGCAACGGCGGAAAATTAGCCGAAAGCGGATCGGTTAGTTATTTATTTAAAAAACTCGGGCAGATTGTTTTTGAGAAATTAAATCCGGACGAGGTGGAGCTGGCGGCGATCGATGCCGGGGCCCAAGACGTTGAGCACAGCGACGGCCAGGTATTCGTCTATACCGACCCGAAAGAGCTGGAGAGTGTCCGGAAAAATCTGGAGAAAGTTGGGTTTATTGCTAACGACGTTGGTTTTGAGTGGCAGCCGACTTCGACCGTTACGATAACCGACCAAGAAACGGCCGAAAAAGTGCTTCGGCTGGCCGAAGCACTGGACGATTTGGATGATGTGACCCGGGTTTCGGGGAACTTTGAAGTAGATCCTAAACTTCTTGACTAATTACCAGTTTTCAGGTAGGATTTCGCCACAACTGCCTTCGGGCAGTGTACGAGGCCTATGAAAACAATCGTCACTATTACTGTCAACATGCCGGCTCTCCAGGAGCGTGATTACGTCCTTGACTTCCTCTCAACGTATCTTGCGGGCGCAGTCAATCGCTGTTACCCGGACCAGGTGAGGGAGGGAGAAATCAGCCTTGAACCGTTTGTCTTTGGCAACAGCAACGCTGAGCCGACAGAGCAACAGGTCTCGGTTGAGATCCTCTTTATGTGCGACCAGGTCTACAACCAACTCCAGCTTCGCCAATGCCAACGAAAGCTCGTTGGCACCCTCAGGAAGGAGCTGCAGAACCTGCGGTTTCCTCCGGAAGGTCTGGAAGTGCTCGTTTCTACCCGCTTCCAACCGATCGAAGCCTTCAGCGAGAAAGTACCCGACAGGCAACCGGCCTGATCCACCGCCTTTGCGCGCCCCCACGGGGCGCGCTTTCTTTTTACTTGAATAAAAACTGCCGTTCTTTAGTATGGCTATACGATGGAGGGGAAACGAATTTTAGGCATTGATCCTGGCAGTGGCCGGGTGGGGCACGGGCTGATTGAGATTATCGACGGCCATGCTCAGCTGATTGGCCACGGCTGTATCGAAACCACCGTTAACGCGCCCGAGCCGCAGAAGCTATCTCATATTTACGAAGACTTAACCAAATTGGTCAACGAAATTAAGCCAGATTTAATCGCCGTAGAGATGCTGTTTTTTGCCCGCAACGTTACCACCGCTTTTTCGGTGGGACAGGCTCGGGGCGTGATATTGCTGGTGGCCGCTCAAGCTAATATCGAAACGGTCGAGATCGCCCCATTACGGTTGAAAAAGGTGTTGCTCGGTAACGGTAATTCCAAGAAAAAAGATGTTCAGCACTTTGTTAAAGAATATTTTGGCTTGGAGAAAATTCCAAAACCCGACGACGCCGCCGACGCTATTGCGATTGCGTTAAGCCAGGTGGTTTAGCTACTGCCAGCGGAAATTCAGCCAGGATTTTTTTGGTGGAGTATCTTTTTTGGGCGAATTGCTAACAAGCTTACGGTAAACTTCCTCGTAACCGGTAACCATTGCTCCAACGGAGAATTTATCTTCGGCAATTTTCCGACAATCGGATCGCTTAATCTTGGAGATATTTTTTAGTGCTGCAACAACTGCCTCAGGAGTATTCTCAACGATAAAACCATTAACACCGTCTTGAACTAGCTCTGGCACGGATCCGCGGCGGGTAGCGATCACCGGCGTACCGCAGGCCATCGCTTCGGTCATAAACAAACCAAACGGCTCTTCCCACTGGATTAGAGCAAACAGGGCAATGGCGTCTTTCAATAGTTTTACCTTGCCAGGATGATCAACTTCGCCGATAAATTTAATTTGCTGGTCATCGATCAGCGGCTTAATCTCGCTATCGAAATATTTCTGATCAACCGCATCTACTTTCGCCGCCATTATTAGTTTAATGCCGGCAGCTTTAGCGGCCATAATTGCCTCTTTTGGTCCTTTTTCAGGAGACATTCTGCCAAGAAATGCCACATAATCAGCTGGTTTGTCGTTATAGGTGAACTTATCAACCTCTATACCGTTATAGACGGTTCCCGCATAGTTGAGATCGTCCATTGGTTTGCGCTGGGCATTAGAGATGGTCACATACGGTGATTTTTTAAATGTGGAATAGACCATTTTCATATAACCGTCACTGAGTGGTCCGTGCAGGGTTGTAACAATTGGAGCGTTGACCAGAGGGGCAAACGGTAATACTCGCCAACCAATATGGTTGTGAATAATATCAAAATCGCCCCGAACAATTTCGTTAATAGCTTTACCGACTGCCATATATTTGTAGGTTTCACGCAGTTTAGCGTCTTCCGGATTGGGAGCCAGCTCACGAACCGGCTGGTCGAAAATAGGCAGAAGGGTGGCGGAGGTTTTTGAACCACCTGAGGCAAATAGAGTAACGTCGTGACCACGTTTAACTAATTCCTCAGTTAAGTTAGAAGCTACTAGCTCAGTTCCCCCATATTTGCGGGGAGGAACGGTTTCTTCAACTGGCACAAGTTGGGCGATTTTCATTTAGTAGTGAGTCTTTTATTGATTATTTTTTTGTATAAATTGCTCGCTTCTTTAGCGACGGCTGGCCAAACAAACTCTTTTAGAACAACATCTCTCGCGTATTGGCTGACAGACTTAATGTAATGGTCTTCGTTGCCAAGGATATTATTTATGGCTCTAGATAATCCCTTGGGATTTCTTGGCGGTACCAATAGTCCTGCTTTTTTATTCTTGACGGTGTACCGGAGTCCTCCTACTTTGGAGGCAATAACTGGGGTACCGCAAGCCATTGCTTCGAGAGGAACTATCCCAAAAGGCTCATAATAGGAAGGGACAACACAGACATCCGCTGCAGAGTAATAGTGGCGCAGCTGCGATGCATCCTTACTCCCAGTATATATAATTCGCTCAGCAATTCCTAAATGTTGGGCAAGCTGTTTGAGTCGCTTAACTTCTTTTTTCTCCGGCCCAACTGTCCTGCCGACAATTAATAATTTTAGATTACTTGTGTCAATCTTCTTTGCTTCAATAACTTTAGCCAGCGCAGAGATTAATGTTCCTATCCCCTTACGCCATTCAATCCGACCAACGTAGAGAACTATTTTCTCGTCGGCTGGTCGTTGGATAGTTCTCCTGGCTACACTCTTATTGATGGGGTAATAAGTTTTAGCATCAATGCCCGCTGGAATAACTGCAATGTTGTGGCTTGATACGCCGTAGTACTTGGTAATATCTTCTCTTTCGTAAGGGCTAGTCGACAAGACTGAATCTGAAAGTTGGGCTATTTTTTTCTCCCAACTAATCCTTTTGCGAAAGAAGTCGTTATCCGGGCTATGTTTTTTAAAGGCTTTGAGGGTATGAAAACGGACGTAACCCAGTGAGTGGTATGTTGCCACCATCGGTACATCCCATAAACTACTGATTTTTAGGCCACACCAGCCAGACATCCAATAATGCGTATGGATGAGGTCGTAGTTAAGGTTGTTTTCTTTTTTGAAAGATACTACGTCATCAACAAAATCTGGTAGAAATTTATACAGTTCGTCACGCGGGATGTAGTGTCTAGGGCCTGACTTTACCCTAATTACCCTCGCCCGTTGCGCAAACTTAATAACTCGTTGTTTATTGGGATTATCCCAACGAGTAAAAACATCTACCTCCCAGCCAATCTTGCTTAAGGCCCGAGCTAAGTTATAAACGTAAACATTCTGCCCACCAACTTCCTTTGATCCCGGTCTGGCGAGTGGGTCAGCATGTTCACTAATCATTAATATTCGTCCTAGTGATGGCATAGCGATTACTCCGCTTCGTTATTTGCCTTAAAAGTTTAACAAAATAATCTGTTAATAACCAGGGTTAACTGCGGTTTTTTGTGCCACGCAAATACTCGGCCGCTTCTTCGGGACTGATAATGTCGATAATTACGCCGGAGCCCAGCTCGTAGCCGCCGTAGGAACCCACCCGCGGGGTGATTTCAATATGCCAGCGGTAAAACTCACTGCGCTCGATCGATTTCGGCAAGTCGTGGAGGAAAAAGTTCAGGTGCGGCCGGTTCAAGACTTGCTCGTACATCTTCATTACCCGTTTCATCATATCGCCAAGCGAGTGTAACATCGTCTCCGGTTCTTGGTCGAAGTGACAGCCGTCTTCCTTGGCGATTACCCAGACCTCAAAAGGAAACCGAGCGGCGTAAAATGTGAAGGCCAGAAATTCGTCGTTCTCGGCAATAATTCGCTGCTTTTCTTTTTTTTCGTGGTCGATTAAGTCTTGAAAGACGTTATGGCCGTTGTCGATAAAATACTTCTCCGAACCCTGGATTTCCCGATAAACCTGGTTGGGGATAATATTGCTGGCAAAAATTTGGGCGTGGGGGTGGGCGACGGAGGCGCCGGAGCGGATGCCGTGATTGTAGATCAACATTGAGTGTTCGGCGTTGCAATCTTCCCGCCAATACTGATAACGCTTTTTGGCCATCGAAAAAAGCTCGTGCCAAATTTCGGTGCTGAAGGTGTAGATATCGGTATCGGCCTCCTTAATTATTACCACGTCGTGCCCGCCGGTCGACGGCCGCGCCCGGTAAAAACCCTCCAATTGGTAGGTGCGGTTACTGCATTTTTCTTTGTCTTCGACAAAAGCCGGATAGGAGTTAGGAATAACGTAGATATGGTCGGATTCGTATTTGCCGGGTAGGCGCTGTTGTTTATAGACCTTAGCGCCAACGGCAAAGACGTCTTCTATCTTGGCGGCGGCTTTGACGGTTTCCGAAACAACGAAATCGCTCGGGCGCTTGGCCCGTTCCGGGGCAATCACCACCCACTCACCGGTAATAATATTTTGGCGCAACTGTGGCATATCTCTATCCAGATTACCTAGAGAATGCTGGGGCGGCAAACTGACGGATAGGATAATTTCCGCTAGGATTTAATAAGGAGGGAAAGATTAAAAAATACGGCGATTTTTCGGCTAGCGGTAAAGAATTTATTATCAATCGTCCTGACACGCCGAAGCCGTGGTTCAATTGCTTATCCAACGGTCAGCATACAGCCTATATCTCTCAAACTGGATCGGGCCAAAGCATTTCCCATCAAGATTGGCCAATTGAGGTGGCGATCGACGGCCCAGGCAAACCCGGCCGAACAATTTTTATCCGCGATAACGATAGCGGCGAGTTCTGGAGTATCGGCCACCACCCCGGTGCCAAACACTACGATACTTACCAAGCTGTTCATGGCCTGGGCTATACAACGGTTAGCTCCAGCGCCCAAAAAATTGATAGTTCAGTAACATTTTTTGTTCCCAACAACGACCCTTGCGAGATTTGGCAGCTAAAAATTAATAATAACGAACGCAAAAAACGCCGCCTGAGCGTCTTTGTTTATTTCGACTTACCACCAATAACCGCCAGTGATACCTTGCTAAAAAATAACTCCTTGTTTATTAATTCGAAGGGTGGTGAATCTGGCAACAGCTTGTTGTTTTTTGCACTAGACAAAACCATCGACAGTTTTGATACCGACAAAGAGATATTTATTGGCCCGTATCGGAGCATTGATAATCCGCGCGCCCTAGAGGACGGCAAATGTTCCCGCAGTTTAGCCAGCACAGATCCAATCGCCGTTATTCAAAAAAATATCACCATGGGCGCCAACTCCACCAGCGAGCTCCAGGTAATTGTTGGCGGCCAAGTAATTGATAGAGATAGCGGCAGTTTTCAGACGGGAAAGTCCCAGGCAATCCGCCGAGCCGAAACAATTATCGATAAATACCGGCGAGTGCATGTCGGCGAGAATGCTTTGGCCGAGCTTAAGAAAAATTGGCAAGTATTAGAGGACAAAATTCGGGTTAATACCCCGGATGACGCCATGAACGTCAGCTTTAATTACTGGGCCAAGTATCAAAATATTGTTGCTGGAAACATTAACCACCGCCGCGACAACACCGCCAATGCCGCCAAACAGTTGGTAACCTTACTGCCGTTAATGCCGGACTTACTAGAAAAAAAGCTCCTGTCGCTGTTTGAGCGCCAGTTCAAGGAAGGCCGAACGGTGGAGTATATCGACACGACCTCTAGCTACGCCAAGGTGAGCGATAGCATCGATGGGCCTGCTTGGTTAATAATTGCCACCAGCACCTATATTGCCGAAACCGGCGCTGACAATTTACTCAAAAAACAAATCAAATATTTTGACGGCGGCAGCGGCAGTATCCTGGAGCACCTGATCCGGGCGGCAAAATACTGTTTGGCACAACTCAACAGTAGCCATTTAATTGCAACAAAAAGCGAAGAATCAACGCTGGCAACGGCGCAAGTTGTTTACGCAATCCGCGAGCTGTTGCCGCTACTAAGCGCTGCTAAAGAGCATGATTTAACCCGAACACTGACCAACCGCCTTGATCAAATTTCCCAGTCGTTTAACCGCCGAATGTGGGACGGTGGCTGGTATCTAGCTAGGCGTAACAGCCGCAAGATCGGTACCAAGAAAAATACTTTTCATAAAATAGATTTGGAGGCGCAAGTCTGGGCAGTGATAGCTGGGTTGGCCAGCAGTGAACGGGCAGAAAAATCGCTCAACAGTGCTTGGAGAGCTCTTGGCAGTCCGGCCGGGGTAGTCAATCTTCAGCCGGCTTATTTAAAGTACGACCCAGAGAATCCGGAGAGTCAGTTTACCGCCGGTGAGCGGTTCAACAGCGGCGTTAACTTGAGTCTGTCGGCCCTCTTAATGGCCGCCGAAACTAAACTGGGCCGCGGTGAGTTAGCCTATAAAATATTCCAACAACACAGCCACATTTATCGCAGCGACAATCAGGAAAACTACAAAGTCGAGCCGTATATTTATCCCTCTTTTATTAATGGGCCATCTAGCTCGGCCTTTGGACGCGGCGACGGGGCGTGGCAGAAAAATCCCGGTGGTTGGATTTGGAAAATTATTTTAGAGCAAATACTTGGTTGCCAGCCGGTAATCGGCGGGATAAAAATTGATCCCTGCATACCAAGAGATTGGCGACAAGTTGAGTACAGCCGAACATTCAGAGGGGTTGAGTATCATATTCGGATTATCAACCCGACCCGCCAGACCAAAGGGGTTGAACGAGTAACAGTCGACGGGATCCGCCAAACTGGCAATGTCATTAAAGCTTTCAGCGCTGGTGTTCATTACGTGGAAGTTTTTCTTGATTAAACTGATTGATTTATTACTAAAAATTATCTATAATTTTCTTACACGTTCTTTAGGAAGTGAATTATGGCAGGAAACGCATCACCATCGGTAATGGCTGCTATCAAGGTTGATCAGCTTAACCACTGCTCATCGCTCGAGGAGCAGCAGCAAAAAGCTCGAGAGATCCTTGATTGGATGAGCGGCTATGAAACAAGACAATGTAAAGTTGTCGAGGACTTTCAACCGTTCCGCCAACAACTTAGGCAAATAATTGCTAGTTGACTCCTCCCCCAACGTAAGCCCCCACCGCAACCGCGGATTGGGGGCTTTTTAAAACGGCGAGGAAAGATCCAGACGAATATTATTGAGCGGAACGGTATTGGGCTGTTCAACAACTTTGTCGAGCTGGTAAAGATGCCAATACGAGATAGCCGCCACTAGAGTAAAAAATATTAACGTGTACACTACGGCCAGGTGGTGCCCGCGATAATTAGTCATAATTAAATTGTAGCAACAATTAGATGAAAATTTCCGATTCAATTACAAAATTGCCGGGTGTCGGCGCTAATACCGCCGGGTCTTTTGGAAAATTGGGAGTGAAAACTATTAAAGATTTACTGTTTTTATTGCCAAACCGCATTGAGGATCAAAGCAATTTGGCGAAAATTGCTTCGTTACGATCCGGCGAGGAAGCGGTAATTAGCGGGAAAATATCGAAAGTTTTTAGCCGCCGAACCAAAAGGGGCAGCCTACTGATTGAGGCACGGATTACCGACGAGAGTGGTTCAATCAACGCCGCCTGGTTTAATCAAAGGTTTTTGCTCTCCCAGCTCAAAGATGGGGAACAGATAATGTTGTTTGGCTCCAAAAAAATTGCCCCATCGATGGGTAATCCGTTTATCGTCAAAAAAATTATTAAAAGTGTTGGTTACTCGCCGATCTATCCGGCAACCCAAGGTTTGTATCAGGGAGTTATCCAACGAATAGTTAAGCAGGCCGTCCCCCTGGCCAAAGACGTGCCGGATATTTTGCCGCCACAGATACTCAAGGGCTCCAAATTAATCCACCGGTCGGAGGCACTAATGGGGGTTCACGACCCCAAAAACCAGCAGGAGTTGGACAGGGCTAGGCGATTATTTGCCTTTGAAGAGTTGCTCGGTTTGGCGCTATCAGTGGGATTAAACAAACAAGAGCAAAGAGCCAAGGGCGGCGACAAATTGATTATCGATACCGATTACCTTAAGCGTTTTGTCGCAAAATTACCGTTCACGTTAACCGCCGGACAGCGTCAAGCCGCTTGGGGGATTATCAAGGGAATGGCTAACGGTTACCCGGCTAATCGCTTGCTTTACGGCGAGGTTGGATCGGGCAAAACCGTCGTCTCGCTAATTGCGGCGATGGCGATTGTCCGAGCTGGGGGGAGGGTGCTGATACTTGTACCAACAACGACCTTGGCCGCCCAACAAGCCAAAAGTATTCAAGAAATGGTTGGTAAAGATCTACGAGTAAGTTTAATTACCGGCCACAAAAAAGAAACGATCGAGGCGGATATTATTGTTGGCACCCACGCCCTGCTAAATATTGCCGACCAGTTCGATAGGGTTGGGCTGGTGATAATCGACGAGCAACAACGCTTTGGGGTCCGGCAACGCCAAATACTGCTGCGTCATCACGGCCAAGCCCATTTACTACTAACCACCGCTACCCCAATTCCCCGCTCGCTCGCTCAGACAGTTTTTGGAAACTTGGAGATTACCTACTTGCTAGACAAGCCCGCTCATCAGCAAAGAGTAACCACCAAGTTATTTTTAGACGAGCAGCGCCCAAGTGTCGTTGCTGAAATTCGCCGACGACTTAGTCGCAGTGAGCCCGGCTACGTTATCTGCCCAGCAATTGCTAAAACCGATCAGCCGACGTTGCTGGAAATTGACGAGCGAAAATCAGTTATCGCCGAGGCGAAAAAGTTGGCCGGCGAGTTACCGGGCGCAAAAATTGCCGCTATTCACGGCAAAATACCGGCCGACCAGCGAGTGGAGATTCTTGGTGATTTTATGGAGGGAAGGGTTGATGTATTGGTCTCCACAACCGTTGTTGAGGTAGGCATCGACAACCCCAATGCCACTTGGATGATTGTTGAAAACGCCGAGATGTTTGGTTTAAGCACGCTTCACCAGCTACGCGGACGGGTGGGGCGCGGCCAAAAAGCCTCGGTCTGCTTTTTGTCACAGACACTTTTTGACGAAAAAGCCGGCCAACGCCTGGAGATGTTGGAAAAGAGCGATAATGGTTTGGAGCTGGCTGAGGCCGATTTATCGCTAAGGGGGCCGGGGGAAATTTTGGGCAGCGAGCAGAGCGGACTGCCGAGTTTGCGCTTCGCCTCTCTGGGCGATAAAAAAATGGTCACCGAAGTATTTGCACTGGCTGATAAAATTGTTAACGATGGGATTGAGAAATATCCAACATTAAAAAAACTATTAGTAAAAGTTGATGGACTGGCAGCGAGCTGATCAGGTTGTAACGAGTCACTTGGGATCGGTTTTAGTAATCGCTCTGGTGGCGGTAACGGCTTTTATGCTGGGTGGACAGTACCGGGGCGCCCAAGCGCCGGTGGCGGAGCAACAAACCCCCGTTCAGACAGAAACCGCCGGGTCATCAACAATCTCCGAGCTACAACAGCTAATCTCCACACCTAGTAAACCTACCGTCAGTTCAGCCACCCCCACGGCGGCTCCAACAACCAGTGGGGTTATCAGTATTAATTTCGCTAGCCAGGCCGAGCTGGAGACCTTGCCGGGGATTGGCCCGAGCAAAGCCAATGCCATTATCAGTTATCGATTAGCCAACGGGCCGTTTGTGAGAATTGATGATTTAGTCAATGTGAAGGGGATCGGGCCAAAGACTTTGGAGAGCCTGCGGCCATTGATCTCCCTCTAGATAGACACTAAAGTCCGTGAGCATGTGCATTTATTATTGGTATACGCTATACGGTTTAGCTATGATAATGTTATGGGTCGGAAGAAACTATCAAAGGTAAATGTGCGTTGGTCAGAACAGTTTGCCTACGCAATAGGGTTAATTACAACAGATGGCAATCTTTCGCCCGACTTGAGGCACATCAACTTCACCAGTAAAGATTTAGAACTGGTAAAGAAGTTTAAGTCGGCATTGATGCTTAGCAATAAGATAGGGAATAAATCCAGAGGAGGAGAACAGGAAAAGAAATACTATGTAATACAATTTGGTGATGTAAATTTTTTCAATTATTTATTAAGGATTGGCCTAACTCCTGCTAAGTCACTTACATTGGAAAAAATACGCATACCGGATAATTTCTTTTGTCACTTTTTGAGAGGATGCATAGATGGAGACGGTAATGTTAGTGTTGTTTATCATCCGGAAAGCAAACACCCACAGCTTAGATTACGGATATATTCTTCCAGCCCCACCTTCTTAAGCTGGATGCACGCTACAATAAAAATGCTGTTTGATGTTAGTGGGGGGTGGATTGATACGAGAAATTACCGTAATATCTGTACATTGGTATTTGCAAAGCATGATGCACGCACGATACTCACGCAAGTATACAAGACTAACAGCCAATACCGGTTGGAAAGAAAGTACGTTATAGCAAGACCATTTTTGGGCGGGTGATGAAACGGTAGACATGCTGGATTTAGGATCCAGTGCCGCAAGGCGTGTGGGTTCAACTCCCACCCCGCCCACGATTGATTGATTATTGATCTCATTTCTGGGAAAATCGTCCCAGTATTTGTTGCGCCCAAAAGGCGCGTTTAACAAACAGGCAGTTGAGAGACCCGATGAAAACCTACAACCTTATTAAGCCCCTGATCTTCCGCTTAACGGCTAAAGACGCCGAAATCGCCCACCACTGGGGGATTCGTTACCTCGAAGCCGTTAGCAAGATTAACTGGTTATCGGGAAGAATTGCTCAGCGCCATTGT
Source organism: Patescibacteria group bacterium (assembly GCA_040900165.1). Taxonomy (GTDB): domain Bacteria; phylum Patescibacteriota; class UBA1384; order 2-12-FULL-50-11; family 2-12-FULL-50-11; genus BOKZ01. The sequence continues at coordinate 33,116 of JBBDZM010000002.1, read as the reverse complement.
GTCTACGACCGGCGGCTCGAGCAAACTTTCCACGGCGTTACCTTCCCAAATCCGGTTGGCTTAGCCGCCGGTTTCTCCAAAAACGGTGAAGCCCTCGCCGGCATTACCGCTTACGGCTTTGGCTTCATTGAAGTTGGCACCGTACCGTTTCTGGCCCAGCCCGGAAATCCCCGGCCACGGCTGTTCCGGCTCCCCAGTGAACAGTCTTTGATCAACCGGATGGGCTTTAACAGCCAGGGCGCTCCGGCAGTCTCCGACAGGCTGAGCCAGTTGGAAACGAACCAGACAGAATGGCCAGTGATACCGATTGGAATCAACCTCGGCAAATCAAAGTCCGTTGATGACAGCGATATCAACGCAGTAGTTGCGGACTACCTTTCGGCTCAGCGGCTTCTCCAGAGATACGCCGACTACCTGGTTGTTAACGTTTCTTCGCCAAACACACCGGGGTTACGTAGCTACCAGGAGCCAAAAAAGCTCTCCGTTTTGCTTAATGCAGTTCGGGAAGAGTCGATGGTGCTGGCTGACAAAGCTGGTCGTCCTGTGCCGCCGCTTTTTGTCAAATTCACTTTTGACATCGAGCCAAGCGCCCTAGACGACGCCCTGAGCGTTGTAGTCGAGTATGGCCAAGGGATGATTGGCTTCAATACTACCGTCTCACGCGACGGTGTCACTGACCCAAAAGGCAAAGAAGCCGGCGGCCTCAGCGGGGCTCTGCTAGCTGAACGTTCGTTAGAACTGCATTGCCACATCTCACGATATCTACCGAAAGACTTCGTTAGGATTGCCGTTGGTGGTGTTGACCCAACAAACGTCAGGGAGTTTCTGAAATACGCCCACCTCACCCAATTGCTCACTAGCTGGGTTTATTGGGGGCCAAGCGTTGCCCTTGACTGTAACCAACTCCTGCTCTGGATGTTGAAACGGAATAGACTGAGCAGTCTGTCTCAACTTGTTATCCTGGAGAAAATGGGCCTGTTCCCAGCCAGCGGGTATTGAGACCAACCACCCCCACGCCTTCTCAGTTGAGGAGGCGTTTTTTCTTGCAATCCGCCGGATGTACCAGGCGGTTTTCAATAACTGAAAAAGTCCTCGCAAACCCTTGATTTTTGGTCTATTATCAGGTAGAATCCTCATACTCGTTAGACGAGGACGCACATGCAACCAAGCTCTTATCCACAGCCCCCCGGTTTCTGGCCATTTAGCCAAGACCAGGGCAAGGACGCAAAAGCAATCATGGAAGAAACCCAGACCGACTGCCTGACCGAAGGCCAAATCTGGGCAGCCCACCTCTCCGCCGCTGCCGAGGCGCACATCGCCAATTGCGAAGAATGTCGCGTCAAGAGAACTTCCTACCTCGGGTAGGAACCACACGCCGCGCGGTCCCTCCTGGACCCCGCGGCGCTTCTTTTTGCCCAAAATATAGGGTAAAATACTCGAGTAAGCACAGATTAATTTACGCCGAAGTAGCTCAGTGGTAGAGCACGCCCCTGAAGAGGGTGGTGTCGTCAGTTCGATTCTGACCTTCGGCACGAGCAACGATAGTTGCGAGGGACGAAGGGAAGAAACGAGGGCATAGCCCGAGTATTCTGACCTTCGGCACAACAATACAAATGAAAGACTTCTTCACTTCCCGCTTCCAAACAATTACCGATTATTTTAGTGCCCAAAGTTTTGCCATAAAAAATGTTGGCCAGTATTTTTCAGGAGATTTTTGGACGGAATCTGGGTTGCCCGCTCATAGCCAATACACCGCTCTCTCGTTGATTATAATAGCGGCCGTGATTACTGGGTTAATTATTTGGCGACGAATCCTGAAAAAACGTCACGCCGTAACACCGGTTCATAGTTGGTCGCTTAACCAACTAACCAACGTCATTATCTTTGTGGTGATGGTCACGTTAAGCTATTGGTTTTTCCGCAGTCAAAGCTTGGCTTATCTATCTAGCCGAACCGTCATACTCCTAGGCATTATCACCGTACTGCTCTGGATTGCCTGGGTAATTTTCAGAATCATCAGAACCGAAAGCTCTAACAGGGTTGCCTACCTTGAAAAGGAGCGATTTTTCAGGTATCTTCCAAAGAGTAAGAAAACAAACATTTAATCCCTATGCCAAAAATAGCCACCACCAAAAACTCAACCACTCCCAAGGCCACACCCGAGACAAAACTTCGAGTTGGTAGTTCACCTACTACCATGGAAGAGCTCGTCGAGTTGATGGGCGATAAACTCGTCCCCTTTGTCCAGGGTGATGTTCTTGATGTTACTGTTATCAGTTCTTCGAAAGAGAATATTGTTGCTGATGTCGCTGGCGTCGCAACCGGGATTATTCCAGAGAAAGAGTTCTCCGCCACTGCTAACCGCTTAAATGCCGGTGACGTTATCCGGGCCTATGTAATTTCGGCTGAAAACCAGAACGGCTACGTTATCTTGTCGCTCAAACGCGCCGAAAAAGAACGACTCTGGAATATGCTGGAGCAGCGCAACAATGCTGGCGAGACCATTGCCGTTAAAGTTATCCAAGCCAATAAGGGCGGGCTGGTGGCCGAATACGGTAATATGCAGGGCTTTATCCCTGTTTCCCAACTGTCGTTTCGCCACTACCCCCGAGTAGACGGCGACCGTTCGAAAATTCAACAGAAACTCTCCGAGCTAATCGGTGAGTCACTGCAGGTAAAAATCATTAATTACGATAAAAACAGCAACAAAATAGTCTTCTCTGAAAAAGCCGCTGGCGACGAAGTGCTGGAAGAAAAAGCCAAATCCTACGAAATCGGTCAGAAAGTAACCGGCCGGATTACCGGTATTGTTGATTTCGGCTTATTTATTAATCTTGGCGATATTGAAGGTTTAATCCACATCTCCCAAGTTTCCTGGCAACGGATTAATAATTTGAAAGATCACTTTAAAGTCGGTCAAGAGGTAGAGGCGGAAGTGGTAAACGTCGACGGCGGCCGAATCTCGCTGTCGATTAAGAAGCTCCAGCCAGATCCGTGGCAGATTGAAGTGAAGACTTTGGAAGTCGGCGGCAAAATCAAAGGGGAGGTAACGAAAGTTACGCCTTACGGTGCCTTTGTCCGGCTCTCTGAAAACCTCGAAGGTCTTTTCCACATCAGCCAGATGGGCGAGGATAAAAAACCCGATGAAGTTGTCCAAGAAAATAAAAACTACCAGTTTGAGGTTATCTCTATCGAACCAGAATTACGTAAAATTTCCTTGAAACTCGCTTAAAATGCTACTACTGAAGCGGTCGAAATCTGGCAACTACGAACTGTCCGATAAGACACTGGCGGTTGAGTTGTCCGGAAGAACTATCAAGCTCGGCGATAATACTATCGACACCCCCGGCGAATACGAACAGGGTGGAGTTGAGATAATCTACGCCAACAACGCCGTATTATTAGTTTGGGACCATCTACAAATAAACTACGTCTTTAGCAACAGCCCGCCCGATGCGTTTGAGAAAAACCAATTTTCTTCGACTGACATATTGTTACTCTCGGAAGACATTGCGTCTATTGGCAAAGACAAATTAGCAGTGCTGACTAACGTCTACGACCCGCGAGCAGTAATTTTTGGATCGAAAACCGAGATCGATAGTAGCTACCGGGAAATTATTAAGCCAATTGAAGAGCCAACGGTCAAACTCAACGCCCAAGCGTTGCCAATGGAGGGAAGAGATTACAGCGTTCTCATATGAGCCAAGCGCTCAGACAAATTGCCCAGAAAATTTTATCGGCCGATACCATTACGATTATTTTGCACCGCCAGCCGGACGGCGATGCAATTGGTAGTGCTGTTGCCCTAGCGGAATCGTTAGCCGAAAAAGACCTAAAAATTGCCACCTCCCCAAAAATTGACGAGATATATAGTCGGGTGATCGATCTCCCCCCAACAACTACTCGTCTGGACCTGGGACGTGACTGTTACTTAGTTTTAGACTGCAGTGAGTCGCACCGAACCGGCTTTACCGAACAATTAAGAGCAGTTCCTGGGAAAAACATTATTGTAATTGATCATCACACCAACCGAGGCGATTTAGTAAAAGTTACAAAAAACTTTTTTATTGATGAGAGCTATAGCGCTACTGCCGAGATTGTTGACGATTTGCTAAAGCTTTTGCGTAAAGCCATAACGCCGAAAATTTGTACGGCTTTACTGCTGGGAATATACACTGATACCGGGGGGTTTAAGCACCCCAATACATCCCAGAAAACCTTGGAGAGGGCTAGCAAACTTATCCGCCAGGGCGGTGATCTACGAAAAATAACTAAGACGTTCCTACAAAAATCGTCAAACGCCAAACGAAAACTGTGGGGAAAGATGCTCTCAAATCTAGAGATTAACCGCTGGGGGATCGCCCAAGTTCGGGTTACAAAAAAACAAATTAGCGACTCCGGTGCCAGAGCAGAAGATATATTTGGTATCGCTAATACCATTGCTTTAATCAGCGAAGCCAAGGCAGCACTGGTTATGATCGAACAAGATGATGGCTGGCGAGGGATACTGCGGACCAGGCACCGTCATATCGATATTGGCCGACTAGCAAAATTGCTCGGCGGGACGGGTCAGAAAAAAGCCGCCGGATTTACCGCGACAAATAAGGTTTTTTCGGGTAAAATTGATAATTAGTTTAGACAGAATGCCCGGGTGGTGTAATGGTAGCCACGAGGGACTTAAAATCCCTTGCTTGTAAAAGCGTGCCGGTTCGAATCCGGCCCCGGGTACTTTGGGTGGTTAGCTCAGCGGTAGAGCGTCTCGTTTACACCGAGAGGGTCGCGGGTTCGAATCCCTCACCACCCACAAAAAAATATGTCGTCTTTAAGGCGACGTATTTTTTATGGGTGCAGGATCGAACCCATCGCGTAGCGATGAGGTTCGCTAGCGACGGAGCAAGCTTGCGGAGGAGCTTTCTGAAGCCCGGAGGGCTGAAGCCTCCCTCACCACCCACATTCAATCCGTCAGAGTGACGGGTTAGTGAACTAATTCTCCCATCGCCGGTTTGGTGGCCGGCTGCTGGTGTTTCAGAGCCAACTCAAACGTCCGGAGTTGTTTCTGGAGCATTATCTCTTTAGTAAAATTAGCCAGCACATACTCTTTACCGGTTTCGGTGATGTGGTGGCGTAACTCGTCGTTTTCGAGCGCCCGAACAATCTGGTAGGCAAATTCGGTAACGGTATTGGCGATAAAAGCTGTACCGGTTGGGTAGACTTCCGGTTGGATCGGCGAATAGAGGGCGGCGACCGGTATATCAGAGATCATCGCCTCGCCAATTACTAGCCCCTGAGTTTCGGATTGTGAGGCAAAGACAAACAAGTCAGCAGCGGCGTAGCTAGCCTTGGCTTCGTCCATCGGCAGCTGACCGATACATTTGAGATTGCTCTCTATCCCCAACTCCTTGGCTTGCTCAATTGTTTCGTCGATATCACCAGGCCCCACTAGAACAAGTGTAACGTTTTGGCGCGTTCGTAAAACTAATTTCAGAGCTTTCAAAAGGGTTTCAATGTTTTTTTCCTTAACCACTCGGCCAACGTATATTAATATGTCGTGATCGCTCCTAATTCCCCAGCGCCGCTTGAATTCACCACGGCTAATTTTTCGTTTGGGCTGGTTAATGCCGGTGGCGATAACATCAATCGGCGTTGTTACACCGAATTGGCGCAGCTTACCTTCCATATAGTGGCTGGGGGTAATCACTCGGTCGACAGCGTTGGCCACATCGCGCGAACGAGCAATCATCCGCTGTTCACCGACTGCGCCGCCGTAAAGTCGGCCGTACATATCGAGCATGGTGTGGTAGGTGAGAATTTTGGCCTTATCGCTTTTAAGCATGATTCGCTCAAAGGCATTGCTAGCCCAGGTGATTGTGTGAAGCCAGTAGGCATCCGGCTGAAATTCTTCGATAATTTCCCTTATCTCGCCGGACGAGCGAATCCCAAACATTCGTTCTTTCTTGCCGAAAAACTGAACAACTGCCCGGGCTACAACCGACGAGGCTACCGATCGATGCTCCGGACGAGCCTGCCCAACGTCGTAGTCTGGCGAAACGATCACCACTTCGTGACCAGCCGACAGAAATCCGTCGACACTTTCGTTAACGGAGCTGGTTACGCCATTGGGTAAGGGGTAGGTCAGCGAGGAAACAATTATCCGCATTAATTTATTCGCGTCGTTTACTAAAGGTTTCGCTAATAATCGGCCAGTCTTCGGCGATAACGCTAATGGTGGCGGCCAGTGGCACAGCCAGCAGAACTCCCATTAACCCGTAGAGCTTGCCGCCGATTAATATCGCCACAATGACGATAACTGGGTTTAAGCCAACTGCCCGACTCATGATTTTAGGAACTAATATGTTACCTTCCAGCTGCTGAACAACTAAATATACTAGTAGGGTTAGAAAGCCCTGGAGGGTTGAGTCGGCCAGGCCCACTACCACGCCGGGGATCGCACCAATCCATGGCCCGACAATCGGAATTGCTTCGGTGATACCCGCCCAGACACCAAGAGTTAGAGCATAGGGAGAGCCAACAATCAGCAGACCAACAGTGACGGCAGCGCCGACAATAACCATTAGCAACAGCTGTCCCCGCAACCAGGCACCAAGCCGGCCAGCGATTTTGCGGGTAGTCTCGGCTAGATCCTCATAGGTATTTACCGGTAAGACGCCTTTGTATATTCGTTTCAATCCCTCTTCTTCAAGAAGTAGATAAAATGCTAGCACCAGCACCGTGGCAACCGCTACCAAACCATTGATAACACCGACGGTTTTGGTGAAAAGCGTTCCGGAGATATTAGAGAGCTGAGAGGCGATTTGATTAAGATTGGCCACAATCAGTTTGGCCGCTTCGGTTAAGAACCCGTCGCTGTTGCTGCGCGACAGTTGATCGGCATAGAGCGGCAAGTTATTGGCAAATTCCTGAAGCTGGGTAACAAACGGCGGAATAATTAATCCCAAAATTGCTCCGAGGATAACTATAAACAATAAAAATACCGAGATAACTGCCCCGGGGCGGGTAATCGTTTTGGCCCAACGATCAACTGTTGGCGAGAGCCCAGCAACGATAATCAATACCAAAAAAAGCAGGACAATAACGTCCTTGATTAAGTAGACAAACCAGATAGCTAAAAGCAACAAAATCAACCGGACTAATGTCGAGGTTGAGATATCCACCTTGGTATGACTCATAGATTTAGTTTAAGGGAAAACTGGCTTCCGTCAAACTTTTTTTTACTTTCCAAAATTGTCGGAGTGGTGAGACTCGAACTCACGACCTCTGCGTCCCAAACGCAGCGCGCTAGCCAACTGCGCCACACTCCGTAAATCATGAAACGTTACTTGGTAACGCCTATCTCAGATAGAGCTTGATCCAATATGCTCTGTATCTTTAAGTGAGTTGGTTTATCACTATAACGTATTTTACACGTTCCTGAGCTTTTTCCAACCTTATGGCCAGTCGGTCGAACGATTGTTTTATTGAAGTTAGACAAGCTTATACGGGTAGCTTTAGACCAGAATCTTTCCAACTTTTCTTGGTCATCACCTTCATGTATTTGGATTTGGGCTCGCAACCGAGACTCAACTACCCCAATATCCTTTCTTAGAAATTCTAGAAATATTTTTACCATCTCCGAATTTGTGTTGGTAAACTCAACGGTATATAGCATGGCATTTTTCCAGCGATAATCACGCCTTGGCTTCGTTCCCTCTGCCCACCATAATACGGACCCAACTATCTGACGAGAAGTTAGTGACATCGGACTCATTATGTAGCTTACACGCTATATAGCAAGAGATAATCCCACATGTGTATGTTTTTGACGATTCCCAGGTTTAGCCGTGCAGTTTTGAGCGATAAACAGAAATGGCAATAATCGCCGTTACAATTAACACCGATAAAATTGCCCAGTAAAAAAGTTTGTTTTTAACGCCACTAACATCGTTCTTAGCGAGGGCAGTTTTTAGAGTCTTAATAAATCCAAACTCGGCGATCACCCCGTCAGCCAAAACTAGGCCAATTTTGGTCAGAAAGATCGGGTCGTTGCGTAGGGTATCCACCCATTTCCAAGCCATAATTATCCCAGCGATAATTGCCACGCTAGCGCCCACTGAACCAATCCGCCGCAAATTTATAAAATCTTTCAACTGCTCAACGCTTTGGAGCTTTGTAACATAGTACAAAGACATAAACACTACTCCCACCAGTACGGCAACACCAAGTAAATGAATTGTGAGCAGTGTAACCGAAGCCGTCATTACAACACTTCGGCTTTTTCAAACAGCGAGCAACAACTGCAGCCCGAGCCGCCGTGAACTTCATACGTTAGCTTGATAATCACCGGCTTATCTTTGGTGGAGGCGAGCAGTTTGGTCTGGTCGGCCGGCTCAATCCAATCGGCCGGACCGGGGTTGACGGTTAGTGCGCCGCTCTCCAAACAGCCGCAACCCAACAAATAGGCCCCGTCTTGAGTGGCGTTGACGGTGTTGCCCTCGGTAATCCCCGCTTTGATCTTGGTCTCAAAACCAGCGTCTTTGAATTTAGTAACGGCAATGTAAGCCAGAGTCCGGATATCCGGCTCGTCAAAACCAACGTCGCCCTCCTTGCTAATTAAGTAGCCGCAAACCAGGGTGCTAAAGTTTTCTTCGCCCATGGTGTCAAAGGTAACGCCCTGCTTGACGGTGGTTGTTGCAGTTGAGAAATCGCAAGGATCGGTCTCGGCCACGATTTCCTCACTAGATGATTTATTGTCGGCAACTACCATCGAGCTATTGTCATCTGTCCCAACGGTATTTAAGTAATTCCAGGTGAAGTAACCCAGTGCACCAACCAACAAAACGGAAAAAAATAACAATAATACTTTCAAGCTGACGCTGGCGTGGTCGTGTTCGACAGGCATTATGGGGCGATACTAAAGGTAGCAACAAGGTTTTTGGCGTCAGCGTAAACGGCCTCTAAATCGGTCGGTATGGCTTGCGCCTGGCTCCAACCCCAGTAGTAATTGGCGTTATGACCAAGTTCGGCTGGTTTGTTGGCCTCCTCTTGCGAAAGTGTCCACTGAGCCGGTGTATAGACGGAGACAGCAAAGACCGAAGCGTAAGCAGCATCGTGATCGCTGCCAGCCGCTACCCAAATCGGGTCGGCCGTGGTAGTTGGCATGGTGAAGTAGCAAGTTACCAGGGCGTAATCCGGAGCCACCTCCTTGATTTTGTAGCCGTCCCAGTCGTCGCTGAATGTCAGCTCAAAACCATAGGCCTCATCGCCGCAGTTAACAGCGGTGGCAGTTTCGGCTGACTCTGTTTTGGTGGTGGTTAGTTTCGGCAGCGAATAATCAGTGGTGTCCGGCGTATTTTGGTAATCCCAAACCAAATATCCCAGTACTCCCACTAGTATTACCGCAAAAACTAACAGAATTACTTTCAAACTAACCGATGCGTGTTCGTGTGGATCGTGAATTTCGTTGAGTTGCATGTCCCCTCCAATTTCTTTATCTGTATTTACTCTAAAGCATTTCCTGGTGGTGGAGCAAGAGGCTACTGGGCGATTGGCAAAAATTGACGTTTTTCCCAGTCAAGAATATACTAACAACAGAAAAAAATTAACAAATTTTCCTAACTTATGACCCAACAGAAAGGAACACATTATGACGCCAATCACGATCGCCATTACGGCGGCGTTACTTGGTCTGGCGGGCGGTTACGTGGCCCGGCAGATATTATTCTCCAAAAATCAGGAAGACCTGGACTCCAAACAGAAAGAATTACTACTTAACGCCAAAGAAGAAGCCCTAAACCTCAAAGAAGAGGCCAAAAAAGAGGAAGAAACCCGCTCCAAAGAGCTAAAAAAGCTCGAGGAGCAGCTGCGTGAGCGCGAATTGTCGCTGGAGCGCCGCTCTGAAAAGCTGGAAGGTGATCGGGAATCTTTGGAAAAATCTACAAGCGAGCTGGACGAGACTCGCTCGGATCTAGATAAGCTCCACGATAAACAAGCCAAAGAATTAGAAAAAGTTGCTAAATTATCCAAAGAAGACGCCAAAGATATGCTAATTGAGCAAGTTGAAAAAGATTACTCGGCCGATATTATCCGCAAAATCCGCTCAATGAAGGAGCTGATGAAACAACAGTGGGATGCCGAGGCCAAGGAATTGTTAACCGCCTCGATTGAACGCCTGGCCACTGACGTAACCGCTGAGATGACTATCCACTCGGTTCACCTACCCAACGATGAAATTAAAGGAAAAATTATTGGCAAAGAAGGCCGCAATATCCAAGCCTTTGAAAAAGTTACCGGCGTCGATTTAGTCATTGATGAAACGCCAGAAGTTATTATGGTTTCCAGCTTTGATCCAGTTCGCCGAGCGGTCGCTGTTAAGGCACTGCAGATGCTAATAAAAGACGGCCGAATTCAGCCAGCGAAAATTGAGGAATTAGTCAAAAAAGCTCAAGACAATATTGAGGAAGAGATGAAAGAAGCCGGCGAAGCGGCCGTTCAGGAGCTGGGTCTAACCGGTATTCACCCTGAGTTGATAAGACTACTTGGCTCAATGAAATTTAGAACATCCTACGGACAGAACCAGCTGGCTCACGCGGTTGAGGTGGCTCATATTGCAACCGTGCTGGCCCGAGAAGTCGGTGCCGATGTCAATATCACCAAAAAGGGTGCGCTGTTGCATGACATCGGCAAAGCGATCAGCCACGAATATCCCGGCTCACACGTTGATGCTGGCGTGGAGATTGCCCGCAAATATGGTATGGGCGAGGCGGTTGTCCACTGTATCGAAGCTAGCCACGAGGACATCGATGCCAAGACTGTTGAGGCAATTTTGTCACGAACGGCTGATGCTATCTCTGCCGCTCGGCCAGGCGCCCGCCGGGAATCGACCGAACACTATATTAAGCGAATGACCGAGCTGGAGAATGTCGCCAACTCCTTCCCCGGCGTCCATAAATCGTTCGCCATTCAGGCCGGCCGAGAGGTGCGGGTGTTTGTGAAGCCGGAAGTAATCGACGACCTGACAGCCATGAAGCTGGCTCGGGAAGTGGCTAATAAAATTGAGGCGGACTTACAGTACCCCGGAACCGTTAAAGTTAATATCATTCGAGAAACCCGGTTCGCAGAAATTGCCCGGTAGGGCGATATTCGAGAAACTAGGTTTGCGGAGATTGCCCGTTAAACACCAAGACCCCACCCCCAAAAGCCAAACAAGTTACAAATCCCAAAGTTAATAGTTGGGGCTAGGAATTGTTGGGGATTGGGATTTGTGAGTTGGGATTTCCATAGCGTTTGGGTTAAGCTATGGCTATGGACAATGCGGGGTTTGTCAAAAAACTTGTCAGCAAAACCGAGCTCAATGATGAGCAGGCGGCGGCTTTTCTTGACGCCTTTTCGGAAGTGCTAGCTGACTATTTTAAAAAGGGTGAAAAAGTTGTGATCGCCGAATTCGGCAGTTTTTACGTCAAAGACGACAAGTCGGTTCAGTTTAATCCGTCAACAAAACTCAAGGATTTAGTGAAGTAGTTTACGCGAAGCGAACGTCAGTGAGTCGAATAGCGCCCCCAACAGGAATCGAACCTGTATCTACAGCTTAGGAGTCTGTAGCTCTGTCCGTTGAGCTATAGGGGCATATTTTTGGCTGATTAATTCTATCGTAGTCGTCAGCAGATTGAAATAATCATTACCTCTGGCTATTCTAACGCGGCACATACCAAACGGAAGCTTGCCGCTTTTTTTGCCATGCAGTATATTAACGCTCAATATTTTATTGCTGTTTATACCAATGACTTTTGCCCAATGCGTCTTTGCTGATTCAATATCAACATCGCTGTAAACCCTAATACTTATTCTTAACCTTTCTATGCTTAAGCCAAGGTCAGATAAACACTTGATAAGGGTGGCAATCATTAACGGATCACTATTCGTAAAGCCAAAATCCTTTTTATTTCCTTCTCCCCAGTAAAGGCTGGCTGCGGTTAATAGGGGTTCTTTACTTTGGCTACTGCCTAATATTCGCTTTGCCTTTAGTGTTGCGATATTTTTTCGTTCCTGAGCTCTAAGAGCATTACCTCCTCTTTTTGCTAGCCACTCTTTTTGAAACTCGGGAAGTACCGGGACACCCTTAATATATTTAGAAACAGTGGCTTTGCTTCGTCTTATCTTTCCTGAAATCTCACTTATGCTTTTGCCGGTGTTCCTTAGAGATACTAGTAATTGCTTCTCGCCCATTGATAGCCTTGGTGAACCCATAAGTATAATCTAGACATAGTACAATAATTGTCAAGGACGGAGCCGCTCTGTCTACTGAGCTACGAGGGCTAAGATGAAGGGCGGACAACGTGTCCGCCCTATCATGGTCTGAACTCTCCTAGCTCGCAATGTCGCTAGGAAAGCCGGTTAGGTGCTGATGCGAGCTTTCTTCGATCTTGAGGATCGTTTTCGGCTCGTAGCCAGGCCAGAGAATAAGGAATAGGAGCGCCTCCGCAACGCACTCAAGTTCCTTTCTCCAGCGAGACCGTGTACTCCCCTGGACGTTTATCATTCCATCCATGGCGTGAATTATCCTACTCTTTACGATAAAATACGTCAAGAAGATAGCGGGTTGTGGCGCAGTTGGGCCGCCCACAGAGCCATTGAGAACTAAACTGCTTTAGTTCGATACTTTGTGGCGGGCGAGACCATGTCATATACTTGTGACGGTCGAGCCCAGGAAGCGCGTATTTAATCGCAGGAAGAGTCGGGGTGTAGCTCAGTTGATAGAGCACGCGATTCGTTTTTTTGATAGCGTCGGGCCGTGGCGCAGTTGGTAGCGCGCGTCGTTCGGGACGACGAGGTCGTGGGTTCGAGTCCCGCCGGCCCGACGCTGATAAAAATAAGAACCGAAGCCAGCTAAGGATTCGGGTTCGTGAGGTCGCTGGTTTAAGTCCAGTCACCCCGACTCTTCCTGTAGTTAAGACGACGAGGCCGTGGGTTCGATAGCGACGAGTATGCGAGGAGCTTTCGAGCGGAGCGAGATACCAGCCAACCCGACAATTTAACTAAACACCCATTATATGGGTGTTTACAGGTTCACCTGATAAATAACCCACCCACCTGGGTTATTTAGGTATTAGGTTGGCTTGTTCTATTCCAGGAAGGTAATCGCCCACATGACGGCGATACCAACGATGATACCGATAATGGTGCCAAAGGCGTGACGAAAAGCCATTTCGTCTTCCAGTTTGCGGATCAATAGAATGATTAAGTAAACAAACCCTCCGGAAGTAAACGCTAAGATCAGTGGACCGTATTTATCTAAATCAACTCCACTGGCCAACACCGCCACCGCACCAAGCACCGCTAACAGGGCTGAGCCAAAGTTAAGCCCTAGTGCCGCCCGCTTGGAGAACCCCGCCACTCGCAATATACCGTAGTCACCCAACTCCTGGGGAATTTCGTGCAGAACGACAGCAATGGTTGTAGCGATACCAACAGGAATAGAAACCAAATACGACGCAGCGACTAACGCCCCGTCAATAAAGTTGTGGACACCGTCAGCCACCAAATTCATTACTCCAAATGGTTCGATCCGACTGGTGTCTTTTTGACTGTGTTCGTGGCGCCAGTGCAGAACCTTCTCCAATATAAAAAAGACCAGAAAACCGGAGACAACGTAGAAGGCTGATCTTACCCCTACCTCTTTATAAATCTCCGGAAGTAGGTGGATTAGAAGATCTCCCAATAGTGCCCCCACGGCCAGCGAAACCAGGAAAGTTAGCATTAGCCGGCTACCAATTTTATTTTCGCCAAAAGAAATAACGAAGATGCCAACTAAAGAAACCAGGCTAACCAGCCCGACCGACAGCAAAGAATATGTCCAGATCTCATTCATCAACTTAATTGTACAAAACCTGTCAAGCCTTTACTATCCAACCTATATTTGTGGCAACCGATGGGTTAAAATAGTCGCGATGAATAGGACAGTTCTTAGCATGGCTTCAATCGCCGTATTGATTGCCGGCACCGCGATCTTTTTTGGCTTGTCCGGTGAAAAAAGAATCAGTCTATCGGCAGAACAAGTAGCCAATAATTCAACAACGTTTATTACAGTGGGTAGCGACAAATTTGTTGTCGAAATCGCCGATATCCCTGAAGAGCAGGCCCAAGGATTGTCGGATAGAGATTATTTGCCAACCGGTGCGGGAATGCTGTTTGTTTTTGGTGAAGTCAGGCCAGTAACTTTCTGGATGAACAAAATGCGCTTCCCGCTGGATATGATCTGGATTAGCGACGGTAAAGTAATCGGGGTTGAGAGACACGTCCCCACGCCTAAATCAGGGGTTAACCTAGATGATCTAGTTCGTTATCAATCAACCGGAAGCGTCGATCAGGTTCTGGAAGTAAACGCTGGCGAGGCCGATTCGATAAAAGTTGGCGACAAGGTAACGATCAGCTCGGTTAATGGAATATAGAATATAGATGACCTTTGAGCAAAGAGTTTGCTCAATTATTAAGAAAATCCCCGAAGGCAAGGTCGCCACCTATGGACAGGTGGCGGCACTGGCCGGTTCACCCCGGGCCGCTCGATCAGTTGGGATGATATTGCGCCATCAAGACAATGACCTGCCTTGGCAAAGAGTAATCAACCGTCGGGGCAGAATATCAATATTAAACCTCTCGTATCCGGCGGTAATCCAGGCGGAGTTACTTCGCCAGGAAGGGATAAGAGTAGAGCAACGATCAGGCGAATATTTTGTCGATCTGAGAGTCTTTCTCTGGAAAGCTTGACCGCCACGGTTGGCAGGTTAGTATTAGGCAAAGGTCGACAAGTACGTTTAGGAGGAGGATGTCAATGGAAAAACAACAAAGGACATGGGGTGAATGGGCGTTCGTGATCGGCGTATTATTCGCGATCTTTCTGGCCTTTTTCCCAGACTTAGTCGAGGCCGGTACAGCGGGAGTAATCCTGATTGTTCTAGGTGCATTGGTCGGTCTTTGGAATATCACTTCGAAAGAAACCACTAGCTTCCTGATAGCAGCCATTGCCCTTATGTTGGTTGGAGCCGGTGGCTTGCAAACAATCCCCGTAGTCGGTGATTCTTTGAATAGCTTCGCGTCAAATATTTCCGCGTTCGCTGCCCCAGCCGCATTTATTGTCGCCCTTAAAGCGATAATCGATATCGGAAAAAGCTAAATTTCTAAAATTTAGGGACTCATTGAGCGGCCTCGTAAGGGGTTGGCGATGAGTCTGGATTTTTTTGCTAATTCTTGAGAAAATACCCCTATCGCGGGAGTAGTTTAGTGGTAAAACTCTTGCCTTCCAAGCAAGTAATGCGAGTTCGATTCTCGTCTCCCGCTCGATGAGTATTACGAATCGAGCCATAGAGAACACGACCG
>JBBDZM010000002.1:6575-17650 GCA_040900165.1 Patescibacteria group bacterium | reverse complement strand
ATTCTCGTCTCCCGCTCGATGAGTATTACGAATCGAGCCATAGAGAACACGACCGAAGGACGTGATTCTCGTCTCCCGCTCATGAATAAAAATAAGTATTGGTTTGTCCGCAAAACATACGGCTGGGGTTGGGTTCCAGGGAGCTGGCAAGGTTGGGCGGTTTTAGGGATTTACACCGGTGCAATGGCGACAATTTTTTGGGACATAGACAAAGAATCTCACTTAGTCAGTGACACGTTAATTAATTTTATTCTACCAGCAGTTGGCATAACCTTACTGCTATTAATTATAACTTTGATTAAGGGCGAAGTACCGCCGAAGTGGCAATGGGGTAAAATAAGTAACGATGAACGAAAAGACGATTAACATTCTTGGTTGGGTGGGGGTAGGGTTGATATTGCTGGCCTACGCTGGCGTTAGCTTTAACCAAGTCCAGCCGCAGAGCTGGCTATATCAAACTATGAACCTCGTTGGTTCTGGATTTATTGTCGTCCAAACCGGCTACCGCAAGGACTACCAGCCAATGTCGCTAAACATTGTTTGGGGTCTTATCGCCGTATTTGGATTGATCAGTGCCTTCTAGCACTGGAAAAGATTGATATTCTCGGTATACTGACAAAACAATGAATAACCGGGTCGTTCGGTTCGTATTAATCGTTACTGCCGTTTTGTTTGTCGCTGGGATGAGCTGGGCAATTGTTGCGCTGACAAAAAGATCAGATAATCCAACTGTCGAACAAACAAATAACAATCAACCCACCCAGGACAAATCCACCGATAAGCAGACCCCAAGCAAAACGAAAGAAACAGCTAAAACCGTCGGCAAAACTACCAAAAAACAATCGGCTCCAAGCCCAACTGTTTACTACGCCCAAGAAGATATTGTTGTCGTTGAGTACTACTACGAAGTAACGGCCACTGCCAGCGCCTCGGCTAGCGCTGGGTCGACATCTGCCGAAGCCCACGCCGAGTAAGCCACTACTGACGTAACAAATCCATACTCGCACTTTGTGCTCGTTCGACTTGTTACTGACGCAATAAGTCGATGAAAACCTGGTTGGGGATCTCCACCCGACCGATTGAGCGCATTTTTTTCTTACCCTTTTTCTGTTTTTCCAGCAGTTTCTTCTTGCGGGTAACGTCGCCGCCGTAGAGCTTGGCCGTCACATCCTTGCGAAACGGTGAGATGCTTTCGCGAGCAATAATTTTACCGCCAATGGCCGCCTGCAAAGAAATCTCAAAGTTTTGCTTGGGGATTAGGTCTTTGAGCTTTTTAACCATCGCCCGGCCGTAGCTTTCAGCTCGGGAGCGAACCATATACTGAGTAAAGGCGTCAATTTTTTCGCCGGCAATCAATAAATCGACAGCGATTAAGTCGGCCTGGCGGTAGCCGGTAATTTGGTAATCCATCGAGGCGTAGCCAGCCGTGACGGATTTAAGGCGATCATAAAATTCCACGATTATTTCGGCCAACGGGGCTTCATAACGGCAAATAACCCGATCGCCAACGTACTCAACGCCGACAAAATTCATTCGATAGCGCGAACAGAGTTCACTGATTGTCCCATAGTGGCTGCCCGGTGCAACAATCTCCAAGTCCACCCACGGTTCTTCCTGCTGGTTGTTGTCGAGCTTGTAAGCAACAGTCGGTGCGGTCACTAGCACCGAAACATCAAACTCCCGATTGAGACGTTCTTTAACAATTTCCATATGCAGTAACCCCAAGAATCCGATATTGAACCCGGGACCGAGAGCCTTGGAGTTAACCGGATCAAAGGCTAGCGACGAGTCGTTGAGCTGGAGCTTGTCTAGGGCCTGGCTAAGTAGTTGCTCTTCCCCCGGCTCTGGAAAAAACGATGCATAGATCATGGGTTTAGGCGTTTGGTAGCCGGGGAGTGCTTCGGCGGTAGAGAGGGCTTCAGTAACGGTATCGCCAACCCGACATTCGTGGACGGTTTTTAGGCCGGTAGCGACGTAACCGATCTCGCCGTTTTCTAAGCTATCTTGGGGGTGGCGTTTAATCTGCAAGTAGCCAGTCTGGATACAGTCAAATTGGCTGTTGGTTGCGCGCATATTGAGCCGCTGCTGTTTCTTGAGCTGGCCGTCGATAACTTTAACGTAAGCAACTACCCCTAAATAAGGGTCAAAAAATGAATCAAAGACTAATGCCCGAAGCGGTTTTTCCGGGGATTCTACCGGGGCCGATATCCGATCAACAATTGCCCTAAGTAGATCATCGACGCCTTCGCCGGTTTTCCCGGAGACAAAACAGATATCTTCCAAATCGCAGCTAAGCAGTTTGATAATCTGTTCGGCCGTGTCCTCAGCTTGGGCGGTTGGCAAATCAATTTTATTAACAACCGGTATCACCGTTAAGCCGAGTTTCGCTACTAAGTGAAGATTTGTCAGAGTTTGGGCCTGAATCCCTTGGCTGGCATCGACCAGCAGTAAAACCCCTTCAACGGCCGCTAAAGAGCGGGAGACTTCGTAGCCAAAATCGACGTGGCCAGGAGTATCGATCAGATTCAACTGGTACCTTACGCCAGCTAATTCGTAAAACATTCGGGCCGGATTGAGCTTAATGGTAATTCCCTTTTCTTTTTCTAGATCCATCGTGTCAAGAAGTTGGGCACCACTGCCGACTTTGACGGCACCGGTTTTTTCTAACAAACGATCGGCAAGTGTCGACTTACCGTGATCAATATGGGCGATGATGGCGAAATTCCTAATTTCCATATACCTGGAAATTTTACCTTAAAAGGGTCGAAATGTCGCTAATTTAACAGAAAGAGATAGGCCAACAACGCTAATCCCGCTAACATTAGTAGCCCGGCAATGATAATCCCCGAAATTCCTCGCCGGTGACGAGCTTTGTCTAAGTCTTTGTAGAAGTCTTCTCTGGTTGAATTAGCTGCCATTGTTCAAGTTTAAACGCCTTCCCCCAGGCGATATAGAAAATCATACCAGTTAATAGCCCAAATACTATTTCAACAAATTTCTTAACCGAGCCGCCGGCGTCAAATAGCGAGCTGATATTTGGGGCAAACCGCTCGGCCAGGACAAAGACTACTCCAGTGATTGCCGATCCCAAAAGGATGTAGAGAAAGTTGTGTCGCTTCTGACCGTCGTAGAATATGTCGCTAAACGGCAGGCGTAGCCAAATAAACAACAGTATCGCATTAAGGGTTGAGCCAATCGAAAAAGCTAATGACAGGCCAGCCACTCCCAAGTCAGTGTTGTTGGTGAGCAACTGGGCAGTCACCCAAGCCGATACCAATGAAAAAACGCTAATCAGCGTGGGGGTAATGGTATTATTTCTAGCAAAGAAGGCTCGGGCCAGTAGCAGTACGGATGCTTGGAAGAAAAGTGACCAAACAAAGTAAGTAAATGTCTTAACCGCTAGGGCTGTTTCGCTCGGGTTGATCGCCTGGCCCAAAGAAATATATAACCCGATTATTTGCTCACGGAAAATCAGTAGAAATAAGGTTGTCGGCAGAAATAGGAAGAGGAAAAAGCGCAGCGACTTACTGACCAACCGACCAAACTCGTGCATCTGCGACTTAGCAAAGTGCCGGGCAAAGTCCGGCAGAATCGCCACCGCCAAAGTGTTCGCCAGTAGCAGCACTGGAGCAGTCTGGAGATCGTCGGTTAGCCGGTAGATGGCGATTGAGCCGTCGTGGAGGTGCGACGCAATTCGATAAAAAACAATTAAGAGCAGCTGAGTGCTGGTTAAGGCAATTGTCCGGGGAATCATTAAACGAATAACTCGGCTAATGTGTTCGTTCTTAAAGCCAAGCTCAAACTGATAGCGCCAGCCCAGTCGGATTAAACTTGGTAGCTGAACTAGAAAGTGGGCGGCGGCGCCCAGCACAACCCCAAATACCAAGACCGGCAAGCCGTATTTTGGAATCAATGTTGCCGCCGAAATTATCGCCAGATTGTAGATAATTGGTGAGAGCGCTGGAGCAAAAAATCGCCGTTTGGCCTGAAGCGCCGAACTAGTGAGCTGTGAAACCGTAAAGAAAATTGGCGAAAGCAATAAGACCTGGGAGAGCATGGTGGTGTTTTTAATCTGCTCGGCATCAAACCCAGAAAAAATATACGGAACAATGATCGGTAGGACAAAATAAAGGACAGCCAACCCCAAGACAACAATCACTATCCCGGTGCTAAGCAACACATTGAATATCCGCCAAAATTTCTGCTGATCACCTTCGGTATCAATCTGAACCAACAACGGTAGAATTGCCGATGACAGCGCCCCAACAATCAAAATACTGTAGAGCAAATCCGGCAAAACAAAGGCGCCGTAGTAGGTGTCGAGCGGCCCAATCGAGCCGTAGGTAACCCCCACCCGGTTAGCAATGATGATGTTACGAAAAAGCCCCAGAACGTTGCTAACCAGCACTGTTACAAACAGGATGCCAGCCGCTTGCTTGAGGTTATTGGAACGGTGGAAAAGACCGGCCAACCGGTGCAGTGCAGTCATATTGCTAGTGTACCCGGTGGAGTCGGGCTAGGACTAGCCCCGATGACAGTATTATTATCAGCAACGCTCCCAAAATCACCAGGGTTTGACGATTGAGCGGGAGAGTTTGGCCGGCTGCGCTCTGGCCAGTGGCGGCAGATTGAGTAGTCGGTTCAAGGGTAAACTGGGTGCTGCCAATAACCTCATTTGCCGATTTCGCCTCGATCTCTACCGATTGTTTACTATTGATTAGCGATTCGACCCCTACCGTCGAAAGTGCTCCTAAACTGGCCGGGGTCAGGGCTACCTCTCCTGAGATGACCGCGAAGGAAACCGGCTGGGTAGTAATATTGCCGATACTATCTCGTTGGATGGCGATTACCCGCGCCTGGTTATTACCCAATTCCACTGTCTCTAGCTCGGATTTTCCCGGGTCAACAGCTTTTTTACTGGTTGCGACGGTGGTAAAAGTTTTTAGCGGGTAGATAACTAGTGGACTACCGCCTTCCGAGAGCACTTTGAGCCGATAGTAGTATCGACTATTAGATTGAAGTCCAGATAGGGTAGTAACAAAGCTGCTATCTGCCACTGTTGAGACGACGACTCCGCCCAGCGATTCAGTTAGGCCAAAATTAATCTCAATCTTGCCAATGTCTTTGAGCCTAACAATGCTGATAGCGCTATTGACCAGCGGTATGACGGTGTCTTTAATCGCCCGCTGGGCAAGAAAATTAGTAAAAGATCTTTCGATAAACTCGCCGCTGTCTTGCCCAACCACGTTGGTAGTGGCTAGTGCCGTAATCTCGCCGACGCTATTTTGAACCGAGGCAACTGCATTATAGAGAGCACTCTGGCCAGTCGGATCGATAGCCGAGATAACCGTTAACTCGGGGTCAACAGATATCGTTACCGAAGCGGCTTGTTTGGCTAGAAAATACAGCTGGCCGAAAGTTGTCGACTGGTCATACTGACCAACTACCCCACCTTTAGTATTAGGTGTCAGCGCCCAGAATAGCTTACCGGCTTGGGTTTTGAGTTTTTTTGTTTCAAAGCCGGAGCTGGCCACTCCTTGCTCAAAGGACAGCTGGGTTTCGTCGTAGCTAATCACAAACTGAGCCGAGGCGACGTAGGCGGGAATGGAAAAATTACTGACAACCGACAGATTAACTTTCCCACCGG
Source organism: Patescibacteria group bacterium (assembly GCA_040900165.1). Lineage (GTDB taxonomy): Bacteria > Patescibacteriota > UBA1384 > 2-12-FULL-50-11 > 2-12-FULL-50-11 > BOKZ01. Next base: position 12,003 of record JBBDZM010000002.1, on the reverse strand, counting down.
GCTTAACCAGAAAGTTAGTCGGTGAGAGATAGACAGTCGAACTACTTTCGGCGGCTTTGAAAACTATTCGCTGGAGAATCGCCGAGCCAACCAAGAGCGCTAGAGTAGCAATTGACACTAAAACAAAGGCAACCCGAGTATTTTTCATAAGGTCCAACCGACCCCGTCCGGCCGATTAACACCAACCGCTTGGTTAATTCTTGTTAACGCCAAATCCTCGGCGTTAATCTGGTTGTCCATATTTACGTCAGAGCGACTGGAAGATTCAAACATCTCCTCTAGCACTGCCGACTGATCTAGCTCGTTAATAATATTGTTGTTGTCGGCATCGCCAACTCGGGGGGTAACAATATACCGATCAAACCGGTCGGAATACTCTACGGCAACCCCAAGAGCGTGAGGGAGTTTAAGGTAAATAGTCTCCGAGCTGGTCAGATCCAAGCTACTCAAAGAGATGCTTCGACAATTTGAGACAGCGACTATAACTACTGATAGTTGATTGCTGGTGTGAAATACCTCTGCCTCGGTTGGGCAGTAAGTTGTCGGGAGATTGCTTAATGATATTTCCGGCAAATTTTCTCCCGTTTGATCGATAGTTGTCAGCCGCCAATTGGCAATCACCAATGCCCCACCAACCAGCAGGATCGCCAGCAATATTAGATAGTACTGCCGCATCTTTAAACACTACCACGCTTAGCCGACATCTTTTGCCATATTTATTTTTGACTGCCGGTAGTAATGCTGAGCAATTAGCCAGAACAACCAGAAAATTACTAGCACTATTAAATTAATGCCGATAATTAAATTGTTGGTGGTTACTCCCTCGATAACATTGTCGCTGTTGGCGCTAAATAAAAACTGTTGACCATAAATTAAAACCAGCGCCAAATTGGCCACGATGATCGTGACAATCAACAGCGTTAAATATACCTTAGTAAACCTTTTCACTTTTCGGCTCGCCGTCCAGATTGCGCTACTATTAGATTAAGCATGGGTAGGTTTAATGTTACGTTCTTGGCTGTTGTTGGACAAGTAACGCTTTTATTAGCGTTACTAGCTCCTGGGGTAAGTCGCGCCGCTACGCCCGTTGAGTCGCTGGTGATTAACGCCTCGATTAACAGCGAGGGAATAATCTTGATTGAGCAGAAAATCACTTACGTTACGCCCTCCCAGCTCGATTGGGCGGTGTTTTCGGAGGTGAAAAATTTAACCGCCCGATCCAGCCAAAACAACCAGCCAACAAAAGTTTCCGTTAAAAAATCGTCCGGCCAGACCACCATCGCCAGCCAAGATTTTTCGACCGATTGGATTATTAGCTATCAAGCCCCGGGAAATTTGATTCGCCACAATAATCGCGACCAGTTTTTCTTAAAGGTTATCGACAAGCCAGACCGGCCGATTTACCAAACACAGATCATTTTTTCACTACCAGATGGCATTAATAGTAATACCCAGCTCTCCGGCAATGTCTACTCCTTATCTGGCGTCAACGAGCCAAAAACCACCGTCATTAACAACCAGCAGATTGAGTTTAGCGCCGACTATGCTGGGCCCGTTTCGCTCTTAACTATTAGTGCCAATTGGGATAAGGGGATTATCATCCTGACGCCAATTAAGCAAGCCAAGCTGGCCTTATCACAGCTCGATGCCGCGCCGTGGCTGGCATTTGGGATTCTGTTGCCAATCGCTAGCTTAATCGCCTTAATATCGTTGCTTTGGCGACAGAAACGCCAAGAGCAGAGCTCTGATAAGTTGCTTGAAAAACCCCCTTCGGCGCTATCGCCGGCACTGGTGGGCGTATTAGTTCGCAAAAAAATCTACCCCGAAGAAATCGCCGCCTTGTTAATTGATCTTTGCCAGCGCGGATATCTAATTATCGTTAAGCGCGCCGACAGCTATTACCTAGCAATGCGCAAAACTTTGGATGAGCAGGTCGAACCATGGGAAAAGGAAATTGTCGAAGAGATGTTTGCCGGTAATCAGCATTTTTCCGATCAACAGCTCCAAAATATTGGGAGCACTAAACTTTATAGCCCACAGGTCCGGGACGCCTTCCGCCGAGTCTACGACGTCATCACCAGGCAGTCTTATTTTCAAGAGAACCCCCATCAAACCCGAGTTCGCAACAAACTAGTTGCCCTAGCAATCTACTACGCCAGCGCCACAGCGATGATTTGGATCGCCGTTACCGACAGTAGCCCGTATCTGATCCTGCCGCTGGCCGGAACGATGTTGGTCGCAACACTAATTATTAAAACTGCCACCCGGTTAGCCAATTACTCGCAGCGGGGATTAATCGAGCGGGGGCGTTGGCAGGAGTTTGGCAACTTTCTTAAAGCCAACAAACCCTTGCCGTTTGAGTCGGCTCGTAACCATACTTTTGAGAAATACCTGCCGTACGCCGTCGCCCTCAACTCAACGCTCCAGTGGGCGAGGCGATTTGATCTCTCGAGCATTAGCTTAATTAAGCCCGACTGGTTTGTTACCTACGAAGAAAGCTCAACTGTCGAAATTGCCAAAGACGTCGCTAAATTTACCAACCAAATCTCCGAAGGAATCTCCAGCTTGCGCGGGCCGCTAGTTAGTTAGAGCGTTGGCTCGAACCAACCGTTATTAGCTTGGTCTTGGCTTTGCCGAGGATAAACGACTCTGGCACCGGTCCCCAAGCCCGGGAGTCCGAACTGTTGGAGCGGTTATCGCCCATAACAAAATACTCGTCGGCCGACAGCTGACGAGTGATGTTTGGCAGAGTCACAACACTCTCTAGCAGATATAGCTCGGGAATTATTTTATTGTTGACATAGAGCTGGCTATCCTTGATGGTGATTTTTTCACCGGGCAAACCAACCACCCGTTTAATAAAGTGCTTGCTCGCTTCCCCCGGAAAAAACATTGCCACTACATCGCCGCGCTGGGGATTGCCGAGCTGGTAAGAAATCTTGTCGATTAGCACGACGTTGCCGTCGAGGTAGTTGGGCTCCATGCTTTCGCCCCGAACGATAATGATCGTGTAGAAAAAATAGTGGGTAATTAACCCGAGCGCTAACAAAACCGCGGCGTACTTAGAAAAGTCGTACAGCCAGCCGGAAAACCAAAAAAGTTTCTCTGTTGTCCCCTCGGGTGTTGTCATTTTTTACTTTGCTATCTTCAGTGTAGCAAAGACCGCTTGGAGTTGGGCGTCTTCCAGCGTTTCGTTCTTGAGCAGTTCTTGAGCCATGGCGTTAAGGACCTGGCGATGCTTTTTGAGTAGAGCCATGGCCTTGTCCCAAGCAGTATCAACGATTCGGCTAATTTCTTCATCGATTCGGGCGGTTAGTTTTTCGGAGTTAGATTTGTGAGAACCAAATTCGCGCCCTAAGAAAATCATCTCTTCGCGCTCGCCCATCTTGATTGGCCCCAATTTGCTCATACCAAAGATTGTTACCATATTGCGAGCAATCGTTGTTGCTCGATCAAGATCGTTGCCCGCACCGGTGGTGACGCTGTTAAAGACTAGCTCTTCGGCCGCCCGGCCACCAAGAAGCTGAATAATTTCTTGTTCAAATTTTTCCTGGGGGATTAGTTTTCGATCTTCGTTAGGCAAGCTTAGGGTGTAGCCAAGCGCCATGCCCCGCGAAACAATCGAAACTTTATGAACATCATCTAGGTGGGGCAAGACGTGGCCGATAATCGCGTGGCCGGCCTCGTGATACGCGACAATCTCCCGCTCTTTTTGATTCATTATAAAACTGGTTCGTTCTGGACCAAGGAGGGTTTTTTCAATCGATTGGCGAAGGTGCTGTTGGGTAATTTTCTTTTTACCCTCCCGAGCCGCCAAAATTGCCGCTTCGTTGGTAATATTGCGCAAATCAGCACCGGATAGGCCGGGGGTGGATTTGGCGATCTCTACGAAGTTAACTTTTGAGTCGAACGGTTTGTTTTGAGCATGGATTTTCAAGATCTCGGTTCGCTCCACTCTATCCGGCAGATCCAAAACGACTTTTCGATCAAACCGGCCAGGACGCATCAAAGCTGGATCGAGGACATCGGGGCGGTTGGTAGCGGCTAGAACGATAACATTACTGCTACTTTCGAAACCATCCATCTCAACCAGGATTTGGTTGAGGGTTTGTTCGCGCTCGTCGTGAGACCCACCCATGCCCGAACCCCTTTGCCGACCAACCGCGTCTAACTCGTCGATAAAGATCACTGTTGGTGAGAGCCGCTTGGCTTTGTTGAACAAATCGCGAACTCGTGAGGCGCCAACGCCAACAAACATCTCCACAAATTCGGAAGCCGATAGCGACATAAACGGGACGTTGGCTTCGCCAGCGACCGCTTTGGCTAACAGAGTTTTACCAACACCAGCCGGACCAACTAGTAGCACCCCCCGAGGGATCTCCGCGCCAAGAGCTTGAAATTTTTTCGGGTTCTTAAGAAATTCGACTATTTCGATTAGCTCTTGTTTGGCGTGTTTTAAGCCAGCCACTTGGTCGAATTTGACTTTTTTGTTGCCGACATACGGCTTGGCCGTGGTCTTGCCGAACGACATCGCCTGGCTGTTGCCGCTGCGAGCTTGGCGGCTTAAGAAATAAAGCAATCCGCCAAGCAATAGGAACGGTAGAAGCACCGATGCTAATGTCCCCCAAATTGCTCCCGAATCAGGGTTTTTGATATCGATAACGGTTTTGTTGGCAGTGATGCCATAGTCTTGAATGCCTTGGCTAGCTTCCTTGTAAGCAACTAATTTTTTGTCGTCCTTAGTCTCGGCGGTAATTTTATTACCCTCTACGGTAATTTTACTAACGTTGCCAGCGGCTACTTGCTTGGAGATATCAGTAATTGCTACCTCTTCACTGGGAGAATTAGTACTAAGGGAGAATAAACTCCAAACAACTAGCCCAACAAAAATGACCGTTAAGATGGAAAAAGTTTGGCGCCAAAAACGATTACGATTTGTCATCAGAATAATTCTACTGAAATCTGCAATTTTTTCAACCTGCAAACCACTATTTTTACCTGAAAGTAATGGGGGATTACTGGATTTTTTGGTAAAAACTCGGTAAAATTCCTAATTAGCGGGGTAGAGGAATGGTACCTCGAGTGGCTCATAACCACTAGGCGCTGGTTCGAATCCAGCCCCCGCTACAATATGTAAACTCCCGCCGATGGCGGGTGTTTACATATATAGCTAGGTGGAGACCGAACGCCAACGATGTTGGCCGTTCGTTTTCGAGCATTATTGCAAATAATGCGAGAATCTACGCACGTTCTACGTGCGTAAGGTCTCCAGCCCCTAAAACTTCTTAAAGCCCTCGAATATACGAGCGTAAGCCACGACCTACGTCTCCAGCCCCCGCTACAAAATATTTCAATAATCTAGCTTTCTTGCTACAATTTACAGGTTCGTAGACGGACAAGCCGATGTAGCTCAGTGGTTAGAGCGAAG
>JBBDZM010000002.1:4442-6475 GCA_040900165.1 Patescibacteria group bacterium | reverse complement strand
AATTCCACCCATCGGCACTCAAAAACTTAACCCTTCCGGTTCTGCCCGAGCAAATAATTCCACCACTGCTGGACGTTGGTAATCTGCACCGGCTTTGCCGCTGTTGGCTCACGGTAAACAAAATCCTCAAGCGTCTCGGCTAAACTATTGGCGGGTAAGCCATTAACTAAGAGTGCTGTTTCGCCAGGTTTTTTTAGACCCAGCCGGCGCTTGGCCTCAACCTCCTGATACTCCGGCGTTTGATAGAAAACTAAAAGTAGCTCCAGTTTATTATTGCGGCGTTTCAAATCGTCAACCGCTTTTTGGTTGGCAACGATAGTCTTGCGCAGACTGTAGTTGCGTTTGGCTAAGCGAACATTTGAATAGATCGCAAAAACAAAAACCGCTATCAGCACAATATAGCCTGCCCAACGCTGTGTTAGCTTAAAAGTCATACTAGCTGCAGTCTAACAAACCCCACCAAAAACAAAAACGACTCCAGTTATGGAGCCGTTTCTGTTTTATTTCCTTTTCGGTTTCCTGTGTCTTTGTCTGTTAGAACCAACTGGTTTCTTGGTCGAAGTGCCAGATTTCTTCTTAACTGGTTTAGCTGGGATATCCAACTGGTTTTTGCCCATTGATCGCGACAGCGAGTAAAACCCACTAGCCACAATCAGCAAAATAATCACCACAATGGCGATTCGCAACCAGTCTTGGTCTCCAGCAGCCTCGGTGTCGCCCGTTTGATCGAGATCGGGCTCGGCCGCGTGAGCTGACGGAACCAACTTGGCTGGCGTGGGAGGAGAATCCATCGTGACCGTCTCCTTACTACCCGGCAAGGCCGAGGTAGCCGTAACCAACCGACCATTGATTAGCGTCGCCGTTGTTACTACGCCCGCTACCAAACTAGCTTTGAAGCTTTTGACTGCCGCCGTGCTGTTGCCAAACTGATCGAAGGCCACCACCGTGAAGCTCTGGAAGCTGCCGTCAACCGGCAGATCGAGAACTAGACTGTTTCCTTCCACAGGCAGGCTGGTCTTAACTTGGACACCCGAGCCATATTTGATCACGTAGTGATCGGTGTCGCTATTATCGCTCGTCCAGCGTAGCTCCACTTGGCAGCGCTCAGTAAAGCAGGTTGAGGTAGCTTTGGTGATAACCGGCGCAGCTGGTCCAACGATATCGTTGTTAAACTTTTTCGCCGTGCTGGCATTGCCAGCACTATCAACCAACTGAACCCAGACCGAGCCATAAAGATTATCGCCAAGTGACACCCGGACAAAGCCGCCGTTAGCATCGGTAGCTACCGAAGCAATCGTCGTTTTGACTGGGTTGCTGGGATCGCGATCGAAGACCATAACAGTCGCCGGTTCGCTAGCGGCGCCCCCAATACCTGAGATCGTGTCGCTAGTGCCTGGTTGGTTTTGAGCCACAGCTACTTTGGTTGAGCTAAGTTCGGGCGCTAAGTTGTCTAGAGCCGAACCAGTTACTATCAGGTTACCAACCGATTCCAGCGTACTGAAGTCAATTGCTACCACCTCAAATTCATACTCGACTGGGCTGTTCTCCAGACCCGAGATGTTGGCAGTAGTTGCACTGCCAACCAAAACACTTAACGCACCCCCGCCACCGACTTGGTGGTAGTCAACTCGATAGGCAATCTCATCAACGGAAGTTGATGGATCCCAATCAACGGTGACATTACCGCCGTTATCGCCCGGAACATCGCTAATCGTTAGATTAGTTACTGGTGCCGGTGCGGCGGTGTCGACGGTGAATCCGTCGCTCGATAGCGTGCTAACTAGACCAACGCCGTTAGTTGCCCTGACCGTAGCGAAGTAGGTTGTCCCTTCCGTTAAACCCGCACCAAGCGGGAAAACGTAAGAAGTGGCTAGCGCCACATCGGCGAATGCTACTACATCATCGCTACCAATCGAAGTTCCTAAACCAACGCTGTAACCAACTACCCCGCTCTCACTGTCGGCAAAGCCGTTCCAGTTGGCGCTGGCAGTTGTAGTGTCAGTCGTCCAGTTAATATCATCAACTAAGCCGTC
>JBBDZM010000002.1:0-4342 GCA_040900165.1 Patescibacteria group bacterium | reverse complement strand
CCCATCCACATTACTTCGTTGATAATCACGTCCGGCATTTCCGAGGCATAGGCCGACGGTGCAGTTAGTAAACTGATGCCAACGTAACCTTGGAGTGCCAGAAGAACCGAAAGGAATCGAATGAATATTTTCTTCATATTCCTCCTTCATGTTAATGAGCAAAGAAACCTATTCGCGGCCTCTTGCCCCTACTTATTACCTTCCCCTCGACTCCATTCAGGTAAACCCCAGACTTCCGCTCGGGGTGAACCTCTCGATGCTCCCTAAAAGTGGCCGCGCCACCCCTAAAGTGCTTGGGTATACAGTAATCATAGTATCCCCCTCCTGTCAAACCAAGAAAAAATCCTACTAATATCATTGAGAAAATATCGGTAAAAAAGTACAATTATCCCTGTTCGGGTCCGTAGCATAGCGGTTAATGCATCGAGCTTATACCTCGACGATCGATGGTTCGAGTCCATCCGGACCCACTATATAATCGCCCACTAGAAAATTAGCGTCAGTTTCGTAATATTGGATTGAATAATGAAATCGCCAGCTCGTCGGCTACTGTCTTGGGTGTTCGGTATAATTTCGGTTTTTTCATTGCTGTTAGCTGGTGCCGGCTCGTTGGCCTTGGCCTATCAGGGCAAAATTACTCCCAATACCGTTGTTGGTGGAGTAGAGGTTGGGGGACTGACCCCAGAAAAAGCGATTGAATTAATTAAAAGCCAGTCCAACACTCTCAATTCCCAGAAAGTCACACTCAAAATTGATGGCCAAACCAAATCTGCCAGCTATAACGAGCTGGGTGTGGAGATTAGACCGGGGGATAGCGATATTTTTTCAGCACCAGGTAGCTCGACTTTTGGTTGGCTAGCACCCGCCTACTGGCGCAATTTTTTCCAGCAAAAATCTTACCCAATCGCCTACCAGGTTAATAAAGAAAAATTCCTCAAAGCCGTTGAGAGTAAATTTCATCTACGCAACACTGCTAAAAACGCCTCTGTCAAAACGGTTAATGGCCATCTAGTAGTGATCCCCGCTATCAGCGGCAAACAGGTCCATATCGATCCGGCCCTGACAGGCATCAACCAGCAGCTAACCGGCATCGGCACCGAAGAGCTAACCTTTACTTACGAAGAAACAGCCGCCGAGATCAGTACTGCCACTGCTACCCAAACAAAAACCGAAATTACCAAATCGCTCCAGCCAGTTAGTTTGGTGGGGGACGGGCGATATTTCACTATCTCCCTAGCCGACGAGTACGAGCTAATCGACTACTCCCCGGCCAAAGGCCAACTTCACTGGCAGGTGTCCGAGGAAAAGCTCCGTAGCTACCTAAATGAGCGGATTGCCTTCCAGCTCAATATCCCAATGGTTCAGAAAATCATCCAAAGAACCCCGAAAGCCGTCCTCCAGCAGGGGAGAGACGGTCGAGCGGTGGTTATTCCCACCCTGCTAGCCAGCGTCTACCAAAATATCACCGAACCAACCCCGGGCGGGATAATCGAGATTCCCCTGCAAACCGTCACTTTTACGGAGCTACTCGTTGAAGCCGACTATATCCCGGGGTTATTCGAGGGGATCTACGTCGATATCAACCTAGCCAAGCAAAAAATGACCATTGTTGACGGCAAAAAGGCCTTGCGAAGCTTTATTATCTCAAGTGGACAGGCTGGTCTGCCGACCCCTAAGGGTGTTTTCTATATTAAGAATAAAATCAGCCTGGCCCAATCACGGCTGTACCCGGGAATCTGGATGCGCTACTGGAACGCCCTGGCCAAAAACCCGGACGGCTCCGGCTACGAGGGCTACGGCATTCACGATTTACCTTGTTTTAACTCCAGCTGCACCTTAATCGAGGGGGCGGCTCATTTGGGTAGCCCAGTTTCCCACGGCTGTGTCCGGTTGGGGCACGAAAACGCCATCTGGTTTTACGCCAACATTCCGATTAAAACACCAGTCAATATCCACTAACTCTTGGTAATTAAGCGCTTAATTATTTTCTGACGAATGTCGGCAGGTAGGTCAGTGATAGTTTCATCAATATAGCTATTGAGTGCCCCTTTGGTGGCGGATATGGCCGCATCGAACTGGGCAATTACCAAGAGGGGATCACTCTCGGAAACGAGCTGTTTTTCCAAAGCCCGTAACTGCCCCTCAATTCGGTGGAGTCGGGCAGTCAGTCGCCTGGTTTCTTTGTCTAACATCTCCCCAATTATACCCCCTCTACTCCACTATATACCCTACCCCAGTACATTTATTGATAAAAAATAATATTTAAATCTGGATGGACTGCCCGACTCCGGCTGGCTGGATCTCGGTGTTGGGGAAAATAGATTTAATATTTTCGCTAAATTTGCTCGCCCGGTTGGGGTCGCTGTGAACAATAAAGACCTTGCCGTTTTCGGCCAGTTTGATGCCTTTTAGCCAATCTAGTAGCTCGGAGTTATCAGCGTGGCCGGAAAAAGCGTCAATCACCTGGACTTTGGCGCGGACGGGGATCTCCGCCCGGTCAACCCGAATATGTTTGGCGCCGTTAATAATTTCGCGCCCCAACGTGCCCTCGGCTTGGTAGCCCACCACCAGCAGCAGGGTTTTGTCGTGGGGTAGGTAGCGCTTGAGGTGATGAACAATCCGGCCGCCCACCATCATGCCGGAGCCAGCGATAATCACCTTGGGCGGCGGAATTTCGTTGATTGCCTTGGACTCCGGAACCGTCGGCGTTAAAGCCAAACTTTTGAACGAAAAAATCTCGTGGCCGGTATCGGAATCTTTCTTGACTTGTTCGGCGTACATCTCTTGGTGGCGGTCGAATACCTCCAGGGCTTCAATGGCCAGCGGCCCGTCCAGATAAATCGGAATCCGCGGCAGTTTTTGGTGGGCAAACATTTGGTGGAACAAGTACAGCAGCTCTTGGGTGCGCTCGATTGAGAACGCCGGAATCAGCAATACGCCGCGGTTTTGAATCGTCCACTCGATTGCTTCGCGCAAAACAATTGTTCGGTCTTGTTTCGGTTCGTGCTCGACGCCGCCGTAGGTGCCTTCGGTCACAATCACGTCAGCTTCTGGCGGTGGCTGGGAGTGCGGCAGTAAAGTATTGGGGTAGTGCCCCAAATCCCCGGAAAAAACAAACTTTTTGCCGCCGGCTTCCAGTAAAACGCTGGACGAGCCCAAAATATGGCCGGCGTCATACAGCGTTACCGAATCATCGCCTTCTAGCGGCTGGGGCTTATGGTAGGAAATCGGCTTAAACAGGGTGAGGGTGCGCTTTAAATCGGCTTCTTCGTACATTAGTCCCTCGTTGCGCTGCATCCGGTCGTGGTGCGCTCGGCTGGTCATCACATGGTAGGCATCTTTCAGCACCAGCTCGGTCAGCTCCAGCGTGGCGGCGGTGGCGTAAATTGGTCCCCGATAGCCGTCTTTCACTAGTTTGGGTAGACGGCCGATATGGTCGAGATGGGCGTGGGTAATTACAACCGCTTGAATGTCGGCTGGCTCAAATTTAAATCCGGCCATATTGGCGTCAAAGGCGTGGCTGCTGCCCTGGAACAGGCCGCAATCAACTAGATACCGGGTGGCTCCGTTGGTCACCAAGAAATTCGAGCCCGTTACCTCGCCGGCGGCGCCGAAAAAGCTGATCTCGGCCATCAGTTGCGCTGGGCGCGCTCTTTTTTAACTTCTTTAATTAGCCCCGTCACGAGTTTTTCTGGGTCGCTCTCAAAGACAATCCGGGCCCGGCCGCGCTTGGCCACAGTTAAAATATGGTCGATCTCATCGATCATCCCGCCGGAATCCATCAAAATGCCGATTGGTTTTTTGTCCTCAAAGGCCACGGTAAATTCGTTCAGCGTGCCAATCCGCCCGCAGATAAATATCACCGCGTCGGTGGAGCGGATAAAGAGCATATTGCGCCCCGAGTAGCCAAAGCCGGTGTACATGGTGAAGTCGGTGTACTGGTGGGGCAGTTTGTATTTGCGGACGTGCTCGATATAGCTGGAGGCCGGCGAGATCCCCACCGTAAAGCCGCCGGCTTTTTTAGCGCCTTTGGCCGCTTCTAACGGAATACCGGTGGTGTCGCCGGTAACAACCACAATGCCGCGCTTGGCCAACTCCTGGCCAACTTTTTGGGCTTTTTCAACAGCATCCGCCGAGCAATTAAAAACCGCCGAACCAGAAACGCCAATTTTAATTGAATTTTCTTTTGTCATCCCCTCCCACCTATCTTAAGGTATGTTGCCGATTTTTCCAGCACCCCAAACCGTTGCCCCAAGAGGGGCTTTTAGGGTAAAATTAGCCCAGTTCGTTCTTTATTAAATATTCTGGAGTAGCTCAGCGGTAGAGCAGTGCGCTGTAAGCC
>JBBDZM010000001.1:0-9208 GCA_040900165.1 Patescibacteria group bacterium | reverse complement strand
TTGGCCTATCTCGGGCAGGTCTATCCAAGAGTTAGCGTTGGCGGGGTGTCGTTCGGTGGGTTGACCCAGGCGCAAACCGAAGCCAAATTAATCTCCCTTATCGCCGATAATTCAGAGCCAGTAATTTTGCACTACCAAGACCAATCCCAAACCCTCAATCAAGAAGAAATCGATTGGCGCTACAACGTCAAACAAACTGCCGAGACAATTTACGGCGTTGGTCGCAATAACGACCAGCGTATGGCGAGCTTTTTTGCCCAACTTAAATCGGTCTTTGCCACCCAGCAAGTTGACCCAGTTGTTAGTTTTGATAATCAAGCTCTTGATACCGCTGTCTCGACATTTGCCGTCGCCGTTGACCAACCAGCACTTGACGCAAAAGCCGCCTACACTCTCGACCAACTAACCATTACTAAGGAAAAAGTTGGCAATGTTATTGATCGCCAGGAGGTCAGAGCCAAAATAATTAATAGCTGGAGCCGGTTTTTTGGTAGTAGTATTGCCGTTCAAACTTACTTTGACGCGCCAGCTGTAATCCTTGGCGACAAAGCCCAACTCAAAGAAACGGCCGAAAAATTAGCCCAGAAAAAAATCAGCTTAACTTGGGGTAATAACGGCCATAAAACCCTGACAACCCGCGAAGTAAAACAGCTAATCGGCTTTGTCGGGGACGATTCCCAGCCGACGGCAGCTGTCCAGAAAATCCTCGTCGCCCGCTTTACCACCGAGCAGGCCAAAAACTACCTCCAGACGCTGGCGGCCGATATCGATCAGCCGGCCGTGGAACCACAGCTATTTATTAAGGATGGGCGGCTAGCGATTGCTTCGATTGCCAAAGAGGGTGTGGTTGTCGACTTAACCGAATCGGCCGACGATATTGTTCGGGCACTCAACTCCGATCAAGAGTCACCGACAGTCGCTCTAACAATGACCCAGCAGAAACCGCTAATTACCGAGGATAATTTGGATAAATTAGGGATCGTTGAGCGGATTGGTTTTGGCCAGACTAGTTTTATCGGCTCGCCAGCCAATCGAATCCACAACATTAAACAGGGCGTGTCGTTTATGCAGAGCGCTCTGATTGCACCGGGTAAAGAATTCTCAACCGTAACCACGCTTGGCGCTGTCGACCACACTACTGGCTATCTACCGGAGTTAGTTATCAAAGAAAATCGAACGGTGCCGGAGTACGGCGGCGGACTTTGCCAGGTATCGACGACATTGTTTCGGTCGGTTCTGAGCGCGGGGCTAAAGGTAATGGAGCGACAGAACCACTCCTACCGAGTCCCCTACTACGAGCCACCAGTTGGTCTGGATGCGACCATTTACCTGCCAAAACCCGATTTCCGCTTTCTCAACGACACTAAAAGACATATCCTGATTCAAGGTCGAGTGATTGGCAACAGCGTTATTTTTGAACTTTGGGGAACTAGCGATGGTCGGAAGGCAACTGTCAGCGAACCGGAGATCCTGAGCGTGACTAAGCCGGGCGACCCAATCTATGCCAAAACCGATACCTTGCCCAAAGGTGAAGAAAAACAGATCGAACGCGCCCACGACGGGGCAGTGGCCATTGCTTACTATACTGTCAGACGTGGTGGCAAGATTATTAATCAACAGACCTTTCGCTCAGTTTACAAAGCCTGGCCGGCCCGATTTTTGGTTGGCACTGGCCCGGCCAAAGAGGACTAGTCTACTAGGTCAGTTTCGGACGTATTACCCTTGACTTTTCAGGGTAAATGTGCTACTATTCGCAGTACGTACCTCACATCACGGAGGAAATTATGGCCATCGTTCTCAACTACAAAAGTCTCATCTCGCGCTTTAACGATGGCTTTGCTCATCGAAAACGTCGCGAACTCTACGAAGCGCTGAAAAGTGCCCGAGTATTTGGACAAATCTTAAAAGGAGGCGACCAGGCGACTATCCGCCGATACCTCTTTGACACAGATAACTGCAAGTACTGGTTCGAGCTCCCCCTCTTCGAAACCAACCGGTTAGACGAGCTGGAGGAAGCTCGAGTTCAACGGTACCTCGATCTGCTGATGGAACGAATGGATCACAACGATCCTGACTATCCATTAGCACGCGACCAGAAAGCCAGGCAGCTGCTGGGAATCTTGCGCGAGCTTGATGACCGGGTCGATTTGCTTGAGCTATCAGGTGACCAAAGCGGTCTTTCGCTTGCTTACCTGCCGTGCAGTTGGGACACGCTGAAGAAAGTCTGCCAGGCGTTTCCAACCGCCCAGACAATCCTTGATCTGGAGGGTCAAACCGAAGGAGCATACAAGGCCAAGGGGATTAGAAACCCCGGCGCCAAGCAGGTGTCAGCCTATGTTGCTCGGCGTCTTAACAAGTACCGGCAAGATAACGCTCCGCCAGCAGTGGTAAAGCGTCTTAAAGCCGCTGAAGCAGCTGGTCAGCGCGCATTCTTCTAGCACTTTGTTTCCTCCTCCCACACGAAGGGCCGGTCCTCATTCTGAGGCCGGCCCTAATTTTTTTACCGCCCTGAGCGAAGTCGAAGGGCGGCTTTATTTTTGCCCTGAAAAAACGTACGTTCTACCTAGATGAACGAGAAAATCTTTAAGGCCTACGACGTCCGGGGTGTTTATCCTGGCGAAATCGATGAAGCAGCCGTCAAAGCCATCGCCAAGGGTTACGCCCAATTCATACTCAAGTCCCAAACCCCAAGTCCCAATTCCCAAATTAAGGTGGCTGTTGGGCGCGATGTCCGGCTTTCGTCACCGTCGCTCCAGCAAGCGGTGATCGAAGGACTAACCGAAATGGGCGTGGACGTTATCGACATTGGCCAGGGGCCGACAGAAATGATTTATTTCGCCGTGGGTGCCCATAAGCTGGACGGCGGTATCCAAGTATCCGCCAGCCACAACCCGGCCGAATTCAACGGGCTAAAAATGGTCAGGGGCGGTGTCGAGGCCATTAGCTCCGACAACGGCCTCAACGAAATCAAAGAGCTGGCATTGGCCGGCCAATTTACTGCCGCGGCCCAACCGGGCAGTGTTACCCAACAGGATTTAACCGAAGAGTATTTAGCGTTTCTTGAGCAGAACTTTGCTCCCGCTAGTCTACCGAAGCTAAAAATCGTCGCTAACAATAACTTCGGTTTGAGCGGCGTGTTGGCCAAACAATTGCTGGGCGACAAACTGGAGCTCATCGGCCTAAACGATACCCCCGACGGCTCGTTTCCCAAAGGCCGGCCCGACCCAATGATTCCGGAGAACCGGGCGGAAACCAGTGCATTAATAATTAAAGAGAAAGCCTATTTGGGCGTGGCCTGGGATGCCGACGGCGACCGGTTTTACTTGGCCGATGAAAACGGCCTGTTTGTGGAGGGTTGCCACCTGACGGCATTATTGGCTCAACATTTATTGCAAAAGAACCAAGGTGAAAAAATTCTTTACGACCCGCGTAACATTTGGGCAGTCGAGGAAACCGTTGCTGCCGCTGGCGGGACGGCGTTGTTAAACAAAGCCGGCCATACTTTTATCAAAAATCGGATGAAGCGCGAAGATGCCCTGTTTGCTGGGGAGATGTCCGGCCACTTTTACTTTCGGGACTTTTTCTACGCCGACAACGGTTTAATTCCGTTTTTGTTGGTTCTGCAAATGATCGAAGAAAGCAGCAAGACGGTTTCGGAGCTGATTGCGCCGCTGCGGGATAAATATCACGTTTCTGGCGAGGTTAATTTTAATATTGCCGATGTCCAAGCCAAAATGGAGCAAGTCCGGCAGCAGTATGCCGACGGGCAGCTCGACACTACCGATGGAGTATCAATTGATATGGGTGAATGGCGCTTCAATCTGCGTCCCAGCAACACCGAGCCGCTACTGCGGCTGAACGTCGAAGGCCGCTCCGAGCAAATCGTCAAAGAAAAAACCGCCGAACTTCAGCAGCTGTTGGCATAATAATAAGCGCCCTTGTTGTTGAAACAAAAGCGCTTGGTCAGGGCGCGTTAGCGCCGGATGGTTTGTCCCAGCAAGTGCCGGAACTTATCTCGATGTGGGCTGCAGACTCCTTCGACTTCCGTGACATATGCGCTTCCTTTGTAATAGACGACGATAACGTAACGTCCCTCGCTGACTGCCCGACTGTTTACCGGAGTAAACCGTCCTTCCAACTTGCAGAAGTGGCAGATACGCGAGGTCAGCTCGACTGGCTCTTTGAGCGGTATGGCCTTCAGAACCATCATGTCCCGGAGTTCCCCGAGGCTGCGGTTGTGCAGCTGTGCCAATGTTCATTCACCTCCTGGCGCCAGGGGGCGCCTGTGTTGGCTAAAATTCTACGCCGCCTACGGATAAAATCAACGGAAAAACAGACAGGCCTCCGCTATGCGGAGGCCTTGAACGGTAGTTCTTTGACGTTGCCGGTGGTGCCCCGGCTGTTGTGCAGGTGGCACACCGGGTAGATGTCTTGATTGGCGACAACAACAAACCGGCTCTCACCGTAAGGATTTCCGGACGGACGTATTCTCAGCCCGAAAAAAATCTCACAGTACGGGCAGTAGTCGTGTGTTTCAAGCAAGTCCTCTTTGATAATCGGCGCCGGACTTGTTTTGTCCGGTAGTGTGACGACCGGGATAGAGCTAAAACTCTGTCCATCAACAGTAAAACTCATAACGTGCAATCCTTTTGTCCAGTAGGACAAAGACTAGTGTACTAGAAATTTTCCAAATAATCCAGGCTTTTACCCGAGCAAGCCCAGCGACTTCTTGACCACAGCTAGCTTGGCTTGGGCAGCTTGGCGGGCGGTGGCGTTGCCGTTAGTCAGCATTTTTTTCAACGCTTCGTCGTCGCGGCGCAGTGATTGATACGATTTTTGAATCGGCGCCAAAAAGGCTAGGGTATCTTCGATCAACTGCTCTTTCAGCTCGCTGTACTGGAGTTTGCCGTCGCTGTGCATTTTTTCAAAACGCAGATACGTCTCATGTTCCGAGACGGTTTTCATAATGGCAAACAGGTTCTCCAGCGCCGGGCTTTTCTTGTTGGAGTTGGGGTCGGAATCCGTTACCGCCCGTTTGATGGTGCGGGTAATTGTTCCTTCGTCGTCTAATAACCCAATGGCGCTGCCAGCAACGGATTTGGACATTTTTTTGGTGGGATCGTTTAAGGCCATAATCCGGGGAGCGTGGGAGAGTAGCGGCTTGGGTTCTTTGAAAAGTTCGCTGCCGGCGTGTTTGTTGATACTGCGGATAATTTCCCGGGCTAGTTCCAGATGCTGGACTTGATCGTCGCCCACTGGCACTACTTCGGCGTCGTAGACGGCCACGTCGGCGGCCATCAGCACTGGGTAGGTAAACAGCCCGGCCAACTGGCCGTACTGGCTGGATTTTTCCTTGAACTGCGTCATCCGGTTGAGCTGGCCCATCGTCGTAAAATTACTCATGATCACCGCCAGCTCGGCGTGTTCTGGCACGGCTGACTGGACAAACAGCGTCGCTTTTTTCGGATCTACCCCGCAGGCAATTAACAGCGCCGCCACCTGGAGCGTTTCTTCCGTTAACTGTTCCGGCTGGGGCTGGGTAGTTAAGGCGTGATAATCGGCCACGAACAAAAACGAGTCGTACTCGTTCTGCTGCTCCACATATTGGGCAATCGCCCCAATGTAGTTGCCGATATGTAATTGCCCGGTTGGTTTAATCCCGGAAACTAATCGTTTCATGACGAACCTTTATGGTGAGGCAACGAAATGTTTCATTTTGTATTATGTTCCGATTGTACCTTACTGGTGTGAGTATTAAAAAAGGGCTTCTGTGCAGTTGCACAGAAGCCCGGGGGTCTTGGCTCAACTAGAAGTTGAGCACTTTGCCGTCCAGCGGCGCGCCGTAGTCGTCAGGGACCTCCTTACCGATCTCATCGAGCGGCAGGTGGATCTTCTCAACGGGTGGGCGCCGTCTGGGGGCTCTTTTTCCCGGCCGTTTCGGCTGTTCAGCCGGTTTCTCAACCGTGCCGCCGTAGATGTCGTTGACGAGAAACTTCCGGAGGCCGGTTGCCGATTTGTCATCCTCGAAGAGACCGTGCTCGTGTCGACAGAAACGTCGCACTTCACTGGTTCTCCCTTCAGCAACAATCGAAGTTAGCTTGGTACCTCGATGGGTTTCGTCCAGCAGCTTGACGGTTTTCTGACGATTGCTGTCAGCGATGACGACTTTGTTTGAAACATGCGACATGTTGCGAACTATACCATATTTCTCGAGAAAAGTCAAGGGTTTATGCCGAAAAATTAACTGACCCATTGACCGCTAAATATGTAAGTTTATACTCGCCTTGTACGCGGGAGCGTACCGTTACCCCCTGGCGGGGGTGGTGAAAGCTATGAAGCACATTGACAACACGTACCACGTCATCAGCAGTATTGAAGGTCTCCAGTGGGACCAGACGACTTCTTACATTCCCCTGCTCTTCGGCGAAGCCCAATGGCCGGAGGTCTACGACCACGTACGAGCAATTGCAACCAAATGCCCGGGGCACATTGGTAACTCAGTTATGGGCAAGAAATTTGAAGGCATCATTAAGGCGATTGCCTGGGCGGATCCGACCAAAGCGCACGAATGGTTTGCGTATCTAATCGAGCCGATAATTATTCCGCCGATGATGCCCGATGGACGCCCGTTCGATCCTCCCCTGCGGTATCAGCCGGCCGATGTTTCGCACATGATTATGGGGATGTTTGGCTGGGTGGTGGAATACTCCAGAAGCTCTGCCTTTATGACGATGCCTATGTCGATCCCCATTCTTAAGGAGTTCCCTATATTGGTGATGAGCTTAATCTGGACTCAGCTGGGGCTTGGCCACAACCGCGTTCTGTCTGATAGTAAACAAGTTCCACTCAACGACACGGTCGAGATGCTTTGGCAAGAAAGGGCAGCTACTTGCTTCTCCAATGTCAGTCAACTGGAGAATATACTCAAGTGGTATTGTCGGCTTCACTACGTTGTAGACGGCAAGGCTCGCGCAGATCTTTACGGTGCCGACTGTTCGGATGGTCCGAACGAACTTTACCGGCTGCTGTCCAACGCTGTGAAGGAAACAGAGGAATACAATCGCACATGCCCGTTGGAGGGGCGAGTGATCGAGGTGAGCGAGTACGGTAAGAGCTTCCTTGAGGCGTTCGACTACGCCTGTCGAAGCAACCTCTCGGTTACGGAGCGCTACGCACCGTGAACGACCTGGCCGGTGGGCATCATGCCACCGGCCATTACTTATGCGCTTGATTTCATGTAAAGCAAGCTTTACAATCCAACTATGAAAATAAAACCTCTTGCAGACAGAATTGTCGTTAAAGTTGCCTCCACCGAAAGCAAATCTAAGTCCGGCATTATCATTCCGGACACCGCCAGCAAAGAAAAACCGCAGGAAGGCGAAGTTGTCGCCGTTGGTCCGGGCCGCTTAGACAAAGACGGTCAGCGCATCGCCATCGAGCTCAAAAAAGGCGATAAAGTTTTGTTTGAAAACTGGGGCGGCAAAGACTACAAGGCCAACGATATTGATTACAAAATCCTCCGGGAAGACGAAATCCTCGGCATCATCGAGTAAGAAAGGAATACACAAAAATGGCTAAAGATATTAAATTTTCCCAAGACGCTCGCGACAAAATCCGTTCTGGCGTTAACCAGTTGGCCGACACCGTCAAAGTAACGCTTGGTCCGAAAGGCCGCAACGTCTTGCTCGACAAGGGCTACGGCGGCCCGACCATCACTAACGACGGCGTCACTATCGCCAAAGAAATCGAGCTAGAAGACAAGTTCGAAAATATGGGCGCGCAGTTAGTGAAAGAAGTCGCCTCCAAAACCAACGACAACGTCGGCGACGGCACCACCACCGCCACCCTGTTGGCCCAAGCGATGATTAACGAAGGCCTCAAGAACGTCGCCGCTGGCTCCAACGCCATGTCCATTCGCCACGGCATTGAAAAAGCGACCGTCGCGGTGGTTGAGCATCTCCAAAAGACC
Organism: Patescibacteria group bacterium; assembly: GCA_040900165.1. Lineage (GTDB taxonomy): Bacteria > Patescibacteriota > UBA1384 > 2-12-FULL-50-11 > 2-12-FULL-50-11 > BOKZ01. The sequence continues at coordinate 1,239 of JBBDZM010000001.1, read as the reverse complement.
GCCAAGCGCATCACCACCAAAGCCGAAATCGCCCAAGTGGCCTCCATCTCGGCAAATGATGCCGAAATCGGCGAGCTAATCGCCGAGGTCTTCGACAAAGTCGGCAACGCCGGCGTCATTACCGTCGAGCAGTCCCAGGGCTTGGGCGTGGAGTACGAGCTAACCGAAGGCATGCAGTTCGACCAAGGGTATCTCTCCAGCTACATGGTCACCGACACCGCTCGAATGGAAGCAACTATCGAAAACCCGAACATTTTAATTACCGACAAAAAGGTTTCCTCAATCCAAGAAATCCTGCCGCTCTTGGAACAGCTTGCCCAATCCGGCAAAAAAGAGCTGGTGATTATCGCCGAAGACGTCGAAGCGGAAGCGCTCGGCCTGCTGGTGGTCAATAAACTGCGCGGCATTATGAACGTGCTAGCCGTTAAAGCCCCGGGCTTTGGCGATCGTCGCAAGGAAATGCTCCAGGATATCGCTGTTTTGACCGGCGGCGAAGTGATCTCCGAGGAAAAGGGCCTCAAGCTCGACGCCGCTACCGTTGATATGCTCGGTTCCGCCCGCCGGGTAGTCACCGACAAAGACAACACCACCATTGTGGACGGCAAGGGCTCGGCCAAAGCCATCAAGGCCCGGGTTGAGCAAATTAAAGTTCAGATTGCCAAAGCCGATAGCGATTACGACAAAGACAAACTCAAAGAACGCCTCGGCAAACTTTCTGGCGGGGTGGCGGTGATTAAAGTTGGTGCGGCCAGCGAAGTGGAGCAGAAAGAGAAACAGCACCGGGTTGAGGACGCCAAAGAAGCCACCCGCGCCGCTATCGAAGAAGGCGTCGTCGCCGGCGGCGGTACGGCTCTGATTCAAGCCCTGAAAGTGATTGAAGCACTGAAATTAGACGGCGACGAAAAAGTCGGCGCCGATATCGTTCACAACGCCCTCCATGCCCCAACCTGGCAGATTGCCCACAACGCCGGCACCGAAGGCGCCGTGGTGGTGGCAAAAATTAAAGAGGCCAAAACCGGCACTGGCTACGACGCCAAAACCGGCCAGTACGTCGATATGATTAAATCCGGCATCATCGACCCGCTCAAAGTTACCCGCTCGGCCCTTCAGAACGCCAGCTCTGTAGCGGCGATGATTCTTTCCACCGAAGCCGCTGTTACCGATTTACCACCAAAAAGTCCGCCAGCCGGCGGATCCGCCATGCCTGATATGTCCGGCATGGGTGGGATGGGGATGTAA